>JBOHSI010000114.1:0-9248 GCA_050733055.1 Gemmatimonadales bacterium
GCTCTCGTCGGCGCCGCCCTCGTGCTGGCAGCGTGCTCCCGCCCGAGCGGCCCCATCGTCATCGGTTTGGCCGGCCCCTTCTCGCAGCCGCGGGGGGGGTCCATGCTGCGCGGCGCCGAGCTGGCGATCGAGCAAATCAACGCCAGAGGAGGTGTCGGGGGCCGGCCGCTCAAGCTGCGGATCGCCGACGACTCGGGGAGTGAGGCCACCGCGGTACGAGTTGCTCAGCAGCTGTACGAGGACGCGACAGTCATCGCGGTAATCGGGCACCTGAGCTCACCGCCGACCCGGGCCGCTGCGCGGATCTACGGCGGCGGCTCGACCCCCGTTGCCATGATCTCTCCGTCCGCCTCGAGCCCGAACCTGAGCGGGATCAGTTCGTCTTTCTTCCGCGTGTGCCCCACCGACCTCCAACACGGCCCGCAGCTCGCTCGGTTCGCCTGGCAGCAGCTTGGCGCACGCCGCGCAGCGGTCATCTACATCAACAACGACTACGGGCGTGGCGTGCGCCAAGCATTCGCGGCAGAGTTCACCCGACAGGGCGGAACGGTGCTGGAAGCCGACCCCTACGTGGCGGCGACAAGGTCGCTCGAGCCGTATCTGTCACGCATCCTGCGTGACGGCGGGGTCGACGTGCTGATGCTCGCCGCCGAGCGCCCGGGGGCCGAGTTGGCGCTGCGGGAGATGCGGGCCCTGGGGCTGCGGTGGCCGGTGATCGGCGGGGACGCGCTGACCGGGATCGAGGCCACCGGAGGGGGGGGTCTCGCCGAAGGCGTGCACCTCTCTTCTGCGTATCTCCCCGACCGCACGGAGGACCGCAACGCGACGTTCGTGGCGGACTACGCCGGGGCCTACCAGGGTCAGCAGCCGGACCATCGCGGCGCGGGTGCCTACGACATCGTCTTCCTGCTCGCGCGCGCCATCGACGAGGCGGGCGCGGGGCGGCGCGCGATCCGCGACTACCTCGCCAGGGTCGGCCGCGGGAAGCCCTCGTTCGACGGTGTGACGGGAACGATCGCGTTCGACGACAGGGGGGACGTCCCGGGCAAGGAGGTCGTGATCGGCGTCGTGCGCGAAGGCCGGTTGGTCACGGAGATCGCGCACTGATGGAGCCGGCCTTCGACACCATCCGCTCCCGCATTTTGGCCGGGCTGATCCCGCTCGTGGTCGGCCTGGTCGGGGCAGCCCTGCTCGGCGCAGCCACGCTGCGACAGATGCGAGAGGCTGTCGCCAGCGAACTCGAGGGGCTGCGGGCGTCGAGCGAGGTCGGCAGCGGGCTCGTGACCACGGTGTTCCAGGAGATGCGCGCCGCCGAGCAGTATCTCGCGACGCCCGGTGCCGACGCGCGCCGCCAGTTTCAGACCGCCGCGGACGAGGCGTTCCAGTACCAACGGCGGCTCGAGACTCTGGACTTGACGGCCGAGGACCGGATCATCGTCACCAAGCTCGAGCAGCTGCACGCGTCGATTCAGACCGAATACTCCATGGCGCACGCGCTCAGGGACCTGGGCCGCGAGCAGGAGGCGCAGGCGCGGTCGGTCGCCGTGCGGCCGCAGGCGGCCGAGCTGACACGCTTGGCCCGGGACCTGTCGGCCCGCCAGGCCGCGAAGGCGACACACGCCGCGGGCCGGCTGGCGACCGCCTCCCAGCAACGCGAGCAGGCGCTCTGGCTTATCCTGGCGGCGATTGCCGTCGGCGGTGTCTTCGTAGCGCGCTGGACGCTGCAGTCCGTGCAGGGTCCCCTCGACCGGCTGGTGACGGCGGCCGAGCGGTTCGGTAGCGGCGACCTGCGACCCGTGACGACGGGCAAGATGCCGCGCGAGTTCCGGGTGCTGGCAGAGGCCATGCACCGGATGGGCGACCGGCTGCGAGGGATCGTCGGCGACGTGATCGGGGAGTCGGATCGGATCGCGGGGTCGGCGGGGGACCTCTCGGCGGTCGGCGAGCAGCTCGCGGCCTCCTCGAACCAGGTGTCCGCCGCGATGATGGAGATCTCGGGCGGCGCCGATCACCAGCGCGCCGGTGTGGCGGCGATGGGGACGGGCATCGAGGAGCTGCGACGCGCGACGGCCGAGATGACGGAGGCAGCGGAGCGGACCGCACGGGTCGCCGAGGAGATCCGGGCCGTCGCCGACCGCCAGCGCGGCGACGTCGCGGCCGCGGGGGGGGCCCTGCTCGAGGTGCGCGAAGTGGTGCAGACCACCTCGCGGCAGATCGGCGAGCTGGCCCAGCTCAGCGCCTCGATCGAGGATTTCGTCGACCTCATCAAGCGCATCTCTTCCCAGACGAACCTCCTGGCCCTGAACGCAGCCATCGAGGCCGCGCGGGCGGGCGAGCACGGCCGCGGCTTCGCCGTGGTCGCGGAAGAAGTCCGCCAGCTCGCCGACGAGTCCGCGCGCGCGGCGGAAGAGGTGGCGCGCACCACGGCGCTGATCCGCGAACAGATGGAGGACCTCACCGGCACGACGGCGGCAGGTCAGGCGAAGGTGCGGGGAATCGAGTCCGTGGCGGAGGGCGCCAGCCGGGGGTTCGGGGAGATCGTCGCGGCGATCGAGCAGGTGGAGCACGCCGCGCTACGCGTGAAGCTCGCGGCCCAAGCAAACCGCGACACGACCGAGCAGCTGCAGCACCAGGCCGAGCAGGTGGCGACCCGCGCCACTACGCATGCGGCGAGCGCCGAGCAAGTCACCGCCGCCGCCCAAGAACAGGGCGCCTCCACTCAGGAGATGGCCGCCGCCGCCGGGCACCTGCTCCACGCAGCGGAAAAGCTGCGGGGGCTGGTAAAGAGCTTCCGGGTCTAGGGTCCGACGGTGACGTTCCCGGGCGCCACAAGCAGCCCGGGCAACAGGTCGATGAGCGTGACCGCGGCGAGCATCTGGGTCATAGCCAGCAAGTGATTGGACGCCCCACTGCCCACGGCAGTGAACCAGAGCCGGAGCAGGGTCGGCGACCCGCCCACCCCGATCGCGTCCACTGCAGTGAAGCGCAGGATGCCGACGGCCGCCGTGTCGGCGTTGACGATCGGCAGCGCGAAGGCGCCGGCTTGGGTGCTGTCGAACTGCAGCACGCCTGTGTTCCAGGTGAACCGCCCGTCGTAGGTCCCGAGTAACGCGCCCGGCGCTGCCTTGAGATCCACCAGGACGTCGATCGGAACCAGCTGGCCGCGCTTTGCGACGCCGAAGCTCCGGGCGCCGGCGAGCGTGAGCGCGATGGGGTTGCCGGGCGCCGTGGGGTCGCCGACCACCACTGGCAGCGAGTCCGCGACGCCGGTCGCTGCGGTCGCGACGACGATGGCGCTGCCTCGCGTGACAGCCGTCACGAGCCCCGTGCTCGAGACCGTGGCCACACCCGGCGCGCGGCTCACCCACGTCACGAGCGAGGGCGACAGCACGTTGCCCACCGCATCCCTGACACTGGCGGCGAGCTGCACGGTGTTCGCCGGGCTCGTCGTCGCGAGGGTGCCGTATCCCGGAGTCACGAGCACCGCGGCCGGAATGCCGACAAGGGGCGAGACGGTCAGCTGCAGCGTATCAGCCACCCCGCGGATCGCGGCCACGACGCGCGCCGGGCCCCCGCTCGTGCCGAGGAGGGCGGTGACGCGGGCGTCGGGCCCGACGAGGATGAGCCCCGGCGTCAGGTTGGTGAGCGCCACGGGGACCCCCGCCACCGCCGTCAGCGTCGAATCGACGCTGATGCGCATCACGAACGAGCCGCCCAACCCTAGCGTCGTGTCCTGTGGCGCGACAGTGACGACGCAGCCCGAGCCGAATTGGCAGGGTCCGGCGTAGCTCACCGGGACCGTGATGGGTGGAACGAGGCCCGCGGCGCGCACCTCGACCGTATCGACCCCCATGTACAGCACGGCGCCGTCGCTCGACCGGATCCCCTGCAGCATCACCTCGAACGTCTGCGCAGCGCCGATGACAATCACGGGGACCGTCAGCCGGGCGTTGCCCTCCGCGTCGACGTCGACGCTCGTGTCGGCGACTAGCGTCCCAATGGGGAGGAGACGCACGATCACCCGCAACCGGTCGAGATCGTTGACCAGCACGCCCCCGCCACTCGTCGCCGTCGCGGAGAACGCCGGCACGATGGCGAGCGTCGGCCGCCCCAGCCGCGGGCCGGCCCACTCGACGCAGGCGATCGCCGCCACGAGCGCGAGCGCCACGGCGAGCCGCCGCCTCACCGGGCCCACTCCAGGAGCAACACCCCGCGCGGGCCGACGAGCGAGACCGAGCTGCCGCTATCCGCCAACCGTCCCAACGCCACCTGGACCTGCGCCAGGATCGAGACCGACCCACTCGCGCGGTAGCGGACATCCACGCCGGGGCGGACGAGCCACCCCAACAACTGGACGCTCCCGGTGTCTGGCCCCACGAGCTCGTGGCGGAACTCGACGTTCGGCGCGAGGCTCACGGCGGGCGAGAGCGGTCGATCGAGCCGCGCGCCCAGCGCGAGCACGTTGCCCCGAGGCACCTGCACGGGGTAGGCACGGGGCCGCAGGCGGTACATGTCGTAGCCGTAGAGGGAGAGGCTACTCCGGCCAGCAGGGACGCTCACGGCACTGTAGATCAGGACGCGATCGCCGGTTGCGCTCCGGGAGCTGTCGCCCAGCGCGTCGCCGCCGCTCGCGGTGTAGATCGCCGCGCCGCGGAAATAGATTCCGCGGCCGAGCGGCCCCTCAACGCCCAGCCGCGCCCGCGCCTCGCCCCCAGGCTCCAGCTCCCGGCCGCCGGCGACGGGCGTGTAGCTCGCGTGCCACCGGTAGCTCGCGCCGGCCCCGCCCGCCCAGCGCTCGCCCAGCCGGAAGGCCGAGGCGAACCCGCCGGTCACCCCGCCCCCCGAGCCGAATGTGGGGGTAGTGAACCCCAGGAGATCCGTCGCCAGGGCGCTGAGCAACGGGACCGCGGAGTCGGGGACCGTCTTCTTTCCGGTAGGCAGCGTCCCCGCCACCGAAACGATCACGCGCCCGGACACCGCGGCCCAGGAGAGCCGCACGTCGGTGTCGGTGACGCCGTCGACCTCGAACGTCCCACCGGTCATCGCCCCCGACGCGCGCGCGTATGCCGTCGAGAGGTCCACGGTCACGCGCGAGCCGAGCCGCTGGGACAGCGCGACGGGGACCGTCCACTGGACGACGTGGTCGAACGCGAACCCGGAGCCGAAGTAGTAGCCGTCGAAGACCACGCCGCTCGTCGCGGCGGTGCTCACGCCGCTCGCCGGACCCTGGGCTGCGAGGGGAGGGGCCGCGACGGCGAGCAGCAGCAGCACGCGCTTCACGGCGGCCGCTTGAAGATGATGGTGATCCCGTTGACGACCGAGATGATCGATGGCAGGCCGGTGGTCTCGGGCGTGAGCTGGCGGTCGATCGTGGAGGTCCCGCTGGAGGCGCCGCCAGTTCGGGTGATCACGTCACCAGCGGTCGGGACGATATCGCGGGTCGCCGCCGAGAGCAGCCCGCCCGACGCCTCGCGCAGCGCCGCCGGAGGGGGCGGCAGGGCGTCCACCACCGTGGTGAGCGCGCCGCCCTCCCGCGAGGTCTGCTCGACGACGGGCGCGGCCTCGGCGGCTTGCTGGCCCTGCTGTGCCGCTTGGAAGCTCGGGTCGGCCTGCACCGCCGCCCGGAAGTGCCGTGCGGCGGCGGGGTAGTCCCCGCGATCCAGCGCCTCGAGCCCCCGACTGTACGCCAGGAAGGCGGCGAGATTGCTCGGCCCCTGCTTCAGGATGCTCTGCCGCTCGGCCTCCGTCAGCTGGATCCCGAGCTGCGCCGCGAGATCGAACACCACCCGCTTTTCGAGCGCCAGGAGCTGCTTGAACGGGCCGGTCACCCGGTCCACCGACCGCACCACGCCCCCGCCGCTCACCACCGACGCCGACAGCTCGACCGGCCCCCGCTCCGAGGTGATCGCCGCCATTCCCTGCACCATCCGCTCGGCGCGCAGCAGGCGGCCGACGCGCGCCGCCGTCCCTGGTTCGACGCGCTCGCTCTGCGACAGCTTCAGCTCATCGAGCAGCACGCCGATCTGGAGCCGCTCGAGCAGTCGCAGCGTGCGGATGTAGGCGAGATCGGTCGTGATCAGCTCGGCGAGGCCGCGCGAGAGCGGCTGGTAGCTGGAATCGCCGACGACCACGATCGGCAGCACCGCGAGCGTCTGCGGCTCGGGTGATTGCTCGATCACTTCTGCCTCGCGCGCGAGCGCTTCCCGCGCCGTCCGCTCGGCAGAGGCACGTAGCGCAAGCTGCGCCTTGGCACGCCGTGCCGCGACGCCGCGGGCACGGGGGTGCTGCGCCGCGAACTCGTGGTACGTCGCGATGGCCGCTTCGTAGCGCCCCGCCTGCTCCTGGCACGCTCCGATGACGAGGGGCCCGAGCACGTTGTCCGGCTCGACCAACTGCGCCGCGCCCGCCACGACGGCGGCCGTGTCGCAGCGCTGTGCGGCCACAAGCGCGGCGGCGAGACGGAAGCGGATGGCGGCGTTGCGAGGCTGTTGCTGGGCCTGGGTGGCGAGATCCGGAATCGCAGCGGGAGCGACGGCAGCGGGGTGGGGGGGGTGGGGGCGGTGGGGGGCGCGCGCGCAGCCCCCGGCCATCCCCACAAGGAGCGCCAGGGGCAGTGGGTGACGGCTATGTGCGCGCGCGTACAAGCGCTCGGCCCCGCCGAGAAAGAAGGGGGCTCAAGATTGGCGATGGCTTCTGTCCGCGCAAGGACGCGCGACCGCATATCCGGTGACGTGACTCACATCAGCGTCGCGGCTTCCGCTTCGCGGGCTTCTTCTTCCCGGCCTTCGGCTTCGCGCCTTTGGCGACCTTCCGCTTCGCCTTGAGCGCCACCTGCACCTCGGCAAGCACGCGGTCGCCCTCGTCAGGGCCGATCAGACCGCGCCGCACGGCGTAGCGCACGAGTTCCTCGGCGTCTTCGACCGAGAAGTCGCCCAGGCCCCCGGCGGCGCGGATCGCCTTGACGAGCGCGTCCGCCACGGGGCTGCGCAAGACACTCGCGATTCCTGGGAGGGCCTCGAGCAGCGAAGAGATCTGCGACCCGCCGAGTTCGGCTGGCATGAGACGCGCTGCTCCGACGCTGAAAGTCGCGCCAAGCTACATCCCGCCCTCCAGACCGTCAAGGATTTTGGCGCTTCAGCGCTGCCGGGTGTGGCTGCGGCGCTCTCGTAAGGTGGTGAGGCGGCGCGCGGTGCGGCGAGAGATGATCAGATCGGAGTGGGACAAGAGCTCGCCCAGCACGGTGCGCGTGCGCGGGTCGAGCGGCATCTCAAACCGGAGGTCGAGCTGGTACTCCGCGTGATCGGGACCCTGGCCGCTGAGGGTGAAGCCCAGGCGCGAAGGGCTGACTTCGTCGACTTCGATCTCGGCCAGGGGTTCGTACTCGGCGCGGTCCATGGCAACCTCCGGTTGCCGTGAGAGATACGCCGGCCGCTCCGCGTGTCAAGGAGGCGCCAGGCGCGTTGCCGCCCTTCCCGGGGTCGCTACATTTCGTGATTGGAGGTGCCGAGCAAGCGTGGGGCGACGCGGGATCAAGGAATATCGGGCGCCGGAAGCGCTGGCGTTGATCGCGGCGGATCGGGAGCACGTTCCCCTGGTCTGTCCTTCCTGCGGAACCCGGTCGATCGTGCGCAGCCCGCGGCGTCGCGGCGGGGACGTCCCGGCGCAGTCCGAGCGCGTGACGCTCACCTGCCAGACCTGCGGCCGGCACGCTTCCTACATCAAGCGGGGGCCGGAGCCGCCGCGCGACGCCACGATGGACCCCCACGACGTGCGCGCGTGAGCGCCGCGGGGCGACGAGTGCCGTTCCGACTTGATTCGCCGAGCGATTTGAAGTGCTGGTGCGAGCCATTGGACGGCGGGCTGGACCGCTCGTTTTGACGCAAAGAGTCGGAACGGCACGAGAGGAGCACCGGACGCAAGTGGCAGGCGACGCCATTCAGATGATGGGGACCGTTACGGAGGTCCTGCCCAACACCACCTTCCGGGTCAAGCTCGAGAACGGCCATGAGGTGCTCGCATACGTGAGCGGCAAGATGCGCAAGAACTATATTCGGATTTTGCAGGGCGATCGGGTCGCGGTCGACCTGTCGCCGTACGACCTGACGCGAGGACGGATTACCTACCGATACAAGTAAGGGCGATCACTGCCCGCACCTTTCGAGAACGACCCGCGCCGCTGCCTTGACGGCGTCCGACGCCCCCTCCTGCTGCAAGGTGAAGCCGCGCTCCGTCGCATACTCCGAGAACGTGCTCGCCGCGACGGTAAGACCGGTCTCCCCGCTCGCCAGGGGGCCGACCGTCACTTCGAGCTCGTCCAGGCCCCGTCGGAATCTCACGTCGGCCCTGCGGACGGCCTCGTCGACGCGCCGCGCCGTGAGCCGATGCTCGCTCAGGTCGATCGAGGTCTGCGCATAGCCCAAGGCCTTCACTTGCTCCCGCGCGCAGGCGAACACGTCGGGCACCGGCGTCGCGGTCCGGGCGGCGACGGCATGCGACAACATAGCGCCGCAGCCGCCGAAGAGGAGGAGCGCGCTCACGGGCGCGAGGATCCTCATCGGCTCACCTCAGGGGTCGGAAAATGGAGCGGCCTCCGTTCCCGGAGGCCGCCCCGTGCTGCATTCACTGCCTTAGAAGAACAACATGAACCCGAACGCCGGCGCGAAGGAGGAGTTCTTCTCGGGATTGGCGACCTTCTCCTTGGACCAGGCGTAGTTGAACTCGCCGACGACCTTGAGGGACTTCGTGGACTGATAGTAGATGCCGCCCGAGATCAGGCCGTTCTCGGTCTTGAAATCCGGCGCGCCACCTGCGGCCGCTTCCAGAGTGGAGGCTTCGAGGAGGCTCGCGCCGTAGCTGCCCGCGATCGTCACCTTGCTGTTCTGCGGCGTCACGGTAACCTGTCCGATATAGCCGTAGGAGTTCCGCAGGTTATCCGACCCGGCACCCGCGCCACCATCGGTACCGCCCAAGAACAAGAGCGTGGTGCCAACACCCTTCCCATAATAGCCTGAGCCCGTCACGGAGAAGGTCTTGGAGGTGTAGCGCGCGCCCCCCGATACCCCCACAGCCGTAGCGCTCTGGGTGGACGGTGAGGGAGCCGAATTGTTCTGGAGCAGTCCCCCAACCCACGCCTTCCACTCCTTCCGGCTCCACACCGCTTCGGCCTCGAAGCGAGGCAGCTCGATGACGGCGAATGCGTCATTCTCCGACGGGTCGAACACGCCGATACTAACCTGCAGCGGCCGGCC
>JBOHSI010000115.1:0-13482 GCA_050733055.1 Gemmatimonadales bacterium
TCGTCGCCCCCGGGCTCGTGGACGTACACGTGCACCTGCGAGAGCCCGGCAACGAGGACGTGGAGACCGTTGCCTCGGGGGCCCGCGCCGCCGCCGCGGGCGGCTTCACCGCCGTGTGCGCCATGCCCAACACCGATCCGGTCACCGACAACCAGGCGGCGGTAGGCTTCATCGTGCGCCAGTCGGTCCGGGCGGGGCTCACCCGGGTCTACCCGATCGGCGCGATCTCGGTCGGACAGCGGGGAGAACAGCTCTCCGAGTTCGGGGAGATGGTGGGCGCGGGCGCGGTGGCCGTGTCGGACGACGGGAAACCCGTCGTGTCGACCCACCTGATGCGCACCGCGCTCGAGTACGCGCGCACCTTCGAGATTCCCGTCGCCGACCACTGCGAGGAGCCGACCCTCGCGGCGGGCGGGGTGATGCATGAGGGGCTGGTCGCCACCCGGCTCGGCCTGAAGGGCATCCCGGCGGCGGCGGAAGAGATCATGGTCGGGCGCGACATCCTGCTCGCCGACTTGACCGGCGGGCACGTACATCTCTGCCATCTGTCCACGCGGGGGTCGGTGGAGCTGATCCGGCGAGCCAAGGACAAGGGCTTGCGGGTGACGGCCGAAGTGACGCCTCATCACCTGACGCTCACCGAACACGCGTGCGAAGCCTACGACACGCATGCCAAGATGAACCCGCCGCTCCGCGAGGCGGCGGACGTGGCCGCCCTGCGGCGGGGCTTGAAGGAAGGCCTGATCGACTGCGTCGCTTCCGACCACGCCCCGCACGCTTACGACGCGAAGGAAGCGGCATTCGACGACGCGCCGTTCGGCATTGTGGGCCTCGAGACCGCCTTCGGCGTGTGTTACACCGAGCTGGTTGAGGGCGGGGTGCTAACGCTCTCCGAGCTCATCGCCCGGATGAGCACCGCGCCGGCTCGCGTGTTCCGACTCTCGGGGGGCGCCCTGACGCCTGGCGCGCCCGCTGACGTGGTCGTGCTCGACGTCACTGCGCGCTGGACCGTCGATCCGGTGATGTTCCACTCCAAGAGCCGCAACACTCCGTTTGCGGGGCGGACGCTCACCGGATGCGCCGTCCTGACCCTCGTCGGCGGGAAGCCCGTCCACGAGATGAAGGACCTGCGGAGCCCGTGACTGCCCGCGAGGCAGCTCAGCGGATGGTGCTGTGTTGCCGGCAGCTGGCCGCGCGGGGGCTGATCGCGGGACAGGACGGCAACCTTTCGGTGCGGATCGGGCGCGGGCGGGCGCTCGTCACACCGCGCGGCCTCATCAAGGCGCTGCTCACGGCGGCGGACATGGTCGAGGTGAACCTTTCGGGGCGGAAGCGGCGCGGCCGCCGCAACCCTACGAGCGAATTGGACTTGCACTTGCGGATCCTGCGCCGCCGGCCCGATGTCGGCGCCGTGGTGCACGCCCACCCACCGGTGGCGACCGGCTTTGCGGTCGCGGGGTACGGGTTTGATACATTTGTGCTGCCCGAGCTTATCTTGCAGTGCGGGCGGGTTCCGCTGGTCCCGTACGGGACGCCGGGCACACCCGAGCTGGGCGACCGCGTGGAAGGCGCCATCGCCGAGCATGATGCTCTGTTGCTGGCGAATCACGGCGCCGTCACGGTGGGGCGAACGCTCGACGCGGCGTGGATCCGGATGGAGAGCCTCGAGCACGCGGCGCGGATCATTTTCGTGGCGCGCGCATTGGGACGTGTCACCGAATTGACGAGCGACGCGGTGGCGCGCCTGGTAGCGGAGCGCGCACGCGGCGGACGGGAGCAGGATGCCTAAAGGGTCTTCCAAGAACACCGCCGCCATTCAGCGCTTGTTGGAGGAGCGGCGCCAGTACGAGGCCTGGATCGCGCGCCTGAACAACTCGGCGGATGCGACGCCGGGACACGTGCGTGCGCGTGTGCGCGCCGACTACGAGGCGCGGCTCGCCGCCGTCACGGAGGAGCTCAAAGCGCATGCCGACAGCGCCCGCCAGGCGATCGAGCAGAAGAAGCACCTGCGCGGGGAGCTGCAGAAGAAGGAGGCGCTGGCGGCGGAAAAGCTCACGGAGACCGAGCTGCGTCACTCGGTAGGCGAGTACGACGAGGCGCAGTGGAGCCAGGTGCACCGGGACGTCCTGGCCGAGCTCGTGTCGGTGCGCGAGGATCTCCAATCGGTCGAGGCGGACCTTCAGAAGCTCGAGGAACTCGACGGGCTCGTCCGCAGCCGGCCGGCCCCGCGCACGGCACCCCCGCCCAGGCCGCAAGTGACGCCTATCGAGGTGACGAAGGAGGACGAGCTGGCGTTCATCAAGTCGGTGACCGAGGACGAGAAGGGCGGCGCCCCGTCGCCCCGACGCGCCAGCGGCGCCCAGTTCCAGCCTGCGATTCCCACCGAGACCCCCCGGACACCGAGCCCGGCGCGGGCCGCCAATCCGGCCCCCGCTCCCATCGTCCCGGAGTCCAGCAAATCGGCCGACGACGACGAGGAGGGGGCAAAGACGCTCCGCTGCAAGGACTGCGGAACGATGAATCTGCCGACCGAGTGGTACTGCGAGCAGTGCGGGGCGGAACTGGCGGCCTTCTAGCCGCCTGACCGCCTACTTCGTCGACAGCTTCTTCACTGCGGCCGCGAGCCGGCTCTTGTGCCGCGCCGCGTTGTTCGGATGGATGATCCCCTTGCGCGCCGCTCGGTCGAGCAGCTGCACCGCGACCTTGTAGGCCTGCGCGGCTTGCTCGGCGGCTGCGGCTGCGCGCACCCGCTTCAGCGCGGTGCGGAGGGCGGAGCGCTGCGCGCGGTTCCTGGCGTGATGTGCCCGCGCCTGGCGCATCGCCTTCTTTGCGGACCTGATTCTCGGCACTTTCGGTCTCCTTGGGAGGGCGGAAGATAGAGGGTAAGTGCAGGTCGGTCAAGGTGCTACGGCGTTGACCCAACGCCGCTTCGTTCGTTATCTTTGGCCGTCACCGACCCCGAGTCGAGCCATCTCGTTCGAATTCCTCGTCTGGGCCCCGGTGCTTCTCTTTTCCATCGTGGCCCATGAGTACGCCCACGCCGAGGCGGCCTATCGGCAGGGCGACGACACCGCCTACATGCTCGGGCGGCTCACGTTGAATCCCCTCAAGCATATCGATCCCTTGATGACCGTGATCGTGCCGTTCCTG
This sequence comes from Gemmatimonadales bacterium, assembly GCA_050733055.1. Lineage (GTDB taxonomy): Bacteria > Gemmatimonadota > Gemmatimonadetes > Gemmatimonadales > GWC2-71-9 > DASUAL01. The sequence goes on from JBOHSI010000115.1 coordinate 3,151, forward strand.
CTCTGGAAGATCGGGGCGCCGCCGTTCGGGGCCGCCAAACCCGTGCCGGTGAACCCCCGCAAGTATCGCGAGTTCCGGAAAGGCGACATCATCGTCTCGCTCGCCGGGATCACGGTGAACCTGGGGCTGTTCGTCGCATGCATGCTGCTGTTCGCGCTCGTGGGGTTGCTGGGCGCCGTGGTGCCGGCGCTCACGGGCACGTTCGAGATCATCCAACGCATGCTGTGGTGGGGGATGTGGCTGAACGTCGTGTTGGCGTTCTTCAATCTCATCCCGGTGCCGCCGCTGGACGGCAGTCACGTCTTTTATTACCTGCTGCCGCCCGGGGCGGGGTTGAAATACCGGCAGTTGCAGGCGTTCGGCTTCATTCCAGTGATGCTGCTCGTGTGGGTGTTCCCCGGCGTGCTGCAAGTGCTGCTCTGGCCGGCCTACCTGCTCATGGGAGTCGGGCTCACGCTCGTCGGTGGTTTCGCGGTGTCACCGGGAGCCTTTCCCTCGTGACCGCTCCGGCGAACCCTGTGACGCAGGACCAGCCCGGCTTCGTCGTCGAGCTGGAGCAGTTCTCGGGTCCGCTCGACCTGCTGTTGCATCTGATCCGCGAGGACGAACTCGACATCACAGATCTGCCGCTGGCGAAGATCGCGGACCAGTTCCTCGCGGTGATCAGCGAGCTGGGGCTCAACCAGGCGGCGGATTACCTGGAGATGGCGGCTCGGCTGCTGCGCATCAAGGCGCAAATGCTGCTGCCGCGCCGGCTCGGCGACGACGAGTGGGAGGACCCGCGGGCGGAGCTGGTGCGCCGGCTGCTCGAATACCAGCAGATCCGCGAGCTCGTGGACTGGCTCGGGCGAGCGGCGGCCCGGCGTGCCGAACAGCTCGGGCGCGGCTTCCGCCCGGAGCCGCTCGCTGCGGCGCCGGGGCCGCTCGTGATCGAGCTGAACGACCTGCTCGCCGCGGCCGAGCGGGTGATCGCGCTCATCCCCGAGCCGGCGCTGCACCGCGTGGTGCCGCGGCCGCTCGACGTCGAGGGTGCGACCGAGCGCCTCGTGGCGCTGCTCGCCGAGCGCGAGGAGTTTGGCTGGCTCGACGTGGTAGGCGAGCATCCCTCGCTCACGGACGTGCTCTCGGTGTTCATCGCCCTGCTCGAGCTCGCGAAGCGCGGCGCGCTCAGGGTGCGCCAGGACGGGCCGTTCGCCCCGATCGTGATCCGCCGTGAGTCCTCTCGCGAAGCTGCTTGAGGCGGCGCTGTTCGCGTCGTCGCGCCCGCTGGCGGTGGAGGAGCTCGTGACCCTCGAGCCGCAGGCCGGGGAGCGAGCGGTGCACGCCGCGCTCAACGAGATCCGCGACGCCTACGCGGCTGAAGATCACGGCGTGGAGTTGATCGAGATCGCGCAGGGCTGGCAGTTCCTCACGCGGCGCGAGTACGCCGAGGCAATCGAGCGCGCGCAGTTCGCGCTGCGACCGCGTCGCCTGTCGCCGGCGGCGCTCGAGACGCTCGCGATCATCGCGTACCGTCAGCCGGTGGGGCGCATCGAGGTGGACGAGATCCGCGGCGTTGATTCGGGCGCCGTCATCGACAAGCTGATCGAGCGCGGGCTGGTCGAGGTGGTCACCCGGGGCCAGGGGTTGGGCCGGCCGCTGCTCTATGGGACCACGCCGCAGTTCATGGAGATCTTGGGGCTCAAGGACCTGGACGAGCTACCACGGCTGGAAGAGCTGTCGGTCGCGCTTCGTCCGCCCGGGCCCGCAGAACCCGAATGACGCCGATGCGCCTGCAGCGCGCCTTGGCGCGCGCGGGCGTGACGTCGCGCCGTAAGGCGGAGGACTTGATCCGCGCGGGCCGGGTACGCGTGGACGGCGCCGTGGCGACGCTCGGCATGAGCGTCGATCCGGAGCGCCAGCGCGTCACCGTGGATGGACGGGTCGTGCATCGGGCGCCGCTGACCTGGTTGGCGCTCAACAAGCCGGTCGGGTACGTGGTGAGCCGCGGCGACCCCGAGGGGCGGCGGACCGTCTACGAGCTCCTCCCCAAGGTGCCGGGTCTCACGTACGTTGGACGGTTGGACGTGATGACGTCGGGGTTGCTGCTGTTGACCACGGACGGCGCCGCCGCGCACCGGCTGATGCACCCCCGCTTCGCGGTGCCACGCACCTACTGGCTGCGGGCGCACGGGCGCCCGGTGGGCGAGTTGCGGACCGCGCTGGCGCGACCGTCGGAGATCGATGGGCGCCCGGTGCGCGTCACCGCCTTCCGGGTGCGGCCCGCAGACCGGAGCGTGGAAGTCGAGCTCACGCTGGCCGAGGGACGGCAGCGCATCGTGCGCCGGCTCGCCGAGGCGCTGGGGCTCAAGGTCGAGTGGCTGCATCGCGTCGCCTATGGGCCGGTGCGCCTTGGCCGTCTGGCGGAGGGGAAGTACCGGCGGCTCGCCGCGGGGGAGATCCAGGCCATCGAGCGACTGCATGGAACTGCGTGACCGGACGGCGATGATCCTCGGCGGCAGCGGCCTCGTCGGCCGCGCCGTGGCGCGGCGCCTGCTCGGTGCCGGGCCGCGGCGCCTGGTGCTGGTGGCGCTGTTCGAGGACGAGGTCAACGCCGCGGCCCGCGACCTCGAGCCCTACCGCGGCCGCGCGGCTATCGCGGTCGAATGGGGCGATGTGTTCCTCCCCGCAAGCCTCGCCCACCTCGAGCGCAACGCCGTCATCGCGAACTCGGAGCACCGCGCGCTGCTGCTCCAGGACTTGCTGAGCGAGCTCACCGACGAGGTCCTCCAGCGCAGCTTCCTCCACCAGCTCCTCATCAAGTACCGCCCCGACGCCATCGTGGACAGCATCAACACGGCGACCGCGTTCGCCTACCAGGACGCGATGAAGAGCGCACAGGAGCTGCTGGCGCTCGCCGCGGCGGGGCAGGCCGACCGGACGGCGGTGGAACGGCACGTCCTGCTGCTCACGATGCCCCAGTTGATCCGTCACGTGCAGATCATGGTCGAGTCGCTCAGGCGCGCGGAGACGAAGGCGTACGTGAAGGTCGGCACGAGCGGCACCGGCGGAATGGGCTTCAACGTTCCGTACACCCACTCGGAGGAGCGCCCCAGCCGACTGCTGCTCACCAAGTCGGCGGTCGCGGGCGCGCAATCGCTGCTCCTGTTCCTGCTGGGCCGCACGCCTGGCGCGCCCGCCACGATCGAGATCAAGCCGACCGCCACCATCGCCTGGCGGGAGATCGGCTTCGGGCCGATCCGGCGCAAGGGGAAGCCTGTCCCGCTGGTGGACTGCCCCGCGCCGGTCGCCCTGAGTGAGGCCTTCCGGCCGGATGGGCAGGCTTGGTGCGATCTCGGGAAGCCGCTCGAGGGCGTCTACATCGACGTCGGTGAAAACGGACTGTTCTCGCGCGACGAGTTCGAGACCGTCACCGCCCTGGGCCAGATGGAGTTCATCACGCCGGAAGAGGTGGCGGAGTACGTGCTCATGGAGATCGAAGGGCGGCCCACGGGGCGGGACATCGTCGCCGCGCTCGACGCTGCGACGGCCGGCCCCACCTACCGGGCGGGGGTGCTCCGCGCGCACGCCCTCGAGCAGCTGCGCGAGCTGGAACGCCAGTCGCAGACCCGCACCGTCGCCTACGAGATGCTGGGGCCGCCGCGGCTCACGAAGCTGCTGTTCGAGTCGCACATTTGCGGCCAGCTCCGGCCCAGCGTGCGCGCGCTCGCCGGCTCGACGGCCGAGGAGCTGGCGCGCGAGGCCCAGGCCTTGGTGGAGCGCGACCACGTGCTGCGGAGCCATATTCTCTCGGTCGGGATCCCGATCCTCACCCCCGACGGGCAGCGGCTGTATCGCGGCCGCCTGGTCGTGGTCCCGGGAAACGGAAGGGATCCGCGGGACGCGGCGCCTCGCGGGTGGGTGGACCTGCGGCCGGAGCAGTGGGGGGCCTGGATCCGGCGGGCGCAGGAGATGGTGGCCCAGGCCCAGCGACGCCAAGGCCAGGCGGCCTCCGGGAGCGACGTCGATTGGACGGCGATCGAGGCCGACGACCCTATCGAGCCGGCGCGCTTCGCCGCGTGGGTATTCCGGCACGAGGACCGAGGAGTGCGCATCAAGCGCTGACGATGGTTGTAGACACTGCAGGAGTCGACCGCGCGCTCGGCGCCATCGGGACGACCTTCCGACTGACCCGGCTCTACCCGCCAACGCACCCGGCGGTGGTGGAGGCGCTGCGGCAGATCGGCGAGGCCCTTTCGGCGCTCGCAGCACTGGGTACCGTCGAGTGGAAGGTCGGAGCCACGGGACTGCACTGGCACGGCCAGCACCTCCTCCCGCGCAACTCGCAGATCGCCGAGCTCGCGGGGCTGCTGTATGCCCGTGGCATCCGCGCGATCACGCTGAACCCGGGCATGACGTTGGAGCACGTCCTCTCCGTGTTCGCCGTCGCGACCGGGACCATCCCGCCTGACGATGCGACCCTGGGGCGGATCACGCTCGCGCTGGGACGGCGCACCAGCCAGCGGCTCGAGCGGCTGCGCGCGACGACGCTGGCGCGCGGCCTCCCGGCGGCGCCGGAGCCACCCCCCGCGGCGTCGGAGACGAGTCCGCCGCCCGCCGCCGCGCCCCCAACGCAGACGTCGGGTCCGCCCTCGTCCGATCAGGTGATGGGCAAGCGCTCGGGCGTTGTGTTCCGGCCCGATGTGCTCCCGGCGGACGTTGAGGCCAAGCGCGCCATCGCGAGCCTCAAGAGCGCGGCCACGCCGGAGGAGCAGCGGGCCGCAGTGGAAAGGCTACTGGCGCTCGCGCCGCAGCTGATCGCGCACCGCGACGCCGTCACCGTGGCCGACGCGATCGGGGCGCTGGACCGCCTGCTCCTCGCGGCGCGGGACGCCGCCCTGCTCGAAGCGATCGACCGGGCCGCGGTGGCGCTCACCGACAAGCCGCTCGTGGAGCGGATGGTGCAGCGGCTGGGTGAGCCGCGCGTCCCCCCGGAGGAGCGCGAAGCGCTGGTCGCGGCGGTGGGGGCGCTCGCGGCCCTCTCGGTGCCGCTCGTGCTCGACGCGTTTCTCGCCGCGCCGATCGAGCTGCGCGCGCCTTACCGCGCCGCCATTCGAAAGGCGGCGGACCGAGCGCTCGAGCCGTTGCAGGGGAAGCTCGCGGATCGCGAGCCACAGATCACCGCAGCTGCGGCGGAGCTCATCGGTCTGACGGGGAGCCCCCAAGCCGCCCCGCTCCTGCTCCCGCTGCTCCGGGACCGGTCGGAGTTCGTGCGGGAGGCGGCGCTGATCGGCCTGGCGGAGGCGGGCGGACGGGAGATCTCGCGCCCGGCGATGCCCGCGCTCAAGGACGAGAGCGTGTCCGTTCGCCTGGCGGCCACGCGGGCCGTCGCGGCGGGGGGGGACCCCGGGTCCAGCATGGTGCTGATCCGGCGGCTGGACCAGGAGCCCGACGAGGGGGTACAGGCGGAATTGCTGCGGGCGATCGGGCGGCTCGGCGCGAAGGAGGCCCTCGAGGTCCTGGCGAAGTACGCCGAACCGGGCGGGGTCATGCACCGCCGCGCCCCGAGCCTGCGGGCGGCGGCGATCGAGGGCCTGCGGCACGTCGCGCGGCCGGAGGCCCGGGGGTTGATCGAACTCTACAGCAAGGACAAGGACCCGGTGGTACGTAAAGCGGCAGAGGCGGCACTGAAATGACGACGCGCGCGGTGAAGGCGAACGACGCGGTACTCAGTCAAGCGATCACCCGCGAGGTGGCGAAGCGAGTCGTGGGCCAGGAGCTGATGGTGGAGCGCCTGCTCGTGGGACTGCTCACGGGCGGGCACATCCTCCTCGAGGGTGTGCCGGGGCTCGCCAAGACGCTCGCGGTGCGTACGGTGGCGGAGTGTCTCCGCATCGCGTTCTCCCGAATCCAATTCACCCCGGACCTTCTCCCAGCGGACGTGATCGGCACGATGGTGTTCGACCAGCGATCGCAGGAGTTCTATCCCAAGAAGGGTCCGCTGTTCGCGAACCTCGTACTCGCCGACGAGATCAACCGCGCGCCGGCGAAGGTGCAGTCGGCGTTGCTCGAGGCGATGCAGGAGAAGCAGGTGACGATCGGCGGGGAAACGTTTTACCTGGGCGAGCCGTTCCTGGTGCTCGCGACGCAGAACCCGATCGAGCAGGAGGGCACGTACCCGCTCCCCGAGGCGCAGCTCGATCGCTTCATGCTGAAGGTGCGGGTCGGCTACCCGACGCGCGACGCCGAGAAGGAAATCGTGGCGCGCATGGCATCGGGCCGGCCGATCGAAGTGCAGCGCGTGGCCGAGGCGGAAGACTTGCTCGCTGCGCGCAGCGCGATCGCCGAGCTGTTCATGGACCAGAAGGTCGTGGACTATATCGTGGACGTGGTGCGCGGCACGCGCGAGCCGCAGGCAGTCGGCCTGTCGGAGCTGAAGCCGCTGATCGCGTTCGGGGCTTCCCCTCGTGCCTCGATCTACCTCGCACAGGCGGCGCGGGCGCACGCGTACCTGCGCGGTCGCTCCTACGTCGTGCCCGAAGACGTCCAGGCGATGGCCTTTGATGTGCTGCGGCACCGCGTCCTGCTCACGTTCGAGGCGGAAGCCGAGGACATGGATGCCGACCGCGTGATCGCCAAGATCCTGGAGGGCGTGGGCGTGCCGTGACCTACGAAGGACAAGATCGTCGGCGTGCCGCGACGTCTCCGGCCCGAGTGCGCCGGCGCCCGGTCACCGCGGAAGTGCTCAGGCAGGTCAAGGGGATCGAGCTCCGCACCCGGGCACTCGTCAACTCCCTCTTCACGGGCGAATACCGGTCGGTCTTTCGCGGGCAGGGCATCGAGTTCGCCGAGGTGCGCGCCTACCAGCAGGGGGACGAGTTCCGCTCGATCGACTGGAACGTGTCGGCCCGGATGGGACACCCGTTCGTGAAGACCTACCACGAGGAGCGCGAGATCACCCTGCTGCTCGTCGTGGACCAGTCCGGTTCCTGCCAGTTCGGGCGTCCGTACACCAAGGCCGGCCTCGCGGTCGAGGTGGCAGCGGTGCTCGCCCTCGCCGCGGCGCGCCACAACGACCGCGTGGGCGCCCTCATGTTCGCGGACAACGTGGAATTCGTGGTACGGCCCGCGAAGGGGCGGCCCCACGCGCTGCGCGTGATTCGCGACCTCGTCGCCTTCACGCCGCGGGGGCGCGGGACGAACCTGGGGGAGGCGCTGCACTACGCGACCAAGCTACCGCGCCATCATTCGATCGTCGTGGTGCTGTCCGATTTCCGCGCCGACGGATGGGAGGAGCCGCTGGCGCGGCTCGCGGCGCGCCACGACGTCGTGGCGATCACGATCGACGACCCCCGCGAGCTCGACCTCCCCGACGCGGGGTGGGTCGACCTGGAGGATGCCGAGACCGGTCAACGGGTTCTCCTCGATACCAGCCACGGCCCCAGCCGCACCCGGGCTCGCGTCGCCGCCGAGCGGCACATCCAGGAGCGCACCCGCAAGCTCATCCAGGCGGGCGTGGATCGCGTGGCGCTGCAGACCAGCGTCCCCTACGCCGTGCCCCTGCGCCGCGCCTTCGCCGAGCGGGCGCGACGGCTCAAGCGATGACGCTCCGTTTCGCCACGCCGCGCCGCTATGGTGTCCAGAGGGCGACCGTCAGCGCCCTGCTTGCCGTCCTCGCCGTGGCGTCGTGGCGTCCGGCCACGGGGCAGGGTGGGGGGTGGCAGGCCACCCCCGCGCGCCCGACCGTCGGGGACACGGTCTGGCTCCAGCGATTCGTTGCCGCTCCTCCGGGCTGGCGGGTCCAGCCCGCGAAAGCGGAGCGGACGGCCGAGGCGGTGGTCGAACCGGTCGGCGATCCCGTTCTCCTCCGGGCACCGGAGGGCTGGGTAGTGCGCTACCCCGTCGTCGCCTGGGTACCGGCGCTTCGCTGGGTGATGCCTCCCGCGATTGTGCGCTGGGGACCGAGCGGCCGCGCCGACACGGTGCCGCGGGACACCGCGTGGTTCCGCGTGTCGAGCGTCATTCCTCAGAGCGTGGTCGTGCCGAGACCGCAACCGCTGCTGCCGCCGCTGCGCACCGCCCCCCGAGATCCGCTGCCCGCGGGTGTCGCCGTGCTGGTCGCGGGCGCGCTGCTCGCCGGCGCCTTGCGCTGGCGCCGCCGGGCGCCGCGCGAGGTGCCGCCGCCACCTCAAGTTCCACTGGAACCTGAAGTCCCCGACGCCCGGTGGCTGGTCGCGGGGGAGCCGAAAGCGGTGGCCGCGCGGGCGACGCACCGCCTCCGGATGGCCCTGTCTCGGACCATCCCGGAGGCGCACCCCGCGCTCAGCACCGCCGAGTGCCTGGCGCGGGTCGAGCGCGCGCGGTCGCAGGCTCCGCTGCGTGAGCTCCGGGATGTGCTCGAGCAGTTGGACCGCGTCGCCTTCGCCTCGGCGCACGGGACCGACGTGGCCGCGCTCGCCAAGATGGCGCGCCGGCTGGTGCAGGACATCGGCTCGTGAGTTTCGCACGCCCACTGTTGCTCCTCGCCCTGGCGCTCCTGCCGCTGTGGTGGGCGCTCCGCGCCCGCCGCCTCGCACGGCTCCGCGGCACGCAGATGAGTGACGTGCGGCTGGCCGCCGGGGCGGCCGAGCGCCTGTGGATCGCCCGCCTGCCGGTCACCCTGCGGAGCCTCTGTGTGGGCGCGTTGATCGTCGCGGCCGCTGGTCCCCGACTGGGGTCGGCGCGGACGGAGGCCCGGAGCGAGGGCATCTCGATCGTGCTGGCGATAGACATGTCGACCAGCATGCTGGCCGAGGACTTCGCGCCCGCGAACCGCATCGACGTGGCGAAGCAAACCGCGATCGAGTTCGTCCGGGCGCGCACGTCGGATCGCATCGGGCTCGTCGCCTTCGCGGCCCAGGCCCTGACCCAGGTCCCGATCACGACCGACTACGCCGTGCTCGAGCAGGCGCTCCGCAGCCTGCGCATCGGCATGCTCGAGGACGGGACCGCCATCGGCACGGGGATCGCGACCGCGGCGAACCGCCTGCGACGGGCGCCTGGGAAGAGTAAGGTGATCGTGTTGCTCACGGACGGCGTCAACAACCGCGGCACCGTAGATCCGCGGACGGCTGCGCGGGCTGCGGCGGCGTTCGGGATCAGGATCTACGTGATCGGGGTGGGCACCCGCGGGCAGGCGCCGGTGCCGACGGGGCAGGGGGTCGACGGGCTACGCTACCAGATGATGCCCGTCGAGATCGACGAGCCCCTCATGACCGAGATCGCGCGCATGACCGGGGGACGCTACTTCCGCGCGACCGATACGCAGTCGCTGCGGCACGTATTCGACGAAATCAACCGCCTGGAGAAAACGACGGTCGCACAGGTCGTGTACCGGCGGTTCGACGAGGCCTACCGGGTGCCGCTCGCGCTCGGGCTCATGGCGCTGGCGCTCGAGATCGTGCTCGCGGCGACGTTCGCCGTGCGGGTGCCCTGATGAGCTTCGACGCGCCGGTCGTGCTGGCGCTCGCACCGCTGGCAGGCGGCGCGGCGTGGTTCGCCGGGGCCTGGGCGCGCCGGGTCCGCGTCCGGCGCGCGGCGTTGTGGTCCGAGGAGACGGTGCGCACTGCGCTGGGTGCCGGGCGTCTGGGCCCGACGGCGCTCTCGATCTCGGCATTCCTCGGTGTCGTGGCGCTCGCCGGCCCCCGTTGGGGCGAGGAGAAGATCGTGGCGGAGACCCGTGGGCTCTCGGCCGTGATCGCGCTCGACATCTCCCGCTCGATGCTGGCGGAGGACGCTGCCCCGAACCGGTTGGGCCGGGCGTTGCGCGAGGCCCGGCGCCTGGTGCAGGACCTGGATGGCGACCGCCTGGGGCTCGTTGCCTTCGCGGGCTCGAGCTACATCCTGTCCCCGCTGTCGATCGACGGCTCCGCGCTGGGACTGTACCTCGACGCGCTCGACCCCGAGGTCGCCTCCGAGGGCGGCACCAGCCTCGCGGCTGCGGTGCGCCAGGGCGCGGAACTGCTCCGGGCCAGCTCGGAGCTCGCCGACCGCGTGCTGATCGTGTTCACCGACGGGGAAGCGCACGATACGCTCGCCGCTGCCGTCGCGCAGGCCGAGCGCCTGCGCGGGCAGGCCATCCACCTGATCCTCGTCGCGGAAGGGGGGCGCACGCCGGTGCGCATCCCCGTGCGCGACGAGCGCGGCGCGCTCGGCGGGTGGCAGAAAGACGACCACGGCAACGTCATCCAGACCGCGCGGCGGGACGACGTCCTCGGCGCGGTGGCGGATGCAGCCCAAGGGACGCTCGTCGCGGCGGAGTTGCCGGACCAGGCGGGCGCGGTCCGGGACCTCGTCGCCGCCTACAAGCGGGCG
>JBOHSI010000116.1:0-4003 GCA_050733055.1 Gemmatimonadales bacterium
GTGCAAGAGTACCTGCTCAACGAAGTGCAGGAGGTGTACCGGCTCCAAGGCGTCAAGATCAACGACAAGCACATCGGGATCATCGTGCGCCAGATGCTGCAGAAGGTGCGCGTCGTGGATCCGGGCGACACCGAGTTCCTCGAGGGGGAGCACGTGGACAAGCTCACCTTCGGCGAGATCAACGAGCGGACCCAGAAAAAAGGTGGGAAGCCGGCCGTGCGGGAGCCGCTGCTGCTGGGCATCACCAAGGCGAGTCTCACGACGCAGTCGTTCATCTCGGCGGCATCGTTCCAGGAGACCACGCGGGTGCTGACCGACGCCGCGATTCGGGGCGCTCGGGACGACCTCCTGGGCTTGAAGGAAAACATCATCATCGGGCATCTCATTCCGGCCGGGACCGGCATTTACCGCTATCACGACATCGAGATCGAGCCGCCGGAGGGCTTCCAGCCCCCGCCCCCGCCCCCGGAGCAGGTGCTCGGGACCGTGCCCAGTCCGTTCCCCGAGGAAGTGGAGGCTGACTAGGCGGAGAGGCGGATCCGCGGATGGCACCGACGGCGCCCGGGTGAGATCCCGGGCGTTTGTCGTTTGGCGAGTCGACCAGGCGGCGCTCCGGCCAGCCGCCCGTCGGTGAGGGGTTGACCTAAGTGTAGGCAGGGTTCTATTTTGGGAGTCTATTTGCGAACTTTTTTCCGGAGCGTATGCCGACCATCAATCAGCTCGTCCGGCTCGGTCGCCGGGACGTGGAGAAGAAAGAGAAAGCTCCGGCCCTGCGCGGCAACCCGCAGAAGCGCGGCGTGTGCACCCGCGTGTACACGACGACGCCGAAGAAGCCGAATTCGGCGCTGCGCAAGGTGGCGCGGGTGCGGCTGACGAACGGTTTCGAGGTCACCGCCTACATTCCGGGCGAGGGGCATAACCTGCAGGAGCACTCGATCGTGATGATCCGGGGTGGCCGCGTGAAGGACCTGCCGGGCGTGCGCTACCACATCATCCGCGGGACGCTCGATGCGGCGGGGGTGAACGAACGGAAGCAGTCGCGCTCGAAATACGGCGCGAAGCGGCCGAAGGCGACCACGCAGTGAGCCGGCGCAAGAAGGCGGTCCGGCGGCCGGTGCCGGCCGATCCGCGCTACGACAGCCAGACCGTCTCCAAGTTCTTGAACAACCTGATGGAGCGGGGGAAGAAGTCGCTGGCGGAGCGGGTGTTCTACCAGGCGATGGACCTGATCGAGCAGCGCACCGGGCAGCCGGGGGTGAACATCTTCAAGCAGGCGCTGTCGAACGTGAAGCCGGCGCTCGAGGTGAAATCCCGGCGCGTGGGCGGCGCGACGTACCAGGTGCCCGTGGAAGTACGGCCGGAGCGGCGCACGGCGCTGGGGATGCGGTGGCTGATCCAGTTCAGCCGGGCCCGCCGCGAGAAGAACATGGCGGAGCGGCTCGCCGCGGAGCTGATCCTCGCCTCGAAGGGCGAGGGTGAGACGATCAAGAAGAAAGAGGATACGCACCGGATGGCGGAGGCGAACCGCGCCTTCGCGCATTACCGGTGGTAAACGCCTAGACCGACAACTTCGGGACCCTGCTTCAAGGGATCCTGCACTGCGGGAGTCGAGAGCTCCCCGGTGATGGCGGAGCGAGACCGGCCCGCACGCGGGCGTCACGGTCGCCCCGCGTTTTTGCTGACTAAAGGAACGCAATGCCGCGCACCACGCCGCTCGACCGGATTCGCAACATCGGCATCATGGCCCACATCGATGCTGGGAAGACGACTACGACCGAGCGCATCCTCTACTACACGGGCCGCACCTACAAGCTGGGTGAGGTGCACGACGGCACGGCCACGATGGACTGGATGGAGCAGGAGCAGGAGCGGGGGATCACGATCACGTCGGCAGCAACCACCGCATTTTGGCCCCGCCGCGGCGAGCAGTACCGCATCAACATCATCGACACGCCCGGTCACGTGGACTTCACCGTCGAAGTGGAGCGGTCGCTCCGCGTCCTCGACGGCGCCATCACCGTGCTCGACGCGGTGGGCGGCGTCGAGCCGCAGACCGAAACGGTGTGGCGCCAGGCCGACCGCTACCACGTGCCACGGATCCTCTTCGTCAACAAGATGGACCGTGTGGGCGCCGACTTCGACCTGTGCCTCAAGATGGTGCGCGAGCGTCTTGGCGCGCACGCGGTGCCGATCCAGCTGCCGCTCGGCTCGGGCGAGCTGTTCACCGGCATCATCGACCTCGTCCGCCAGGTCGAGATCGTCTACGACGACGAGTCGCTCGGCAAGAAGTATGTAGAGGGGCCGGTGCCCGCGGCGCTGCGTGACAAGGTCGCCCAGATGCGCCACCAGATGCTCGAGTCGGTGGTCGAGCAGGACGACGCCATCCTGCACAAGTACCTCGAGGAGCACGAGCTCACCGAGGATGAGATCCGGACCGTGCTTCGCAGGGCAACCATCTCCGGCAAGGTCGTGCCCGTGCTGTGCGGCGCCGCGTTCAAGAACAAGGGCGTCCAGGCGCTGCTTGACGCCGTGGTGGATTACCTCCCGTCGCCGCTCGACGTCCCCGCCATCCAGGGCCATCTGCCGCACCACGACGCGACGCACGCCGTGCGCAAGGCCTCGGACGAGGAGCCGTTCGCGGCGCTCGCGTTCAAGATCATGACCGACCCCTACGTGGGTAAGCTGACGTTCTTCCGCGTCTACTCGGGCGTCCTCAACGCCGGCTCGTACATCTACAACAGCACGAAGGGCCGCAGGGAACGCATCGGCCGGTTGCTCCAGATGCACGCCAACAAGCGTGAAGAAATAGAAGAAGTCCGCGCGGGCGATATCGCCGCAGCGATCGGGCTCAAGGATACGAAGACCGGCGACACGCTCTGCGACGAGCAGCACGCGATCATCCTCGAAGCGATGAAGTTCCCGGAGCCGGTGATTTCCGTCGCGATCGAGCCCAAGACCAAGGCCGACCAGGACAAGCTGTCCATCGCCCTCCAGAAGCTGTCGGAGGAGGACCCCACCTTCCGCGTGCACACCGACGCCGAAACCGCGCAAACCATCATCAGCGGGATGGGCGAACTGCACCTCGAGATCATCGTCGACCGGATGAAACGGGAGTTTAGGGTCGACGCCAACGTCGGCCGGCCACAGGTAGCCTACCGCGAGACGGTTCGCAAGCGGGTCGAGTACGTCGAGGGGAAGTTCATCCGCCAGACGGGTGGCCGCGGCCAGTACGGGCACGTGGTCATCCACCTCGAGCCCGGCGAGCCCGCGTCGGGCTTCGTGTTCGAGGACAAGATCGTGGGCGGCGCGATTCCCAAGGAGTTCATCGGGCCGATCGAGCACGGCGTAAAGGAGGCGCTCGGGAACGGGGTGCTCGCCGGGTACCCCATGGTGGACGTCAAGGTCGAGCTGGTCGATGGCTCGTTCCACGACGTCGACTCGAGCGAGATGGCGTTCAAGATCGCGGGCTCGATGGCCGTGAAGGAAGCCGCCCGGCAGGCTCACCCCGTGCTGCTCGAGCCGGTCATGGATGTCGAGGTCGTGACGCCAGCCGATTACATGGGCGACGTGATCGGCGACCTGTCGAGCCGCCGTGGCAAGATCGGCGGCATGACCCAGCGGGCCGACGCCCACGTGGTGGCGGCGAGCGTGCCGCTGGCGGAAATGTTCGGCTACTCGACGTCGCTGCGCTCGATGAGCCAGGGCCGCGCGATCTACAGCATGCAGTTTAGCCACTACCAGGAAGTGCCTAAACAGAAGGCTGAAGAGATTGTGAGCAAGGTGAAGGGATAGATGAGACGGCGTCGAGCGGAGGCGTAGCACGAAGCCCTCGCGCGCTCTGTGCAACGCAGTTCCCTTTAACGGGTTTCGAGGACTATGGCGAAGGCGAAATTCGAGCGGACGAAGCCGCACGTGAACGTGGGGACGATCGGGCACGTGGACCACGGGAAGACGACGCTGACGGCGGCGATCACGAAGGTGGCGGAGGCGAAGGGGCTGGCGA
>JBOHSI010000117.1:0-10262 GCA_050733055.1 Gemmatimonadales bacterium
GCGCTAGGGCGCGACGAGTCGTGGCTCCAGCATCGCCCCGGCGGCGGATTCCGCAACCCGTGGGTCAACGCCGCGGCGCCCACGTTCGGCAGCGTCCTCAAGTGGGCACTTGTGCACCGCACGACGCGGCCGCGGCCGGTGGATCCGGACGCCTCAGTGTTCAGGTTGCTCGAGCCGCAGCTCACGGCGCCGAGGGCGGCGCCCGACCGACTCATCGTCACGTGGGTCGGCCACTCGAGCTTCCTGCTGCAGGTGGGCGGGCTCAACGTGCTCACCGATCCGGTGTGGAGCGCGCGCGCATCGCCCCTGTGGTTTGCGGGCCCGCGGCGCTGGACGGCGCCCGGCATCGAGTTCGCCGCGCTCCCGCCGATCGATCTCGTCCTCATCTCGCACAACCACTACGATCACCTCGACGGGCGCACGGTCCGTCGGCTCGCCCGGCGCAACGCGCGCGCGGCGTGGCTCGTGCCGCTCGGTCTGGCGGAGTTCGTGCGGCGGCGCGGGGCTCGCGACGTGAGCGAGCACGATTGGTGGCAGGAGGCCCGGGTCGGCCCGGCGCTCGTGGCGTGCACGCCTGCCCAGCACTTCAGCTCGCGCGGCATTCGGGATCGGGGCGACACGCTGTGGTGCGGCTGGTCGGTGATCACGGACGCGCACCGCGTGTTCTTCGCAGGGGACACGGCGTATCACCCCGAGTTCGGTGGTATCGGGGAGCGTTACGGGCCGTTCGACATCGCGCTGCTGCCGATCGGCGGGTACGAGCCTCGCTGGTTCATGCGGGCCGTGCACATGAGTCCCGAGGAAGCGGTACGCGCCTTCCAGGATCTCGGCGACAGCCACACGGTGCTGGTGCCGATGCACTGGGGGACATTCAAGCTGACCGATGAAGCCATGGACGAGCCGCCCGTCCGGGCCCGAGCGGCGTGGCAGGCGGCCGCGCTCCCCCCCGAGCGGTTCTGGCTCCTCGCCCACGGCGAATCCCGCGCGCTCTAGCCCCACCCGGCCGCACTCCGTAGTTTCGGCGGTCACACTCGCCACCTGAGGGAAGCGTGCGTCGTCGAGGGCTCGTTGGCCTATCGTGTCTCTGGCTCGTGGGATGCGCCCCAGCCACGACCCGCCAACCCCCGCCATCGCTCGCCGGCCCGTCGTCCCGGCCGGTCATGTTGCCGCCGCAGCTGTTCGGCGGGACCGTTCCCCGTACGGACGAGGAGTGGCGGGCGGCGGGTCGGGAGGCCGCGTCGCTGCTGTCACAGTACCTCGCGATTAACACGACGAATCCGCCGGGCAACGAGCTACGGGCTGCCGAGTGGCTGAAGGTCGTGCTCGGGCGCGAGGGGATCGAGGCTCGGATCTTCGAGCCCCGGCCCGGCAAGGCGAATCTTTACGCCCGGGTGCCGGGCGATGGGAGCTCGCGCCCGCTCATCCTATTGAACCACATGGACGTCGTGCTCGCGAGCCCCGAGTTCTGGAAGGTCGCTCCGTTCGGCGGCGTGGAGCAGGACGGCTACGTCTGGGGGCGCGGCGCGCTCGATATGAAGGGCGAGGCGATCGTGCAGCTGATGACGCTTGTCATCCTCAAACGAGCCGGAATGCCGCTCAAGCGGGACATCATCTTCCTGGCGACGTCCGACGAGGAGATCGGTGCCGGGGTCGGCGCGGCGTGGTTCGTCGAGCGCCATCCGGAGCTGGTGCGCGACGCGGAGTTTCTCCTCAACGAGGGCGGGACGATCCGCGCCGACGCGAGCGGGCGGATCGAGTATTATGGCGTCGGCACGACGGAGAAGTCACCGTTCTGGCTCGACGTCACGGCGAAGGGAACACCGGGGCACGGCTCGCGGCCGACGCCGGACAACCCGGTCCACCGGCTGGTCCGCGCGTTGGACCGGCTAGCGAGCTATCAGACGCCGCTCGTCATCACGCCGACCGTGGAGCGCTACTTGCGCGACCTCTCGACCATCGAGAGCGACGCGACGCGGCGGGCCTGGCTCGCGGATGTGCGGGCGGCGCTGCGAGACTCGGCAGCCGTCCGTGCGCTCACGAGCGATCTCACCTACAACGCCCTGCTGCGCAACACCATCTCGATTACGGGGGTCAGGGGGAGCGACAAGACGAACGTGATTCCACCGACGGCGACGGCCGCGGTCGACGTGCGACTGCTTCCGGGACAGGACCCCCAGGCGTTCCTCGCGGACCTGGTGCGCGTCGTGAACGATACGGCCGTGACCATCGCGCCGCAGGGGCCCAGTTGGTCCGCGACCGAAAGCCCGATCGACACGGAGCTGTTTCGCGCGATCGTAGCTGCCGCGCGCGCTCGGGACCCCAAGGCGCCCGTGACCACGCCCCCGCTGACCGCATTTACCGACAGTCACTACTTCCGGCGCCTCGGAATCGTGAGCTACGGCCTGTCGCCGTTCCCCCTCAGCCAGGCCGAGTCGCGCGGCGTGCACGGCAACGACGAGCGGGTGAGCCTCACTGATTTGACGTTCGGCGTCCGCTTCCTGTACGATGTGGTGTCGCGCGTCGTCGCGAATTGATCCGACGTTGGGCCCGCTGGCGGCGGGGCCGCTCCTCTGCCTCATCGTCCTGCTCGTGGTGCCGGCCGAGATCCCGGAGCCGGCGCGACGCGTCGCGGCGCTCGCCGTGTGGATGGTCGTGTGGTGGCTCACCGGCGCCATGCCCCTCGCCGCCACGGCGTTGCTCCCGCTCGTGCTCCTCCCCTTCGCCGGGGTGGGCTCGGTGGAGGAGGTGTCGCACCGCTACGCCGACCCGATCGTCTTCCTGTTCATGGGCGGGTTCTTCCTCGCGGCGGCGAGCGAGCGCTGGGGGCTGCACCGGCGGCTCGCGTTCGCGGTCATCGCGCTGGTCGGCACGGAGGCGTCGCGCCTGGTGCTCGCCGTCATGCTTGCGACGGCGCTGGCCAGCATGTGGATCTCGGGAACACGGCGACGGCCGCGATGGCGATGCCGCTCGCCGCCTCGCTGGCCCCGGCGCTCGGGCTCCCGCCAGTCAGGGTCATGGCCGCGGCGGCGCTGGGCTCGGCCCTCGGTTTCATGCTGCCCGTTGGCACACCGCCCAACGCGCTCGCCTACGGAACGGGCGCGGTCACTGCCGGGGAGATGGCGCGGGCGGGTGTCTGGCTGGACATCACTGGGCAGGGGTGATTACGATCGCAGTGATCATTTGGGCGTAACAGCGGTGGGCGAACGCCGGGTCAGAGCCGTCGACGGCTCGGTGTACGGCATCGTGTCGCGGGTCGGTACGCGGTGATCGGGCCGCTCCTCCATCCGCGGCGGTACCCGCCCGGCCGGGAACGGCGCCCCCCGATAGTGGCACGGCTCGTCAAGCTGCCCATTGGCTGGGTTGTGGAGCGGCTGGCCGCGCCGTTCGTGCGGTGGGATCGCGCCCGGCTCGAGACGCCTGAAGTCGCGGTCCGGATCCGCGGCCTCCCGCCGGAGTTCGCCGGTTACCGCATCGTTCTCGTCGCCGATCTGCACCACGGTCCGGTCGTCCCTGCCGCGTGGCTTGCGCGCGTCGCCGACCGTGCGGCCGCGCTCGAGCCCGATCTCGTGGTGCTGGGTGGCGACTTCGTGTCCCACGCGCGGAGCGATCTCGAGGGGCTCGAACCTGTGCTTGCGCGGTTCCGGGCGCCGGACGGCGTAGTCGCGGTGCTCGGCAACCACGACCATTGGGTCGGAGCCGACGCCGTCGTGGCCGCGGTCGAGCGCGCAGGCGTCACCCCGCTCGTGAACCGGCATCGGATGCTGTGGCGCGGTTCGGCGGCGCTGGCGGTCGCCGGGGTGGACGATTTCACTCACGGCGCCACCCGCTTCGACGAAGCGCTCGGCGGGGTCCCGCCCGACGTTCCGCGCGTGCTCATCTCCCACAACCCCGATTTGATCGAGTACCTGCCTGCCGGTTTGCGTGTGGACGTAATGTTGTCGGGGCACACGCACAACGGACAGGTGCATCTCCCGCTCGTCGGCCCGCTCACGGTGCCGTCGCAGTTCGGTGGCCGCTACCTGCACGGCCTGAAACGGGTAAGCGAGACGTGGTTGTACGTGTCGGCGGGAGTGGGGACGGCAGCGATCGCGATCAGATGGGGCAACCCGCCGGAGTTACCGGTGATCAGCCTGGAGAGAGCAGGGTAGGCCACGAGGAGACGCACAGACGCGCAGCGGTGAACAGTGAGCGGTTTCCCGCGGTGCGCCTGTGCGTCTCGCCGTGGCAGGTCCTCGGGTTCTGGCTCCTGTTCACTGTGTCCCCAGAGGTCCCGTCTCGGGCGGTTCCCACAGTTCGACCCGGTTCCCCTCCGGATCCATCACCCACCCGAACCGCCCGTACTCCGACTCCTCGATGTGGTCGTCCACCTGGCAGCCCGCGGCGCGCAGTTGCGCGAGCATCCGCTCGAGGTTCGCGACGCGGTAGTTGATCATGAACGGGGCGGAGGAGGGGTCGAAATAGTCCGAGTCGTGCCTGAAGACGCTCCAGACGGTGTGCCTGCGGCGGGCGCCGTCCTGCGCGTCGCGCCACGAGAACGCCGCGCCGCCCCAGCCCTGGACGTCGATGCCGAGCCGGTCGCGGTACCAGGCCAGCAGCTTCTCCTGGTCCCGGGCCTTGAAAAACACTCCGCCGATGCCCGTGACACGCTCCGCCATGGGGGCTCCTAGAGTGGGTGGCGGGTCACTGTTTCAGCGACACGACGAACCGCACGGTGACGCACTCCGCCGTTTGCGGCGACACCGTGCAGAAGGACTCGACACCGATCAGCCGCTTCACGCCCAGCACCTCGGCTTCAGCGATCCCCGGCACGTCCCGGTATGTGATCTCCAGCGTCGTGCCGTCGATGACGCGGTAAGCGATGGGGCGTCCCAGCAGCCGGTGGTGGGGGTCGATCTTCCCGAGCCCCTCCGCCAGCCGCCGCTGGATCTCGTTGAGCTGCTCGCTGCGCGCACCAGGGATCGTGTCGCTCATGTCAGAGTCCCGGCCAGCACCGCGGCGGCGTTCCGGCGCATCCCCGCCAAGCCGGGCCGCTCGAGGGGCGTATCGCCGAACCGGCGGTCGAATTCCGCGGCGTCGCCCTCGAGGAACGTCGCGAGATCGGGCGCCCCGAGCTCGGGCCGGGCTGAGAGTTCCCGGTCGCACGTGGCGCGCGCGAACCTCACGTTCCACGGGCAGATGTCCTGGCAGATGTCGCACCCGAAAACCCAGTCGCCGAGCATCTGCCGCTGGGCGTCGGTGAAGTCGCCGCGGTGCTCGATGGTGAGGTAGGAGATGCAGCGCCGCGCGTCCATCATGTGGGGCTCGACGAAGGCGGCCGTGGGGCACGCGTCGAGGCAGGCGCGGCACGTGCCGCAGCGGTCCGCCTGGAACGGGAGATCCGGAGCGAGATCGGCGTCGGTCAGGACGACGCCGATGAAAGTGAACGAACCGATCGCGGGGTGGATCAGCATCATGTTTTTCCCGATCCAGCCGAGCCCCGCGCGCTGCGCGAGCTCGCGCTCAGGCACCGGTCCGGCGTCCACGTACGCACGGGTCGTCGCCCCCGGAGAGACGTTGCGGATGGCGGCCGCGAGCCGCTTGAGGCGCCGGCCGAGGACGCGGTGATAGTCCGTCGACCGGGCGTATTGGGCGACCTTCGCCGAACGCGGGGGCACCGGTCCGGGCTCTGCCGCGCCGTGGAAGTAATTCGTGAGGGTGACGACCGCGACCCGGGCCCCCGGCATGAGGCGGGCCGGCTGCTTGCGCCGCTCGGCCTGGCGATGCAGATACGCCATCGTCCCGGCGTAACCTGCCGCGAGCCAGCGGTCGAGCTCGTCCGCGTGGGCGTTCGACTCGAGCGACGCGATCCCGACGGTATCGAAACCCAATGCCTGAGCTCGACGCTTCAGCTCGATGCTTCGCTCGAAATCCGTCATAGATGCATGGTGTTTCGGCGCCAGCGGGCGAAGTTGATCACGTCCTTGACAGAGGGCACCGCAGCTTCGTCGCCGTACGCGGTGAACATCCGCCAGCGCGTGTAGTCGCGCGGGGGCAGCGGCAGGAACGGCGCTCGGCGGTACCAGTCGCGGGCCCGGAAGCTCCACGCCAGGCGCGCGAGGTCGAGCGCAACCCGTGGGTTCACGAGGGCTCGAAATGCGAGCTGCGCGTACAGAGCGGGCCAACCGACGGAAGGCTGCATGCGATGGAATCTACTTGGGGACGTGTCAAGCGCGCTTTTCCTTCTGTATATTGACCGCCTATGACGGTGGCAAGCGGCCTGGAGACCGGCCCTCGGGCCGGGCCACACCCTCTCGCGCGCTATCGGAGCGAATTTCCGATCTTTCGGGACCGGATCTACCTGAACACCTGCTCACTCGGGGCTCTAGGGCAGCGCACCCGTGTCAAGGTGGCGGAGTTTCTGGAGCTATGGCAGGCGCGGGGCGCGTCCGCGTGGTACGACGTCTGGTGGGCCGCGCTCGCCGAGCTGCGCGAACGCTATGGCCGAGTGATCGGTGCGGCTTCGGTGGAGATCGCGCTCGCCCCGAGCATCTCGGTGGCGCTGTCGGCGGTCGCCGAGGCGCTCGACTACGACCGGCGACCGAAGGTCGTCGTCACCTCGCTGGACTTTCCCACGGTCGCCTATCAGTGGCTGGCGAAGCGGCGGCGGGGCGTCGAGCTCGTGGTGGTGGAAAGCCCCGACCAGATCTCCGTACCCGTCGAGGCGATCGCGCGGGCGGTGGACGACCGGACGGCGCTGGTCGCGACGTCACACGTGTACTTCACGAGCGGCGCGATCCAGGACATCCGCGCGGTGGCGGACGCGGCGCACGTGCGGGGCGCCCTCTGCCTCGTGGACGCCTACCAGTCGGTGGGGCAGGTCCCGTTCGACGTGAAGGCCACGGGCGTCGACTTCCTCACCGCGGGTGGTCTCAAGTGGCTGCTCGGCGGCCCCGGGATCGTGTTCCTCTACGTGCGGGAAGCGCTCGCGCGCCGGCTCGCGCCGGGGATCGCCGGCTGGTTTGGGCACAAGCACCAGTTCGCCTTCGAGCCGCGCGTGCTCGAGCTGCACGACGACGCGCGGCGCTACGAGCTGGGCACCCCGTCCGTCGCCGCGATCTATGCGCAGCTGGGCGGCCTCGAGTACATCGAGGAGATCGGCGTGCCGGTGATCCGGGAGGTCACGGCGGGGCTCACCGACGACCTGATCGCGCGCGCCCGGGGCCTCGGGTTCGAGCCCAAGGTGGCGGCGCGCGCGAACGACCGCTCGGCGATCGTGATGGTCCCCGCGGAGGATCCTGCGGCGGCGGTGCGCCACCTTGCGGCGGGCGGGATCATCGCGGACGCGCGACCCGGGCACGTCCGTCTCTCCCCATTCTTCTACAATGTCCAGGACGACCATGTCGCAGCACTTGAGCGGCTCGCATCACAAAGCAGTCACTGAGGACGAACAGTTCCTCACGCAGGTCCCCCGCGAACGGCGGCCGTTCGTCAAGACCGACTCGTGGCGCGTGCTCCGCATCATGGGGGAGTTCGTCGAGGGGTTCGACACCTTGTCGGACGTGTACAACGCGGTGACGATCTTCGGGTCCGCCCGCACGCCGCCCGAGGATCCGTATTACGACAAGGCGGTAGAGACCGGGCGGATGCTCGCGGGGGAGGGGTTTCCCGTGATCACCGGGGGTGGCCCCGGCATCATGGAGGCAGCGAATCGCGGCTGTCAGGAGGGGAACGGGCTCTCCATCGGCTGCAACATCGAGCTCCCGTTCGAGCAGGGGCTGAACCCCTACGTCGAGCGGGCGATCAACTTCCGCTATTTCTTCGTGCGCAAGACGATGTTCGTGAAGTACTCGACGGCCTTCGTCGCCTTCCCCGGCGGCTACGGCACGATGGACGAGCTGTTCGAGGCGCTGACCCTGATCCAGACCGGCAAGGTGCGCCACTTTCCGGTAATCCTGTTCGGCCGCGAGTATTGGCAAGGGATGGTCGACTGGCTGCGCGCTCGGGTGGCGGGGGAGGGGAAGATCGCCCCGACGGACCTGGACCTGCTCCACATCACCGAGAGCCCGCGCGAGGCGGTCGCGCTCATTCGACAGGCTCGGGAGCGCCGCGCCAAGGAGCTGCCGGCCATCGCCGACCGAGACACGTGAGACCATGACCACACGCAAGGACCTGCTGCGCGGGCAGCGCATCGATCCCAAGCCCATCACGGGCCGCGAGTCCATTCCCGAGCTGGTGGACAACGCGTTTCTCGCTTACAACGCCGGGCGGCTCGCCGAAGGCTGCCGGCTGTTCGCCCAGCGGATGCTTGAGGACGACGTGACGGTGGGGATGAGCCTGACCGGTGCCATGACACCGGCGGGCCTCGGCATGTCGACGATCAGTCCGCTCATCGAGGCGGGCTTCATTGACTGGATCGTCTCGACCGGCGCCAATCTGTATCACGACGCACACTTCGGTCTGGGGTTGTCGATGCACCGCGGCACGCCGTTCGCGAACGACGTCGAGTTGCGTGAGGAGGGCGTGGTCCGGATCTACGACATCTTCTTCGACTATGAAGTGCTGCTCTCGACCGACGCGTACGTCCGTGAGGTGTCGTCGGCGCCCGAGTTCCAACGGCCGATGAGCACCGCCGAGTATCACTACCTGCTCGGCGGCTACATCCACGAGCGCGAGAAGGCCTTGGGCCTGTCGCGCAAGTCGGTGCTCGGCGTGGCGCACGAGTGCGGCGTCCCGATCTACACCTCGTCCCCCGGCGACTCCTCGATCGGCATGAACGTCGCCGAACAGGCGCTGACCGGGTCGAAGTTGCGGTTCGACGTCAGCGCCGACGTGAACGAGACCTCCGCGATCGTGTTCGACGCCAAGACCCACGGCGGCAAGAGCGGCGTGCTGATCATCGGGGGCGGCAGCCCGAAGAACTTCGTGCTCCAGACCGAGCCGCAGATCCAGGAGGTGCTCGGCATCAGCGAGAAGGGGCACGACTACTACCTCCAGATCACCGACGCCCGGCCCGACACGGGCGGCCTGTCCGGGGCGACGCCCGCCGAGGCGGTGAGCTGGGGCAAGGTGGACCCGGACAAGCTGCCGGACACCGTGGTGTGCTACCTCGACAACACCGTGGCCTTCCCGATCCTCGCCGTGTACGCCCTGGCCAAGCACAAGCCGCGTCGGCTGAAGTGCCTATATCACCGTCGCGACGAGATGATGCGGGAGCTGACCGAGGCCTACCAGGAGGCGAAGGCGGACCGCGACACGCGCGCGGAGGCGACGTCTGTCGGGCGCAGACCCTAACGCCGCCCGCGAGGGGAGCGGCACCGGGGCGTATGCGGCGTACGCCCTGGCCCTCCTCACGTTGATCAACATCCTCAACTACACCGATCGCAACGTCATCTTCGCGCTGTTCGAGCACATCAAGCGCGAGCTCGTGCTCTCCGATCAGCAGCTCGGCTGGCTCGGCTCGGCCTACGTCATCGTGCTCTCGCTCGCGGCGCTGCCACTCGGCGTGATCGGCGACCTGCGCTCCCGCCGCGCCGTGATCGCGTTCGGCGTCGGTCTGTGGAGCGCCTTCACCGCGCTGGGCGCCGTGGTGAGCCGGTTCTGGCAGCTGCTGTTTTGCCGCGCCATGGTGGGCGTGGGCGAGGCGGGGTATGGGCCCGCAGCGCAGGCGCTGATCGCCGAGTTCTACGAAGGACGCCGGCGCGCATTCGCGCTCGGGATCTACTCGGTGGGTATGGCATTCGGCGGCGTGCTTGGGATCTGGTTGGGCGGCGTCTTGGCCGAACGCTATGGCTGGCGGGCGGCGTTCGTGGCGATGGGCGTACCGGGGGTTTTCCTGGCGATCCTCGCGTCGCGGCTGCGCGAGCCGCGCCGGCGCCCGCCCGCGCCGCTCGCGGCCACCGTGCGGAGCTGGACCGAACGGGGAGTGCGGCAGGCCCTGGCGCACGGCAGACCGCTGATCGGCCTCGCGCTCGTGGGTGCCTTGCTGAGCGGCGTGCTCGACCTGCTCGGCGGGCCTCCGGAGGTTGAGACGGCGGTGTTCGCCGTCTTTCTGACGACCGGGATCGTCTGGACGATCGTGCGACTCATTCCCGCCGCCGTGCAGCGCACCACGGAAGCGACGGAAGTGGCGGCGACGGCGTACGGCGAGTTCCTGCACGCGGCCGCCACGGTGCTCCGCACGCCGACCCTCATCTGGATGTTCCTGGGCGGAGCGCTCGTGACGTTTGCGGTAAACGGGCTGATCGCCTGGGCGCCGAGCTTCATGCAGCGCACGCACGGCCTCT
>JBOHSI010000118.1:0-14640 GCA_050733055.1 Gemmatimonadales bacterium
TTCCGCCCCGGCGTGCCACTCGAGCGGCAGGACGATCTATGGAAATGGGTGCAGGACAACGTCGACTTCAGGGCGAGAGGCGGCATGATGTTCTAGGCGAAAGGACACGCTTGTGCCGGGCGGTCACTCTAGTGCCGTTCCAACATGATTAGCCAAACCTGCCGAGAGCATCGTGTGCGGGTCGGTGGCCACCCCGGGCGTCCGATGACTTGGCGCGAATAGTTGGAACGGCACTAGCAGTATCGCTCAAACACCGCCGTCAGGTCCGCCGCGATGTCCTGCGCGCTCCGCCCCTCGATGTTCTTCCGCTCGAGCATGAACGCGAGCCTGCCGTCCTTGAACAATGCGATCTGCGGCGACGACGGCGCGTATCCCGTGAAGTAATGGCGGGCGCGGGCGGTCGCCTCCGCGTCTTGCCCGGCGAAGACCGTGAGCAGCCTGCTCGGGCGCCGGGCCTGCCGGATCGCGAGCGCGGTGGCCGGCCGCGCGTTGCGCGCCGCGCAGCCGCAGACGGAGTTCACGACTACGAGCGCCGTATCCGTCGTAGCGCCTAGCACGGCATCCACTTCGTCGCGTGTGCGGAGCTCCTGAAAGCCGAGCCTGGTCAGCTCGTCGCGCATCGGTTGCACGAGTCGCGGATCGTAGAGGGGAACGTTGATGCCCGCCATGGTTCCTCGAATCAGGGGTCGTTGAACCAATTATAACGATGCAGGCGGGCCGCGCGGAACCGATGGGGACTAGGGTTCACGTGGCTTCCCCTCTGCGAACCGGAGCAGAAACGCCACCAGCAGCAGGGCGGCCGCGATCCCCACCAGCCAGCGCCACGCCAGCGCCATGCCCAGGAGCCCGCAGGCGACCCCGATGCCGCCGAGCCAGGCTTTGGCGACGAAGAAGCGGCTCACTTCTTGAGGAACGCCTGGAGCGCGGCGCGGAAGTCGGGCGTCGTCCGGCTCACGGCGTTGACGTCAGCGCCCAGACGGATACCGTCGTCGAAGCCGAGACCGTCCAGGTGATAGAACTGCTGCTTCGTGAACGCGAGCGCCGAGGCGCTTGCCGTCGCGAGGGCTCGCAGCACCTCGCCCACCTGCTCTTCGAAGTCGGAGTCCTCGTAGACCCGGGAGATCAGACCCAGCGCTGCCGCCTCGCTGGCCCCGAGCACGCGGCCCGTGGCCGCGAGGTCGAAGGCCAGCTTCTCTCCCACGAGCCGTCTGAGGATGGTCATCACGATCGCGGGGACGAAGCCCCGTTGCACCTCGGGATAGCCGAATTTGGCGGACTCGGCGGCGAGCACGAGGTCGCACGCCGTGGCCAGGCCGCAGCCACCCGCGAGGGCGCGCCCGTGCACCACCGCGACGATGGGCTTGGGAAGCCGGCGCATCCCTATGAACACCTCGCCGAAATGCAGGGCCGCCTGGCGATTCTGCTCGACGGATAGGTCGGCCGACGCGAGCAGCTCGTTCAAGTCCATCCCGGCGCAGAAGTCCGACCCCGCGCCCCGGATGGCGACGACGCGGACCGCGGCGTCCAGGTCCGCGCGCGCGAGCACGTCGAGCAGGCCATCGATCATCGGACTGTCAATCGCGTTCTTTTTCTCCGCCCGGTTCAGCGTGGCCGTGAGCACGCCGTGCTCCAAGCCGGCACTCACCCGCTCGCTCCCGCTCACCGCGGCACCTCGATCTCCATGCGCAACAGCGCCGTCGAGAACACCTTCCCTTGCGCGTCGGTCTTGAGGGAGATCGTCCCGCCCCCGTCGAGCGCCCCGTGCAGCAGGAAGTTGAGCGCGTGAAGGTTCGGCAGCTCATAGCGCTCGACCTTGCCCTTGATCATCCCTTTGAAATGTCGGGCCACCCTCGCAGCCGTCACCTGCTTCACCAGGATGGGATAGTACGCGGGCTTCAAAGCGATCAGCCCCACGTTTGCCGTATCGCCCTTGTCCCCGGACCGCGCGTGCGCCAGTTCGAGGAGCCGCACTTTCCTGCGGCTTCCGCTGACCGCCTGACCGCGTAACCGCCTAACCGCCGCAGTCTTTACACGTCTACCAGCTCGACGCATGGCTCCACCACCTTCCTGTCGATCAGCGCGGGCCAATAGGCCACAATCTCTTCGGGCTTCGGCCGGCCCCCCGCGAATCCCGTCACGCTCGGCGGCCCGTTGAGAATCAGCGGCGCGAGCTCGCGGGTGAAGCGCTCCACGGCGGCCCGATCGGGTGATCGGACCCCGATCCGCAGCTGGACCTCGGGGAGGTTTCCCACCCGCGTTTCTTGCCGCGCCAGCGGGCCGTGGGTAGCGTCCGCCCCCACGAACTCCGTCAGGATCGACTCGAACTTGAGGCCGAGGTCCCTGAGCCGCTGCCGCAGGACCCGGTCGGCGGCCTTGGCCTTCGCATACGCATCCGGCCACGCGTAGACCAGAGTCCCGACCGCTTTGTAACCGTAGAAGTATGCGATCGACACCTTGAGTTTGTCCGTCGCCGGCCCGCCCCTGACACCCGACACCTGAACCCGGTCTTTACCCGCCTGGCTGAGCCGGATGGTGGTGAAGTCGGCGACGCAGTCGGGGGTGATGTATTCGGCAGGATTGCCCATCTCGTAGACTAACTGCTCGGTCACGCCCGCGACGGTGATGCGCCCGCCCGTGCGCGGATGTTTCGTGATCAGGAACGTCCCATCGGGGTGCGCCTCGACGATCGGGTAGCCGATGTTCGCCAGGTCGGGAACGGTCGCCCACTCCACGAGGCAGTTGCCGCCCGAGCACTGGGCGCCGCACTCGATGGTGTGGCCGGCCACGGTCCCGGCGGCCAGCAGGTCCCAGGCGTCGCGCGTCCAACCGAACGCGTGGATCATCGGCGCGAGCGTGAGGCCGGTATCGGTGACACGCCCGGTGATGACGATGTCCGCGCCCTGCCGCAGCGCCGCGGCGACCGGCCACGCGCCGAGGTAGGCGTTGGCAGAGAGCACGCGGTCGCGCACGTCGGAAAGCGGTCGGCCCGTGTCGAGGTTGCGAAGCTCGTGCCCCCGGGCGAGCAGGGCGTCGAGCCGACGCAGCAGGTCGTCGCCGGTGACGACGCCGATCTTGAGCCTCCCGCTGAGCCTGAGGCGACGGGCCGTCTCGGCCACCGCCTGGGCGCAGGCTCGCGGGTTCACGCCCCCCGCGTTCGCCGTCACCTTGATCCGCCGTTCGGCGAGCGTCGGGAGGATTCGCTCCATCAGCGGAATGAAGTCCTTGGCGTAGCCGAGCGAGGGGTCCCGCGACTTCTGTTTCTGCATGATGGACATCGTGACTTCGGCGAGATAGTCCATCATCAGGTAGTCGACCGGGCCTTGCGTCACCTGGCGGTAGGGAGCCTCCAGCCAGTCGCCCCAGAAGCCCTGGCCCGCGGCGATCCGAACCGTGCCGAGCGGGCCCGCCTGGCTCACGGGCGCACCACGACGCGGCGGACGGCGTCCGCCGCGAGCCCGACAGGCGCCTGCACGCGCAGCTCGACGAGCGGCGCGAACCCCTCGGGGAGCACGACCTCGGGCACCCTCCCCACGGTCAGTCCCGCCCGGCCCCCTGCGACGACGGAGACGTCGGATCCGCCGCCGAACGGCTGGCCCTCCCGCAGGAGGAAGCGCACCCGCACGGTGGCCCGCCAGGGATGCGCGCCCTGTGCCCTCGCGAACGCCGGGAACAGCTCGATGGTGAGCGGGTGGCCCTGCAACCCGGCGGGGACACTGAAGCCGTGCCGCCCGAATGCGTAGTTCAGCGGCCCCTGGGCGAGCTGCTGCCCGGTGGAGTCGAAGTCAGTCACGCCGAAGTCGGTGAATTCATTCCATTGCTCGCGCGGCATCTGCACGTCGACGACCGCGCGCGTCGCCCACTGCGGCACCCGCACCACGAGGCTCTCGGCCGGCGCCCCCCGACCTGTCACTTCGAACCTGCCCTCCGCGCCCAGCAGGGTCGTGCCCAGCCGGCCGCTGGCGCTCGCGGCCCCCGCGTTCCGGGCTTCGGCGTCCGCCAGTGCGAGCGCCGACATGTCCGCGCGGACCGTCGCGGTCACTCCCGAGAGCGGGGGCGCAACCACGTCGAGCTCGTAGACGCCTGGCACTAGGTCCTCCGCGCGCACCACGAACTGCGCCGTGCCGGGGTCATCCCTGCCCATCGGGACATCGTCGGCGTCGCGAAACGGCTGCCCGGAAGGTTCGTACAACCGCGCCGTTGCGCTTTGCGTTGCGGAATCGGGGAGCGTGACGCGCGCCACGAGGGTCGCCCCGGGCCGTGCGACCCGCAGGAAGTAGCGCCGCACGCGCGCGGGTCCGATGGCGCGTCGCTCGTCGTACAGCGGCTTCGAGGCGAGATCGTAGGGCACGACCACCGTGTTGGGGAGGGTGAACAGGGGGCCGGCGAGCGTGTCGCTTGGGTTCCAGGCGATCACGCTGCCGATATAGACTCCCGGCGCCGAGAACGCAGCGCGGGAGTACACCACCGCGATCTCGCTTTCGCGGGCCCCGGCCGGCAGCAGGCCGGGGACCGAGAGCCACGGCACGCTGCTGCGCAGCAGGAACTGGGCAGCCCGGAGCCCGCCGACGTGACGCACACGGAACACCTGCAGCGTGTCGCTCGGGCCCGCGAGGCCATCCCGTCGGAAGGCGGCCGAACCGCCGCCGGCGGTTCGCGCGACGTATTGGGAGCCCTGGTGGCCGCTCAGCAGCCAGCGGTACGCGGCTTCGAGCTGCGGCACGCCCGCGCCCTGGTCGATTACAGTCTCGCCCGGGAGCCGCGTGGCCGAAACCCGCAGCGCCTGCGCCACCTCTGCGGCGCTCACTTTGCGGCCCTCCTGCAGCATCGCGGACACGAGACGTGCGACGAGCCCCGCCACGTGCGGCGCTGCGAAGCTGGTGCCGGGCTTGATCTCGTGCCCCGTATCCCAGCGCGGGACCGAGGAGAACGCCCACCCCGGGGCGACCACGTCCGGCTTGGCCGCTTCGGCACCGCGCGAGCTGAACGACTCGAGCACGTCGCGGTCGACCTGGGGCGCATCCTGCTGCCGCAGCGGCGCGAGCGGGCCGGGGAGGGTCGCGCCGACCGTCAGGGCGAGGTCCGCCGAGCCCGGGAACCCCAGGCTCGATAGGCCCGGGCCGTCGTTGCCGGCGCTGATGGTGAAGACCACGTCGGGATGCGCGACGAGGAAGGCGTTCACGATCGAGTCGATCACCGCCCGCCCCTCGAACTCGTTTCCCACGCCGAAGCTGAGGTTGAGCACCAACGGCAGATTCCGCTGTGCGGCATAGCGCGCGGCGTACTCCATGGCGCGCTGCATGCTGCCGTTGACGGAAACGCCGCCGCGGGCGCTGTTCGCGATCTTGAGGCCGATGATCTGCGCGCCCGGGGCCACGCCGTCGAAGCCCGTCACGCTGAACAGGTTGTGCCCCGCGGCGATCCCGGCGACGTGCGTTCCGTGCCCGCCGTTGTCGAACACGAGGTCGAGCGTGGGGATGTCCCTTGTGTCGCCGAAGTTGGCGACGATGGTGATGGGCTTCGTGCCGAGGGCGATCGTCTCGCGTCCCAGCCGGTAGTCATGCAGTGGCATCTCGTCTTCGAACGAGCCGTTCAGGTTCGAGTCGATGAACGCAACCCACCCGTCGACGGCTCTCACGACCACGACGGGGAACACGTCGGTATTGGTACCGTCCCCGTTCAGGTCGGCGGCCGGCGGCTTGCCGAGCGGCAGCTCCGACAGCTGCCCCGCGTACCATGTCGTGGTGGCGGTGAGCCGCGCGATCCGGCCAGCGCCCGCGAGGCTCCGCTCCGCGACAGACACGGTTCCGTCGGCTGATGGGGTGACCGGGGTCAAGGCCAACCGGCCTTCGCCCGAAAAATCGCGTAGCTCGACGACCTTGGGCGCACCGGTGCTCGTCGTGATCAGACCCTCCACGCCAGGATCGAGGCCCGTATCGAGGATGCCGATGAGCACGCCGCGCCCGTCGTAGGTGGGGTGACGCTCCCCGAACCGCTCCACGCCGGTGCTCTTGAGCGGCATCAATCCCGACATGAACGCCACGGCGGGCGGCAGGATCGGCTGGACGCCGGCGGACGCTACATCCCGCGCCGCGACCGGGGCGGTCGCCATGGGCGGTGCCTGGGCCGGCTCGGGTCGCGTCGCGGGCGGGGTCGAGCCGGCGCAGCCGGCCGCGAGCGCGGCCAGGAGCGGCGCAAGCAGGCGTGATGTCATCACAGCGTCGGCAACGCGAAGGGTCCGACGTGAGGGCCGATGAATTCGGTCGTGACCGCCAGCAGAAAGGCGAGCGTCTCGCGCGTCTCTTCGGGGAGAACGATGGCATCCACGAAGCCGCGCGCTCCCGCGAACTTGGCATCGAGCTGGTGCTCGTAATCGGCCCGCATCCCTTCCACGGCCGCGGCGTTCGAAGGGCTAGCGGCGTCGTTCCCGTATACGGCCTGCACCGCGGACTCGCCCTCCATGACACCCATCCGTCCCGTGGGCCAGGAGAGAATGAAATCCGGGTCGAACCCCTGCCCTGCCATCGCATAGTAGCCAGCGCCCGACGCATGATTGACCGTGAGCACGAGCTTCGGCACGGTCGCCGTCGCCATCGCCTCGACGAAACGCGCGCCCGCGCGGATGATCCCCGAGTGTTCCGCCTCGGTGCCCACCATGAAGCCCGACACGTCCTGGACGAACAGCAACGGGACCCGCTCACGGTCCGCGTTCTCGATGAAGTAGGCTACCTTTTCGGCACTCTCGGTGTAGATGATTCCGCCGATCTTCGGCGCTTCTCCTTTCGTCCTCCCCTTGATCACGCCGCGCGAGTTCGCGATGACGGCGACGGGCCGCCCTTCGACGGCGCCGTGGCCGCACATCATCTCTGGGGCGATATCCGGTTGGAACTCGTCGAGCTTGCCCGCGTCCAGCAGGCACCCGAGCACGGCACGCATGTCGTAGCTCATGCGGTGGTCGGCCGGAAGGAAGTCGTACAGCTCCTGAGGGCTCCGCTGCGGCTCGCCGCCCGGCGCCAGCGGCTGCAAGCTGCGCGGCAGCCGGGCGATGTACTCGCGGATGCGCTGCAGGCAGTCGGCGTCGTCGTTCGCCCGGTAGTGCGCCACGGCGCTCACGGCGGTGTGCGTCGCCGCGCCGCCCAGGAGCTCGGCGTCCACCGTCTGCCCGGTGGCGCCCTTCACCAGGTTCGGGCCGCCGAGCCCCATGAACGACGTTCCCTCGACCATGAAGATGACGTCGGAGAGCGCCGGCAGGTACGCCCCGCCGGCGATGCACGGGCCCATCACGGCGGCGATCTGCGGCACTCTGAGGTAGCGGCGCATGATCGAGTTGTAGTAGAAGATCCGCGCCGCGCCGTACTGCCCCGGGAACACACCCCCGTGGTAGGGAAGGTTCACGCCCGCCGAGTCCACGAGGTAGACGATGGGGATCCGCTGCCGCATCGCGATTTCCTGAGCGCGGAGCATCTTTCTGATCGTTTCCGGCCACCACGAGCCCGCTTTCACGGTGGCGTCGTTCGCGATGATGACGACGGGACGCCCGGCGATCCGCCCGAGCCCCGTGACCACGCCCGCCGCGGGCGCCTGGCCGTCGTACTGGTCGTAGGCGACGAGCAGGCCGATCTCGAGCC
Source organism: Gemmatimonadales bacterium (assembly GCA_050733055.1). GTDB lineage: Bacteria > Gemmatimonadota > Gemmatimonadetes > Gemmatimonadales > GWC2-71-9 > DASUAL01. Next base: position 7,626 of record JBOHSI010000118.1, read on the forward strand.
ATTCGGTGCCCTTGTCGAGCAGCGCCGCCACGCGCTCACGCGCCGTCAGCTTCCCCTGCTCGTGTTGCCGCCGGATCTTCTCGGGTCCGCCGCCCTGCTCGAGCCGGGCGCGCAGCTCCAAGTACTCGGCGGTGAGGGTTTTGAGCCGGCTCAACGGAGTGCAGGGACGAGGAAGGAGGACCGGGGGCTACGCCGAGACATGCTCGGCGGCCCAGTCCTCGATGTACTTCACGAGCTCCGACGTCGGCGTCCCCGGGCCGAACAGCCTCCCGATCCCCTGCGTGCGGAGGGCATCCATGTCCTCCTGAGGGATGATTCCGCCGCCTGTCACGAGGATGTCGTCGCGGCCGGCGTCGTCGAGCAGCGTCTTGACGCGCGGGAACAGGGTGAGGTGCGCTCCGGAGAGGATCGAGAGTCCGACGACGTCGACGTCTTCCTGGATTGCCGCTTGGGCGATCATTTCCGGCGTCTGGTGCAAGCCGGTGTAGACGACCTCCATCCCCGCGTCCCGGAGAGCGGCGGCGACCACTTTGGCGCCGCGATCGTGGCCGTCCAGCCCGGGCTTCGCGACCAGGACGCGGATAGGCCGCTTCGGCCCCGGCATCAGCGGCGGAACCGGAGCAGCGCCGCCAGGCCGTCCACCGCGCGGCGCGCCCCGTCGTCATAGAGCACATCCACCTGCGCGCGCTGGCGCAGCGCCTCTTCGATCGCGTCGTCGATCCGCGGGTCGTCGCCGTGACTGTCGGCCAAGAGGGTGCGGACCTGGCCTCGGGTGAGCGCTTTGAGCGTCGCTTCGATGCCGCTGACCGCCCAGCCGGTACCCAGCGCTTCCTTGACCGCCGCCGCATGCGCCTGCTCCCAGGCGCGCTCCCGCTGGTCCCGCAGGAGGAGCGCTGCCTCACGCACCTCGGCGGGGCTCGCCCTCTTCGGGTTCAGCTTGACGACGCCGAGCAGCAGATCGTGGAGGTAGGTGTGGAGGTGCGGCACGAGCGCCGCCGCGTCCACGCCGATCCCCGCGACGACCAGCCCCGCGAGCGGCCGCTGCGTGTGAATCTGGTAGATGTGGTCAGCGACGTTGGCGTAATGCCGATGCTTCTCCTCGCGAATCCGCATATGGTAGTTATGCTCGCCATAGCCGCCCGCGAGTACGCCGCCCTTCCTCGCCTGGCGCTTGCCGTGGAACTTTCCGGGCCGCGTCGCCTCGGCGGTCAGCCCGGGCAACTCTGCGACGTCGAACGCGGTGACCTCGAAGAACCGCGCGCCGGTGCGGTCGCAGGCCGCGACCAGGATGGTCCCGAACTCCTGCTCCAGCGCGACGAGCTCCCGGATCAGGGGCGTCGGCTCCACGCGGAGGCGCGACCGGTACACGTGCGGCAGCGGGACGGCCTCGAACCGGTGCAACGCCCGGCAGGCGAACACGGCGATGCCGCGGGTCGGGGGCAACCGGTCCGGCTCCTCGAAGTAGCGGCGCACGCGCTCCAGGTCTGCGGCCACCTGGTCACGCACGGCGCGCTCCAGGTTCTGGCGCTCCAGCGCCGCGAGCGCGTCGCGGATGCGGTTCTTCATCTTGATGAGGTACTTGCCCCTGGTCTTGTCGCGAGGCTCGAGCTTCAAGTAGCACGACACGACCCGGTAGGCCCCGGGCTCGATGGCGGCGAGCCGCTCTACGACATCGCGCACGGCGTTCATGGTCGGAGCGAGCAGGGGTGCGGTCATGGCGCTCAGAAGAAGACCGGCTCGCGGTATGCGCCGTAGACGCTCTCGAGCGCGTGCCGGATCTCGTAGAGGGTGCAATAGGCCCGCGCGCAGTCGAGCATCGGCCCGAGGACGTTCGCCTCGTTCGACGCGGCCTGGCGCAGGGCGGCGAGACGCTGCTGCACGAGCGTATCGTGGCGCTCGGCCCGCAGCCGGGCGAGCCGCCGGTGCTGGCTCTCCTCGGCATCGTTCGACACCTTGAGAATCTCGACGGGATGGTCGTCCTCGCTCGTGAACTCGTTCACACCGACGATGATCGCGTTTCCTGACTCGACCCGGCGCTGGATCTGCTCCGCCGAGCGGGCGATCTGGCGCTGGAACCATCCGCTCTCGATGCCCTTCACCACGCCGCCGATCGACTGGATCTCGGCGAACAGCGCCTCGGCCTCGCGCTCCAGCTGGTCGGTGAGGGACTCGAGGTAGTACGCCCCTCCCAGCGGGTCGATCACCTGCGAGACACCCGTCTCGTGCGCGATGATCTGCTGGGTCCGGAGCGCGAGCCGCACCGCCTCCTCCGTCGGCAGCGCCAGCGTCTCGTCGAGCGAGTTCGTGTGCAGCGACTGCGTCCCACCGAGCACGGCGGCCAGCGCCTGGTAGGCGACTCGGACCACGTTGTTCATCGGCTGCTGGGCGGTGAGGGTCACCCCCGCCGTCTGGCAGTGAAACCGCATCATCCAAGAGCGCGGGGTCTTCGCCCGGTAGCGCTCGCGTATGTGGCGCGCCCAGATCCGCCGCGCGGCGCGCAGCTTCGCGATCTCCTCGAAGAAGTCGTTGTGGATGTCCCAGAAGAAAGAGAGCCGCGGCGCGAACGCATCCACGTCCAGGCCGCGGGCAATCCCCCGCTCCACGTAGGTGAACCCATTCGCGAGCGTGAACGCGAGCTCTTGCGCCGCCGTCGACCCCGCTTCGCGGATGTGGTAACCCGAGATCGAGATCGTATTCCACAGCGGCGCGTGCTCGGCGCACCACTCGAACATGTCCACGATGATCTTGAGCGCAGGCTCGACGGGATAGACCCAGGCGTGCTGCGCCATGTACTCCTTGAGGATGTCGTTCTGGACAGTGCCGCGGAGCCTGTCGGGGGGCACGCCCTGCTTCTCCGCCGCCGCCACGTAGAAACAGAACAGCATCGCGGCAGGACCGTTGATCGTCATGGATGTCGAGACCTGGTCGAGCGGGATGCCGGCGAACAGGACTTCCATGTCCGCGAGCGAGGAGATCGCGACGCCGCACTTCCCCACCTCACCCTCCGCCCGCGGGTGGTCAGAGTCATAGCCCATCAGCGTCGGGAAATCGAACGCGACCGAGAGACCGGTTTGCCCGTGCTCCAGCAGGAACTTGTACCGCCGGTTCGTGTCCTCGGCGGTGCCGAACCCCGCGAACTGCCGCATCGTCCATAGCCGGCCGCGGTACATCGTCGGGTGAATGCCGCGCGTGAACGGGTACTCCCCGGGCCGCCCGAGCTGGCGCTCCGCCTCGAGGTCGGCGACGTCCTCCGGCAGGTACACGGGCTTCTTCTCGATGCCGCTCATCGGGGCGTCCCCGTCCGCACCTGGTCCAGGATTTCCGCCGCTACGTCGTACGGGCTTCGCCTCCCGTCGGCCACCTCGTCGAGGCGGCTGGCCAGGAGCTCCTCGGCCCGCGTCGAATCCGCGATCCACTGTCGCACGGCCCGCTCCAGCACCGCACGGGTCCGTTGCGCGAGCCGCCGGCGGCGTCGCTCGGCGAGCTTGCCGGTCTGCTGGAGATGCACGTAGTGTCGATCGAGGGCGGAGACCAACTCGGTGACCCCATCCCCGCGCGATGCCACTGTCGCGATGACGGGGGGCTCCCACTCGGGGCGGTCAGGAGTTTCCGCCGCGCGACCGAGCGCCTGCCCGCCTGACCGCCCGAGGGCCCGGGGGCGGGCGGCGTGATGAGGTGCCATGTGGCGAAATGCGTTGCCACGCCGGATGCCCAGCATGACCTCCACTTCCTGCCGCAACCTCTCCGCTCCGGGGCGATCGCTCTTGTTGACTACATAGATGTCCGCGATTTCCATGACGCCGGCCTTGAGCGTCTGGATGCTGTCTCCCGATTCAGGAACGAGCACCAGGACCGTCGTTTCGGCGGTGCGCGCGATGTCCAGCTCCGTCTGGCCGACGCCCACGGTCTCGACCAGGATGCGCTCGAATCCGTACGCTTCGAGCAAGTCCGCGACCTCCTCAGTCGTGGTCGCGAGACCGCCGTGGGCGCCCCGAGTGGCCATGGACCGGATAAACACATTCGGGTCGAGGCTCGCCGACTCCATCCGGATCCGGTCGCCGAGGAGGGCACCGCCGGTGAAGGGGCTCGTGGGGTCGACGGCGATCACACCGACCCCGAGCCCCTGGGCCCGGAACTGCTGGATCAAGCGCTCAGTGAGCGTGCTCTTGCCGGCGCCCGGCGGGCCCGTGATGCCGACGCGGCGCGTGCCGCCCCGCCCGAGGCGCCCGTGTACGTGCGACAGTACCCGCTCGAACCCGTCGCCCTGGTTTTCGACGAGGCTGATCGCGCGTGCCAGCGCGGCCGACTCACGGCGCTCCAGGCCCTCGAGGATGCGTTCCACGCTCACGGGAAAGGTAACCATAAGAGGACCCGCGCCTCCAAGCGACGCCACCGGGTCACGCACGCTGCTCCGGCCGGTCGAGCGAAAGCGTCGCTACCGGGCCCGGGCGCACGGCGACCCGCTCGACCCGCGTGCCGGTGGCGGCGAGGATGTCGAACTCGAGGCCCCGCAGCGCCAGCCGTTCTCCGGGCCGCGGAATCCGCCCCAGCGCGTGCACGAGGAGCCCCCCCACGGTTTGGGCGCCGCGGCTCCCGATCGCCAGCCCGAAGGTTTCCTCGAGACGACTCGCAGGAGCGCTTCCCTCGAGCTCGACCACGCGGATCGGTGTCTCCCGGGCGGGCTCCGCCGGCCCGGGCTCGAAGATCTCGGCGACCAGGTCGCGCAGCAGGTCCTGCAGGGTCACGAGCCCCGCCGTGCCGCCGAACTCGTCGAGCACCACCGCGAGGTGATTCCGGCCCCGCTGCATCTCGAGCATCAGGTCCGCCGCACGCGTCGTCCCGGGTACCACGAGAATCGGCCGCACCGGGACGGGGGCGTCTGGCTGGAGCTTGAGCAGATCGAACGCATGGGCGACGCCTACGACCTCGTCGAGCGACCCACGGTACACCGGGCAGCGGCTGTACCGCGACTGCATGCACACGTGCGCCGCCTCGGCTGCGAGCAGGCCTTCCGGGATCGCGACGATCGCCGTGCGCGGCGTCATCAGCTCTCTGATGGGCCGGTCGGCGAACGCGAGCACGCCCGAGACGACCGCCAGCTCGTCCGCCGAAGCGAGGGCCTCCGTGTCGGCGCTGGTCAGCACGGCGGCGAGCGTGGTGCGTTTCGAGGGATCCCGCCACGGGATGAACGGAGCGAGGGGTCGCGCCAACCGCTCGAGCCACGGCACGGCGTGGGCCACAATGGGCTCGGCCCAACGGCGGCCCACGACGCGCGGCACCAGGTAGGCGGCGCTGACGAGCAGCGGCACGCCCACCGTGAAGGTGAACACGCCCAGGAACGTCGGCGTCGTCTGAGCGAGCAGCGCCGGGACCGAGGCCGCGGCGCAGATGATGCCAAGCGTGGTCAGCGCGTTCGCGGTGGCGAGCACGCGGCCTGGATTTTCGAGCACCTCCGCAGACACGCCCGAGCCGCGCAGCTTGTAGGACACCCAGCGAGTGAGTTCCACCTGGCTGACCGCGGCCGTGGCCACGCCCACGGCCGCCGAGGCGGCGGCGAGCATAATGCCCAGCACGAGCGTGACCAGCGACCCGGTCATGCTTGGCGCTCGAAGCACACGCGGGTGACGCGCCGCCGATCCACGCGTTCCACCACGACCCGGAACCCGTCCAGCGTCAGCTCTTCGCCGGTGCGCGGCACGCGGCCGAGGGCGGAGTAGATGAGCCCACCCACGGTCGATACCTCGGGGTGCTCGAACGTCCGCCCGAGGGCGTGCGACAGCTCGTCCAGCGACACCCGCCCGTCCACGAAGAAGCGATTGCCCTCCTTCCGGATGCTGGGCGCCGTGTCGAGGTCGTGCTCACCGCGGATCTCGCCGACGATCTCCTCGAGAGTATCCTCGAGCGTGATGATTCCGGACGTCCCCCCGAACTCGTCTACGACGACCGCCAGGTGCGCAGGGCCCCGCTGGAAGTCGCGCAGCTGGCTGTCCAAGGTCTTCGTCTCGGGGACGTACGACGCGGGGCGTATGAGGTCTTGCCAGCGGCCCGTACCGCCCGCGACGCCCATGACGAGTGGGACGAAGTCCTTCGCGAACACGACGCCGACGATGTTGTCCGGCGTGCCGTCGTACACCGGCAGGCGGGAATGCTCGCTGTGGCGAAACGCCTCGAGCACCTCCTCGGCAGTGGTCGCGACGTCCACTGCGACCATGTCGAGGCGCGGCGTCATCACCTCGTCCACCGAGGTGTCTGCGAGCGTGAAGACGCCGAGCAGCATGTCACGCTGGGCGGTGCCGAGGTTCGGTTCCAGGGGCCGGGGTGTCGACACCAGTGCGTGCAGCCCCCTGTCCACCCAACCGAGCAGCCAGAGTAGCGGGCCGAAAGGAGCGAGGGTGCGGCGGGCAAGCGGCAGGGCCGCGGCGGTGAGCTCGGGCGCGAGGCGCGCGATGCTCCGCGGCAACGCATCGCCGACCACGAAGAGCAAGCCCGCCGCGGCGCCGAGCGCACCCAACCCCTGCACCCACGGACGCTGCCACCAGCCCAGCAGGTGCGCCGCAGCCACGGCACCAAGCACCAGCAGGGCCAGGCGCGCGACGTACAGGACCCGATGCAGCGGCACCCGCCCGCTCACCGTAGCCGGGGGCGCGTCGCCGAGGGTGTGGCGCGCTTCGCCCACCGCGGCTTCCTCCCCGAGCGCCAGCAGCGCCGCCCAGAGCACCGTGGTCGCGGCGATGAGGACGCCGGTGAAGTAAAGCGCCGTGGCAGTGAGCATTAGGCGCGCCCGTTCAGGAGGCGCCGCACATAGCGCTCCTGGCGGCGCCACATGGCGGAGCGGGTGCGCCCCCGGCCCTCAGGGTGATCGTAGCCGAGGACGTGCAGGGTTCCATGCACCACGAGCCGTACCAGCTCGGCGTGCACGCTCTCCCTTCCTCCCAGCCCCCGTCGCACGACATAGCGCCGAGCCGCTTCGGGACAGATATAGATGTCGCCGACGAGCGAGCCATCGGGCTGGGGG
>JBOHSI010000119.1:0-7017 GCA_050733055.1 Gemmatimonadales bacterium
ACCGGGGTCAGCGGCTCGTCGAACAGCACGAGCGTGGACCCCGCGCGCTCAAGCACGCCCCGCAGCTCCTCGACCTTCCCCTGACCGATGTAGAAGTTGGGTGTGGGAGCCTCGATCCGCTGGGAGGTCCGCCCCACGATCTCGGCACCGGCGGTGTCCGCGAGTCTGCCGAGCTCGTCGAGATGGTCCCCCACCTGCGTGGCGTCGGGCGAGCCCTTGCGGGGCGCTCCGACGAGAAACACGCGCTCGGCGGGCAGCTGGACTTCGATCAGTTGACGGATGTGGGCCGACTCCTTGTCGCCATACCCCTCTCAATCTACAAGGGGCGGGGCGAGGGGGGAGAGGTGCCCCGCGCTCACGGCAGCAGCTTCTTCAGCGGCACATCCCCCGTCCCTGTCACCACCACCCGCTTGTCGCCGAGCGGCGTATCCAGCGCGACGGTGCCCGTAATCCCGTACGCGACCGCCTTGCGGGTCAGCAGGGCCTTGGCCCCGGCCCCGAGTCCTGCCCATTCGAACCGCACCGGCACCACGATCCGGCTGTGGTTCGTGGGGGACAGATCGAGCGGCCGGTCGAGCAAGGCGTCCCCGAAATGGGTGCCCTCCAGGGCGATCCCGACCTCGAGCCGCGTGGAGCGGATGCGGTAATCGTTCGGGTTCCAGACGTCGAGCACGAGATCGAGCGTGCCCCCGCTCAGCCCCAGCCCGGTGATGTTGATCTCCTGGAGCTCGATGGCGGGCTCCTGGAACACCAGCTTGCCGAGGGTCGCACACGCGACGAGAACGGCGGTAAGGGGCGGTAACAGGCGGTACGGGGCGGTAGGGGTCACGTTACCCCTTTCCTCTTTCCCGATTCCCGCTTGAGGTTGTCCCACCACTCCATCCGCTTCTTGATGTCCTTCTCGAACCCGAACTCGCTCGGCTCGTACCACTTGGCCCCCCGCAGCGCCTCCGGCAGATAGTCCTGCGGCACGAACGCGTGCTCGTAGGCGTGCGCGTACTTGTACCCCGCACCGTAGCCCAACTCCTCCATGAGCCTGGTCGGGGCGTTGCGGATGTGCAGCGGCACGCCTTCGGCCGGATGCTGTTCGGCCGCCTGGGTGGCTCGGCCGAACGCCGCGTACACGCGGTTCGACTTCGGCGCGGTGGCGAGATACACCGTCGCCTCGGCGAGCGCGAGCTCTCCCTCCGGGCTGCCGAGAAAATGAAAGGCCTCCTTCGCGGCGAGGGCGAGCGACAGCGCGCGCGGGTCCGCGAGCCCCACGTCTTCGGCCGCGATGCGCACCAGCCGCCGGGCGATGTACAGCGGGTCCTCGCCGCCCGCGAGCATCCGCGCCAGCCAGTACAACGACCCCTCGACGTCGGACCCGCGCACCGCCTTGTGAAGCGCCGAGATCAGGTTGTAGTGCTCTTCGCCGCCTTTGTCGTATTTGGCGAACCGTTTTTGCAGCGCGTCACTGATGAGGCTCACGGTGATACGGGAGGCGGGATGCGAGATGCGGGATGCGTCGGTGCGCGTGCCGCCCTCACGCATCCCGCTTCCCGCATCCCGCATCCCGGTCAGATACTCCGCGGCCGCTTCGAGCGCCTGCAGCGCCCGCCGTGCATCACCGTCGGCTTCGCGCGCGAGTAGCGCCAGCGCATCGTCGTCGATCTCGAGGCCAAGACCGCCCAGCCCGCGCGTTTCATCCCCCAGCGCACGCCGCACGAGCGTCTTGATGTGCTCTTGGTTGAGCGGCTCCAGGACGAACACGCGGCAGCGCGACAGCAGCGCACCGGTCAGCTCGAAGCTCGGATTCTCCGTGGTCGCGCCGATCAGGGTAATGATCCCGCTCTCAACCCACGGCAGGAAGGCGTCCTGCTGCGCCTTGTTGAAGCGGTGGATCTCGTCGCAAAAGAGGATGGTGCCGCGTCCGTGATACTTGAGCCGGTCCTCCGCCTCCTTGATGATTTCGCGTACCCGCCCGACACCCTCCGTCACGGCGGAGAACCGCTCGAAGTGACGGTCCGTGTAGTGCGCGACGATGCGGGCGAGCGTCGTCTTGCCCGAGCCCGGCGGACCCCAAAGGATGCTCGATGCCACCTCCCCGCGACGAATCAGCTCGCCCAGCGCCTTCCCGGCGCCGAGCAGGTGCTCCTGGCCGAGGAACTCCTCGAGCGTTCGCGGGCGCATGCGCGCGGCAAGGGGCTCGGCGGAGCGCTGGAACAGGGTGGGCTCAGACACCGGGGAGAGGGGAATAAGGAAAGGGGAAAGGGATGCCTGGTGCGCAGTCTTTGGTGCCGGCCCGCAGGACAAGGATGCGACCCGTCAGAAGACACATGGCCATATTGTCGCTGTGAAGCAACTCGCGTCCCTCGAGGCTTGGAAGTGCTCGAACGAGCTCGCCCGCTCGGCCTACCGACCGACGCTCCGCGAGCCCTTGAGTCGTCACTTCGGTCTCGCCGATCAGATCCGCCGAGCGGCGGTATCTGTACCCGCCAACCTGGTCGAAGGATACGCCCTTGGTACGACGATTCAATTCGTCCGCTGTCTCCGCATCGCCTTGGGGTCCGCGGCCGAGGTTCACTGCCATCTCGAAATCGCGAGAGACCTGGGCCTGGTTTCCGACGGCGGGGCCGAGAGCGACCTCAAGCTGGCGGAGCGTGTGGTGCGACTTCTCGTGGGCCTCCTGCGGAAGCTCGGAGCGCGAACGCCGCACACACGTTTCCCCTTTCCCCATTCCCCTTTCCCCGTCACGAAAGAGAGTCGAGAACCGTCTTCGTAATGTAGAAGGCCACCGCTCCCGCAAAGAACGCCGCCGGCAGTTTCCACCCTCGCTTGCCTTGAAACTCCGGCACCAGATTCGACGCCGCGACGTAGATGGTAACACCGGCCGACAGGGCGAGCCCGTGCTGGATGAGAAAGCCCAGCTGGTCCGTGAGCACCACCCCGGCGAGCGTAGCGCCGCCGAGTAGCGCCGCAGCGCCGACCGCCTGACCGCCCGTCCGCCCGACCGCCATCATGAGAGAGGAGATCGTCACACCCTCCGGCAGCTTGTGCAGGAAGATGGCGATGAAGACCATCACGCCGAGCGCCGGCCGCACCAGAAAGGCGCTGGCGATCGCGACGCCGTCGAAGAAGGTGTGCAGCAGCAGGCCGATCAGCGCGGACACGCCCGCGACCTGGTGCACCGCATGGGTCTCCTCGCCGAAGTGGAAGTGCGGCGTGAGCGTGTGCTGGGAGAGGTGCACCGCGAGATAGCCCGCGAGCACCAGCGCCGGCGCCGCGCCGCCCGAGCGGTGGAACGCCTCCGGGAGCAGCTCCACGATCGCGACCGCGAGCATGAACCCCGCGCCGAAGGCCACGAAGTGCTCGATGACGGCGAGACTCCGCGCCGCGCGCCGCGTGACCGCCAGCGCACCGATCACGTTGCCCAGCGCGGCAACCAGGGCGTAGAGCAGGGCCTTAGACACGGGACAGAAGGTACTCCCGCGTGTTGCGCGTGGGGTCCTCGAGCACTTCGGCCAGCAGGCGCTGCAGCGCCTCGCCCACTCCGGGCCCCGGTCGCACCCCCGCGGCGATCAAGGCGTTCCCGTCCACGGCCAGCTCCTGGAGTGTCAGGGGATCCCGGGCGGCGCGGATGGACGCTACGACCTGCGGGAGGCGGGATGCGGGATGCGGGATGCGCCCCGGGTCGAGGGCGGGAAGCAGCGCGAGCAGATCGTCCGCGTACTCGCCGACCTGGGACAGCCAGGTCCGCACGGCGGTGAGGTGCTTCGGATCTGGATACTTGTCACGCCAGTCCCCCATCGACCGTCCCCGCTCGATCTCCTTGTTCGAGCACTTGAGCCGCGTGAGCAGCGACGCGGGGTCCGACGCCAGATAGGCCGTGATCAGCACGGGATCCCGAGGCAGCTTGTCCACCGCCTTGCGCGCATCCGGCATCCCGCTTCCCGCATCCCGCATCTCCGGCAGCCAGATCCGCGCCGCGCCCACCTCGATCCACAACGTGAGCAGCTTCGAGACCCGTCCCGCCGTCGCGATCCCCTTGAACCACTCGTCGCGGACCCGTTCGGCCGAGAGCTGCCCCAGCCCCTGCACGTTTGCTTTCGCCGCCTCGAGGGTCCGTGCATGGATCCGGAACTCGAACCGGGCGCTGAAGCGCAGCGCCCGGAGGATCCGCAGGTAGTCCTCCTGGAAGCGCCAGTTCGGGTCGCCGACGCCGCGGATCAGCTTGTGCTCGAGATCCTCGCCTCCCTTGAACGGGTCGCGCCACTCGTGCCGCAGCGGGTGGTAGGCGATGGCGTTGATCGTGAAGTCGCGTCGCGCGAGGTCGTCCATGAGCGATACGCCGAACTCCACCACCGCGTGCCGGCCGTCCGTCCGGATGTCCTTGCGGAACGTGGTGATCTCGTGCGGGCGGTTGCCCTTGTCGAGCACGGCGACGGTGCCGTGCTCGATCCCCACGGGAACGGTGCGTTTGAAGAGGCGGCGCACTTCCCCCGGCGGCGCTGCGGTGGTGAGGTCGAAATCGTGATTCTCGAGGCCGAGCAGGTTGTCACGGATGGCCCCCCCGACACACCACGTCTCGTACCCCGCCTCCTCGAGCCGTTTCGCGATCCGGAGGACTTCGTCCGGGATGAGGAGGCGCGCGGGAAACGCCATGCCGCGGCGTTATCCCTCGAGAATCACGGCAGCGGCCGCGATCCCAGCCTGATGCGACAGGCTGACATGCACGCACCGCACGCCCCGCTCGCGCGCGCGATCCGCCGCCTGCCCGCTCAGGCGGAGCGCGGGCGCACCCCCGTCGGTGCGTGTCACTTCCACCTGGAGAAACGAGACCCCTTGACCCCACCCCGTGCCCAGCGCCTTGAAGCACGCCTCCTTCGCCGCGAACCGGGCAGCGAACGCCTGCTCCCGGTCTGCGCGCCCGGCACATTCCCCGCGCTCTGCCGCGGTGAACACCCGCTCTTCAAACCGCCGGCCGTGTGCCGCGAGTAGCCGCCTGATCTGCGCCGTTTCCACGACGTCGAGCCCGATGCCCACGATCACGCGATCACCCGCACAGCACGCTGCCGCCATTCACGTTGAGGATCTCCCCCGTGACGTGGCGCGCCAGGTCGGAGCACAGGAATACGATCGGCCCAGCGACCTCCTCGGCGCTCGCCACTCGCCCCAGGGGGATGGTCCGCTCGATCTCCCGTCTCCCGGCTCCCGCGTCGCGCTGATATGGCTGCTGCGCCATCTCCGTATCCACCCACCCCGGCGCGACGCAGTTCACGTTGATGCGCGGCGCGAGCTCTGCGGCGAGCGACTTGGTGAACGAGATCACCGCCCCTTTGGTGGCGGCGTAGTCGGCGTGGAACGCCTCGCCGCGCTGCCCGGCGGTGGAGGCGACGAGGACGATCTTGGCGCCCTCGGGGAACAGGGGGATGGCGGCCCGGCAGACGTAGAACACACCGTCGAGATTGGCGCGCACCGTGTCTCGCCAGCGCGCGTCCGGCAGCTCGGCGACGGGGACGCCCTCCGGCGGCCAGATGCCGTGGTTCACGATCAGGAGATCGAGCCCGCCGAGCCCGCGCGCCGCTGCTTCCACCGCCCGCTGCGCGGCGATCGGATCACCGAGGTCGGCCTGGACGGCCACCGCCCCCTTCCCCTCCTGGCCGCCCCCTACCGCCCGGATCGCCTTCTCCGCGGCCTCCCGTCGGGTCCGGTAGCCGATCGCGACCCTGGCGCCGGCCCGGGCAAGGAGCACTGCCGTCGCCCGCCCGATCCCCCGCCCCCCACCGGTGACAAACGCCCGTTTCCCGGTGAGGTCAATCACCACCCCTCCCCATGGGTTCCAGCTGCTCCTCCACCATCTCGCAAATGAGATGCTCGACGGCGAGATGAATCTCCTGGATCCGCGCCGTGTCGTCCGACGGCACGATGAACGTGACGTCGGCGAGATCCTTGAGCCGACCGCCCGACTTGCCGAGGAAGGCGACGACTGTCACGCCACGCGCCTTGGCGCTCTGCGCCGCGCGGATCACGTTCGGGCTCTCGCCGCTCGTCGAGTGCAGCGACAGCGCGTCGCCGGGCCGCCCCAGCGCCTCGATCTGGCGAGCGAACACCTCGTCGAACCCCATATCGTTGGCGCAGGCGGTGAGGAGTGAGGTGTCGGTGGTGAGAGCGACGGCGCGGAGCGCCGGACGGTTCACCTCGTAGCGCACCACGTACTCGGCCGCGATGTGCTGCGCATCGGCGGCACTGCCGCCGTTGCCGGCGAAGAACACCGTCCCCCCCGCGCGCAGCGCCGTGGCATATCGCTCCGCGATCGCGGCTATGGTATCGGCGTGCTCCGCGGCGACCCGGCCGACGAGCGCCGCCAGCTCGGTCAGGCCCTGGCGGGCCCGCTCCGCCGGCGTCACCCGGCGGTACCTCCCCGGCCGACGGCCCGCACGAATGCCGTGAGCTCCCCCCCCCCCGCCGTGCCGCCCCTGCTTCCTCGAGCGCCGTTCCCACGACGACGAAGTCCGCGCCCGCCTCGCGGGCCGCGCGCGCGTGCTTGGGGCTCCGGATGCCGCCCCCCACGAGCAGCGTCAACCCACGGACCGCCGCCCGACAAGCACGGATCACGTCACCGCCGACGGGCCGCTGGGCGCCGCTCCCCGCGTCCAGGTAGATCGCCTGCATCCCGATCAACCGCGCGGCCGTCGCGTGAGCCGCCGCGAGCTCCGGCTTGTCGGCCGGGAGCGGACGCGTCTGGCTCACCGACTCGACGCTCGTCACCCGCCCTCCATCGATCAGCAGGTACGCTGTGGAGAGCGTCGGCACCGGGTGCCGCGCCAGAAACGGCACGGCGCGCACGTGCTCCTCGATGAGGTACTGCGCGTTGCGCCCGGACACGAGCGACAGAAACAAGATGAGGTCCACCTCGTCCGTGAGCTGCAGCGCGGAGCCGGGGAACAGCACCAGCGGGAAGCCGGGGGCGGCCTCGCGGATCGCGCGGGCGACGTGGTGCGTCTGGCGCGTGCCGTCGAACGACGACCCGATGAC
>JBOHSI010000120.1:0-14394 GCA_050733055.1 Gemmatimonadales bacterium
CCCCAGACCCCGCCCACCCGGCTCTGACCACCTTCAAGGATCACTTCTCCGATGGCGCCGCCGCCTACGCGGCGCATCGGCCCCGCTATCCGGTCGCGGTAGCCGAATTCCTTGCCGCAGCCGCCCCGCGCCGGGGCGTCGCCTGGGACTGCGGCTGCGGGTCCGGGCAGCTGGCCGTGCTGTTGGCCGACCGCTTCGAGCGAGTGATCGCCACGGATGCGAGCGCCGAGCAGATCGCGCACGCCACGCCGCATCCCAGGATCGAGTACGCCCGAGCTCCCGCGGAAGCGAGCGGTCTGCCCGATGGCGTCGTCGACCTCGCCGTCGCCGCCCAGGCTGCGCACTGGTTCGACGTCGGCGGCTATTACGCCGAGGTCCGACGCGTCGCGCGGCCTGGTGCCATTGTCGCCCTGGTGTGCTACGCCGTCATGCACATCGACGACACGGTGGATCCGGTCCTCCGACGCTTCTACAGGGAGGTGCTGGCGCAGTATTGGCCGCCGGAGCGCCGGCACACGGAGAACGGCTACCGGTCGTTGCCGTTTCCGTTCACCGAGCTCCCGGCGCCGCGGCTCGAAATGCGCGCCGAGTGGACGCTCGCCGACGCGATCGGGTACGTGGAGACGTGGGCGGCCGTGCGCGCCATGGAGCGCGCGCAGGGCCGCGCCCCGTTCGAGGCCTTCCGGCGCGATCTCGCCCGCGCGTGGGGCTCCGAGGCGACGCTGCGTCCCATCCGCTGGCCGCTCGCGCTCCGAGTCGGACGCGTCTGACGCGGGACGCTTCACCGCGGCTGAGCCGCCGGCTCTTCAAAGAGCTGCCCTAGCGACTTTCGCCACGCCCCCTCGATGGAGCGGACCTCGGCGGCGGGGACGCCGTACGTGGCAAGCCAGAACCACAGCTCGCCTGCGCCGTCCTTGCCCTGCAGTTCCAGTCGGAACAGCGCGTCGTTGCAGCCTTCGACCGTGCCAGCGAAGAGGAGCGGGGGCTGCCACAGCTGCACCACACCGGTGAGCACGTGCCCGGTGGTCGTCCGGGCGGTGTAGCGGGCGTCGACCGCGACGGTGCCCAGTCCGCCGGCCCCGAACCAACCGCCCGGCCCGGTCAGCCGGCTCCATGCTTCCCGGTGGCTCGCGCGGCAGGGGACCCGCCCCCAGGCAACCGCGCGATCGCGGCCGCGATGGCGCTCGAGGTAGTGGCGCAACGCGAGCAGCTCGAAGTTCCAACCGCGGCGGACACCGTCGTACAGGGTGTCCCAGTCGTCGCCGGCGCCGAAGCCCGAGGTCACCACGCGCAACACCGTCCCGCCGCCCCGGCCCTCGAGGTAGTAGTCGGTCGCGAGGTGCATCGCCTGCTCGTGGGGGAAGCGGATCCGGAGGTGCCGCTCGGGCTCCCAGATCTCGATGGCGGACTCCGCGTCGTACGCGTCGTCCCACCGCATCCACACGGTGCCGCCCCGGCCCGGTGATACGCGAGCCTCCAGCGGGAACCAGCGCATCAGCTCCCCGGCGTCGGTGAGTGCCTTCCACACCACGGTGGTGGGCGCGTCGAGCGCGATCTCACGCTCGACGACCCGGTCGTCTCGTTGCTCGCTCATAGGTCCTCCCGGTGTTCGGTGGCGTCCGGCATTGCGTCGCGCACGGCGGGGGGGGCGGGGGCGGGGTAGGCCCAGGCGACGAACCGGAACCGGCGACCGCCGGATGCGCGGTCGTCATGGTATTTGGCGACGAGGCGTGCCACCTGCCGCGAGAGCTCCTGGGCGAAGGCGTGCTGCGTCTTGGCGGAGGCAAAGCGGACGTCAGCCTGTAGGGTCAGCGTCGGCAGGCGCTTGTTGGCCTGCTCGGCACGCTGGCGCAGCGCGGCGACGTCGCGAATCACCTGGGCAGCGACGGCCACGAGGTACGCGCTCGAGAGGTGATCTTGGACGCGTGCCGGGTCGACCGCGAGGTCCCCGAGCGCGGCCGGGTTGATCAGATAGGACCGCGCCACCGCCCGGACCAGGCGCTCAGTACAGCCCCGCTTCTGCTGTTGGCCGACGGCTTCGACGAGGCCCTGCTGCTCGAGCTGACGGAGGTGGTAGTTGAGCTTCTGGCGCGGCAGGCCGAGCCGCCGCGCCACTCCAGCCGCCGAATCGGGTCGGTCGAGCTCGGCGAGGATCCTGAGGCGCAATGGATGCAGCACGGTCGCTGCCCGGTCGACCTCGTCGATTACGTGAACGGCTGCCGACGTGCCCATGACGTCGCTCCGCGGAGGTGGCTGCCGAAAGTCTACATTAGACAAAATAAGTTGTCAAATAGCTTCCCTAGAAGCCGCCCGAACCTTATCGTCCCATCCGCCGTTTACAGGTAACGATCATGAGCCCGGACCCGAAGGATCCCGACCTCGTCTCGACTGAGCTACCGGCCGTTCCGCGAATCTCGGTTGCCGAGGCGCACGCGCTGGTCGCAGCCGGCCGCGCGGCGTTGGTCGACACCCGCGACCGCCGCCTGTACGACAACGCCCACGCCGCCGCCGCGATCTCGCTGCCCCTGTCGGAAATGGACGCGGCGAAGGGGCAGCTACTGCCGGATTCGGTTCCGCCGGGTCGACTGCTCATCCTGTACTGTGCCTGAGTGGACGAAGGCACAAGCGTCCGGGCGGCGCGAAGACTGATCGCAGGGGGTGTCGACGGGGAGCGGGTGGCGGTGCTGTTGGGCGGCATCCGGGCTTGGCATCAGGCGGGCCACGGGCTCGAGAAATGGAACGACCCACGATGACAGTCGGCGTCGCCGCGTAAGGGCCCAAGCGATACTTTGCAGCCGATGATCGACATCCTGCAGGCCCTGCGCGAAGGCTTGGCTCCGCACTACACCGTGGACCGCGAAATCGATGCCGGGGGCATGGCGCGCGTCTACCTTGCCGCCGAGCGGCATCCGCCACGCCGGGTGGCGATCAAGGTGATGAACCCCGAGCTCAGCACCGCCAGGTTCCGCGAGCGCTTCGTCCGCGAGGTCGAAGTCACCTCCAAGCTCAGCCACCCGCACATCGTGCCGATCCTCGCTGCCGACGAGTGCCTCTTCGTTCCCGACGGGCCGGACGGGCTGTGCTACTATGTGATGCCCTACATCGAGGGTGAGTCGCTGCGGGTGCGGCTCACCCGTGAGCAGCGGCTGCCGCTCGCTGAGGCGCTCCGCCTCACGCTCGAGGTGGCCGACGCGCTGAGCTACGCGCACGCCCACGGCGTCGTGCACCGCGACGTGAAGCCCGAGAACATCCTCCTCTCCAAGGACGACCACGCCTACGTCGCGGACTTCGGGATCGCGCGCGCGGTCAGTGCGGCCGGCGTCCAAACGTTGACCGGCGTGGGCCAGGCCGTCGGATCGCCGGCCTACATGAGCCCGGAGCAGCTCGCGGGCAGCCGGGCGATCGACGCGCGCACCGACATCTACAGCCTGGGGTGTGTGGTCTACGAGATGCTGGTCGGCCAGCCGCCGCTTCTCCATCTCGCCGACGGTGCGGCCCCCGGCCGCGCGGCACTCGAGGCTTTCCTCCGGAAAGAGGGTGTGGATCACCGAACGGCGCGGTTTCTGAAAGAGGTCATCAGCCGTGCGCTCGCTGCATCGCCCGCGGACCGGTTCGCGAGTGTGGACGACTTCGCCGCCTGCTTGCGTGACGTGGTGGACCGCAACGTGAGCGCCTCCTGGTTGCCGAGGATCAACTGGAAGGCGGCGACGATCGGAGGGTTGGGCGTCCTGCTGATCGCCGCGGCCGGGGTGGGGTTCCTTAGGACCCGCGCACCGGTGCTGGACCCACGGCGCGTCGTCGTGGCCGGCTTCGAGGACCTCACCGGCGATGCAGCGCTCGCGCCACTCGGCCACCTGGCCGCCGACTGGGTTACGCAGGGGCTGGCGCGGGGCGGGGTGGTGGAGGTCGTGCCGGCAGCCACCGGCGGTCATCTCGATCCCGCGGGGATCCAGGAGCTCACCGCGCGCACGGGCGCGGGCACGGTGGTCTCCGGGTCCTATTACAAAGATGGGGACTCGGTTCGGTTCCAGGTCCAGATCATCGACGCGGTGCGCGGGACGGTGCGGCGCATCGTCGAGCCGGTGGGCGCGCCGTCGCGCGCCCCGCTCGCGGCCGCGGACGCAGTGCGCCGGCGTGTGGCCGCGACGTTCGATACGCTGTTCGCGCGCTAGCGGTGGCCCTAGTGAGCTCTGTCCAGCCACCCACCCGTGAATCCCGCCCGCTGCAACCCCCGGATGATGGCGGGATTGCGCTGCATGATGCGCCACACCAACCCGGTGCGATGGTTCTCGACCATCGCAAGGATCGGCCCCTGGTCGATGCCGAGGTAGTCGACGTCGAACCAGCCGAGCACCGGATCGACCGTCCCACGTTCCACTGGTACGCCGGTGGCGGTGAACGTCGGATTGAACGCGTCTCGAAACCCGTAGGTCGAGAACAGGTGTGACCCGTACGTCTCCCGCATCGTGATCAGCGCGGGGATGGCGATCTCGGGCGCGAAGGGCACCGCGGCGCCGGCTGCGGTGGGAGCGATCGTGCCGTCGTCCGTGATCTCGGTGAACGAGGCCCCGCGCGCCCAGTAGGTGTGGAACTGGCGCGTGCGCCCATCCAGCTGGAGCGACACATTGGCCGGGCCGTCACAGGCGGTGAGGCCCCAGACGGACGCGCCGTATCCCTTCCATCGGTCGGGGTTGGCCTCCGCATACCGGCGCTGGACGTAGGTCGCGCGGCGCGAGTTTTCGAAGTAATCGATGCCGCGCCCCCGCATGTAGGCGTCCCGGATGCCGCGGAAATCGATCCACACGTGGGAATACTGGTGCCCGAACAGCGGGCCGAAGCCGACGTGCGGCAAGCCGAACCACGAGCCCCACTGATAGCTCGCCACCCACGCGTCCCACGCTGCGGGCTCAACGGGGTGGGTGGGAGAGCCCAAGGCGAGAATGTACAGGATCATCGCCTCGTTGTAGCCGAGCCAGTCGTTCCGGATGAACCCCGCTTCCGGGGACCAGCCCATGCTCACGGCGGGGGGACGTGCCTGCGCCCAGTTCCAATCGACCCGGAAGTAGATCGAGTCCGCCACAGCGCGGGTCGCCGTTTCCGTGGAGTCACTGCCGTCGAAGTATGACTGCGAGAACAGTACGCCGGCGAGCAGCAGCGCGGTGTCGATGGTTGACAACTCGACCGTCTGAAACCGGTAGCCCGTCTGTATGTCAAGGAAGTGGTAGAAGAAGCCCTGATAACCGGTCACGCCTGATGCGCCCGGTCCCTGGGGTGCCGTCCAAAAGAACCGGAGCGTCGTGAGGGTCCGCTCGGCGGCCTGGGTCCGCGTGACGTAGCCGCGCTCGACGCCGATCGGATAGGCAGTGAGCGCGAACCCGACTGCCGCAATGCTCGAGAACGACGGGCTGGGGGCGCGGTCCGGGGTGAGCCCGTTCTGGGGATTGGTGAGGTCCCAGAAGTAGTGGAACGTGCGCTCTTCGAGGGTGTCGAGAAACGCGGCGACACGCGCGGGGTCGAGCGGTGGCGGGCCGAGGGAGTTGTTGGCGGCGCAGGCCGCGAGCGCCGTTACAATGGCGCTCGCGGCAATTCGGCAGCAGCGCGTGGCGGACCCGGCGATGCCTCCGCTGTTCAGAAACTGACTTCCGTGCCGACCTGCAGCCGGCGCGGATCGCTGATGGTGCACTCCGCCTTGTCAAAGATCGGGTCACCCACGGGGGCGTTCCGATGATCGTAGCAACCGAGGTTCTGCCAGTTGAGCGCGTTGAACAGATCCACGGTCAATGCCAGTGTGGTCCGGCCAAACGGGGGGAAATCCTTCCGCAGGCGGAGATCGACGTTCTTGAAGGTTGGCGTCTCCAAGCCGCCGGGCACGAACCGGCGCTGGGTCGCGTCGAGCTCGTTGTTGAAGCGGTCGCCCACATCTAGCTTCACGCCGCTGCCCACGGTGACGAGTCCGCCGAACTGGATCCCATAGGCGAACGGCACATCCACGATCCAGTTGGCCACGACGCGGTGGCGCTCGTCGTTGCGCACCTGGCGGGGGTAGTCCACCGGGTTCGGGAAGCTGAAATCATCATTGTAGCCCTCCGTCTCCCGCTTGGCGTACGTATACGCGAGGCCGGCACCCCAACTCCATCGGCCGCCTATGGAATGGCGGAACGGGCGGTCGAGCTTCACCTGGAGCGCGTTATACCGCGTCTTCCCCGCGTTGGTGGCGACCAGAATCGTGCTGAACCCGGGGATGTTGTTGTTGACAAAGCACCCAGGCAGGCCGAACGACCGCTGCGGGCACGTGAAGTTCATGTTCGCCCACATAGAAGGTGAAGACGTTTGAGCTACGCACCCCGGTATACGCGGCCTCGACGGCGAGCTCGCCGAACAGCCGCCGAACGCCGGCGCTGAACTGGTTCGACCTGGGCGGACGGAGGTCATTCGGGGGCGATGGCGAGGCCGAGGAAGAGCCTCCGGCCCAGCCGTCCGACAAAGTAGCTGCGGCACATGGATGGGTCTCCGGTGAGTGCGTCTCTCCCTTATCACGCGCGCTCCGGCGTTTGTCAAGACGCGCCAATCGCGTAGATTGAGTCGCCGCATTCGATGACCGTCAGTTCGTAATGACCCGTGCCACTAACGAGCCCATGACCCTGACACTTTGGCGCAACAGCATGCTCATCGTGCTACCGGCTGCCCTGTGGATACTCGCTGCCGGGCCCGCCCTCGCGCAGAACTCTCCCCGGGCGTTGCAGATCGACTCGCTCCTCGCCCGCATGACGCTCGAAGAGAAGCTCGGCCAGCTGAACCTGCTCTCCGTCACCGACAACCGCGTGAGCGACGAACAGCTGGATTTAGTTCGCCAGGGCCGGGTCGGCGGGTTCTTCAACTTGACTGGCGCCGCGGTGACCCGGGAGATCCAGCGCATGGCGGTCACGGAGTCGCGACTCCAGATCCCGCTGATCTTCGGTCACGACGTGATCCACGGCTACCGCACGATCTTTCCGATCCCGCTCGCCGAGGCGGCCTCTTGGGACCCGGAGGCGGTCGAGGCCGCCGCCCGCGTGGCGGCGCGTGAAGCTGCGGCCGCGGGCCTGCATTGGACCTTCGCCCCCATGGTGGACATCGCCCGGGATCCGCGCTGGGGCAGGATCGCGGAGGGCGCTGGCGAGGATCCGTACCTCGGATCGGTAATGGCCGCGGCTCGCGTCCGCGGATTTCAGGGCGCAGACTTGCGCGCGCCCGACGCCGTCATGGCCACGGTGAAGCACTTCGCCGCCTACGGCGGAGCCGAGGGCGGCCGGGACTACAACACCGTGGACGTCTCGGAGCGCACCCTGCGGGAAGTTTACCTGCCGCCGTTCCGGGCCGCGGTCGAGGCCGGCGCGGGCAGCGTCATGACCTCGTTCAACGAGATCGCCGGCATCCCGAGCACGGCGAACCGCTGGCTCCTCGCGACGGTGCTGCGACGCGAGTGGGGGTTCCGGGGGTTCGTAGTGAGTGACTGGACTTCGGTCGAAGAGCTCGAGCTCCACGGGGTCGCGACATCGCGCGCGGATGCCGGGAAGCTCGCGCTCGAGGCCGGCACGGACATGGACATGCAGAGCCGGATCTACCTCGAGGAGCTCCCGACGCTCGTGCGGGCGCGGCGCATCCCCAGCGCCGTGGTGAACACGGCGGTCCGACGCGTGCTTCGGGCCAAAGCCAGCCTCGGACTGTTCGAGGACCCGTACCGCGGCGCGAGCGTCGAGCGCGAGCAAGCCGTGCAGCTCACGCCCGAGCACCGCGAGCTGGCACGTCGGCTCGGGCGGGAGGCGATCGTGCTGCTCAAGAACGACGGGTCGCTCCTGCCGCTGGGCCCGCGGGTGCGCACGCTGGCCGTCATCGGGCCCCTCGCCGACGACCAGGCAGCGACCCTCGGCTCCTGGCCGGGCCGGGGCGAGGCGACCGACGCCGTGACGCCGCTCGCGGGAATCAAAGGCCGCGCCGGGAACCTGCGCGTACTCTACGCGCGCGGTTCAGGGATCACGGACACTTCGACGGCGGGCTTCGCCGAAGCGGTCACGGTCGCGCGGCAGGCCGACCTCGCGCTGCTCGTGCTCGGCGAGGCGGGAGACATGAGCGGCGAGGCGGCGAGTCGCGCGAGCCTCGCGCTTCCCGGCGCCCAGCAGCGGCTGCTCGAGGCCGTGCATGAGATCGGCACCCCCGTGGTCCTCGTGCTCATGAGCGGCCGGCCGCTGGCGGTCCAGTGGGCTGCGGACCATGTCCCCGCGATCGTCCAGGCTTGGTTCCTGGGTATCGAGACCGGGCCGGCGCTCGCCGACGTCCTGTTCGGCGACGTGAGCCCGAGCGGCAAGCTGCCGGTCACCATCCCCCGGACCGTCGGTCAGGTGCCTTTGTACTACAACCACAAGAACACGGGCCGCCCGCCGTCGGTGGACAGGTACACGTCAAAGTACCTCGACGCCCCGGTGACCCCGTTGTTCGCCTTCGGTCATGGCTTGAGCTATACGACTTTCACGTACCGCGACCTGCGGCTCGGCGCACCGAGCATCGCGCCCGGCGGGACACTCGCGCTGTCCGTGACCGTCACGAACGCCGGCGCGCGCGAGGGCGCCGAGGTTGTCCAGCTGTACGTGCACGACGAGGTCGCGAGTGTCACGCGGCCGGTCCGCTCGCTCGCAGGATTCCAGCGCGTCTCCCTGCAGCCGGGCGAAGCGCGCACCGTCGAGTTCACGCTGACGCCCCAGGAGCTCGGCTTCTACGGTCAGGACATGAAGTTCGTCGTGGAGCCCGGACGGTTTCGGGTGTTCGTCGGCGGGAGCTCGGTGGACGGTGTCGACGCGGGCTTCGAGGTCAGGGCGCGAACCGGGCCTCCCAGTCGTCGAGGGAGCGGGGCCAGTCCTCCTTGAGGAGCCGTGACATGGCGCGGTCCGCGAGCACCTTGCCGTCCGTCTGGCAGTGCGCGCAGTAGTTCACCTCGTTCTCGCCGTAGCGAATGCGCTGTACCGGCGCCGCGCACACCGGGCACGGTTTACGGTAGTGACCGTGCACCGCCATCTCCGGCCGGAACGCCGTGACCTTCTCGGGGAACCCGTCCCCGAGCTGGGCACGCAGCCGCTCGATCCACGTGGACAGGGTGGCGCGCGCGGCCTGGTGCAGCCGGCCGATGTCGGTGTCCGTGAGCCGCGGCGTGAGGGCGAGCGGTGAGAGCCGGGCGGCGTGCAGGATCTCGTCCGAGTACGCGTTCCCGATCCCACTGAAGAGGCGGGGGTCGGTCAGTGCGCGCTTGAGCGTGTGATTCTCGCGCGTCAGCGCCGCG
This sequence comes from Gemmatimonadales bacterium, assembly GCA_050733055.1. Taxonomy (GTDB): domain Bacteria; phylum Gemmatimonadota; class Gemmatimonadetes; order Gemmatimonadales; family GWC2-71-9; genus DASUAL01. Next base: position 9,311 of record JBOHSI010000120.1, read on the forward strand.
CGAAACGCCGGCAGACTCGTCTCGAGCGGTTCCAGCCCGCCGGGGTCGTGAGCGGCGAGCGCGGCAGCGCCCCGCACGAGATGAAGCGAGGCACGGTGCTTCGTGGTGGCTTCCGTGAACAGCAGCGTACCGCTCGTGAAGTCGAGCGCCGCGAGCCCGCCCCTCCCGCGCAGCGGCGCCCCCGCCGGCCTCCAGTGCAGCCGGCCCGCGATCATCAGATGGAGGACGAGGAACCACCCACCCTCGAGCTGGATCGCAATGCGCTTGCCCAGCCGGCGTACGCCGCTCACCACCCGGCCCTCGAGTTCGGTCGCCGGGGGGTCCGCCGACCGCAGCACGAACGGGCTGCCGATCCGGAGGCGCTCGAGCCGCCGTGTCCCGATCCTCGGCTCGAGCGCCTCCAAGTAAAGGACGATGTCCGGCAGCTCCGGCATGGGGGAGTAGTCTAAAGCGAAAGCAAGGGGGGAAGGGTCCGGGCCCCCCTGGGGGCCGGCCTCGACGGTTGATTGGGCGAACGGGGAATGCCATGTTGAGCACCATGTCCGTAGGCACGCGGGCGGTGATCCTGTTCCTCGGCTCGGCGGCGTTCGCCGCGGTCGGCGCCTGCCGGACCGCGCCGGGGACGTTGCAACCGGACCCCGCTTCGGTGGTCGTTCGGGCGGCGCCGGAAACCGTGACCGTGAGGGATCCTCAAGTGGAGCAACGGGTGGCGCGGCTCGAGCTGCGCTTGCTCGAGCGGGAGGCACAGGTCGAGGAACTCGAGGCGAGGCTCGATGGTGCGCGGCGCGAGGTCGTGCGGGCGATGGCGAAGTTGCAGACCTCAGCCAGTCGGGCCGAGGCCGCCTCGGCCATGGCGGAGGCGGAGATCGCGCTGCAGTCCCTGAAAGCCGCGGCTGGGCAGCAGGCGGCTGCGGAAATCGCCCAGGCCGCCCAGCTGTTGCGGCTCGCGACGGCGGAATTCAACAAGCAGAATCACGGCGGTGCCCTGTACCTGGCGAGCCAAGCGAAGAGCGCCGTCAGCACGGGTCGGGAACGTCTGGCGAGCGGGACCCGAGGGTCCCTGCGACCCGGCGAGGTGCTGTTCGTGCTGCCGCTGCGCCTTCAGGCGACGAGCCGCAGCAATGTGCGAGAAGGGCCGGGCGCCGATTACTCCGTGCTGTTCACCGCGGAGGCCGGGGCTCCGCTCACCGGCTATTCCTACACGGACAACTGGGTTCGCATCACCGACAAGGCCGGGCGGAGCGGCTGGATCTTCCAGACCCTGGTTGGCCGCCGGCAGGAGGGCGCCCGCTAGCCCCGTTCCAACTTGCTTCCCCAGACTCCGTCTCTATCGTCCAACATGTTGGAACGGGGCTAGCCTGTCACTTCGGGGCGCGCCGGCGCGCCGGCGCGAACCATCCGGTTGCGTCCCTCGCGTTTGGCCTGGTACAGGGCCGCGTCCGCGCTGGACATCACCGATTCTGGTGTGTCGCCGTGCGTCGGGAATTCGGCGACGCCGACGCTCAGGGTAATCGTGCCGCCCGCTAGCGCTTCCCGCGCGACGCGGTCCCGAATTCGCTCGGCCGTTTCCGCGGCCTCGTCGACTCCGGTTTCCGGGAGCATGACGACGAATTCCTCACCGCCGTAGCGCGCCACGCAGTCAACCTCGCGAGTCGATTCGCGCAAGACGTGTGCGACCCGCCTCAGCATCTCGTCCCCGGCAAGGTGGCCGACCGTGTCGTTGTACTGCTTGAAATGATCGATGTCCGCGATCAGGATGGCGAAGGAGTGCTGCAGTCGTCGTGAGCGCCGCACCTCGGTCGCGAGCGTCTCCATGAGGTATCTGCGGTTGTAGAGCCCCGTAAGATCGTCGGTGAGAGACAGGCGCTGGAGCTCCTCGCGCCCGCTTCGCAGGCGCGCCACCATGTCGTTGAACACCTCGGTCAGCGAGCCGACCTCGCCACCGCTCACCACGGGCAGATCGACGGCCAGATCACCCGCCGCGACCTTCGCGGCCCCGGTTGTCAGCCGATCGAGCGGGCGAACGATCAGCACGCCCAGCAGGTACGCGAGCAGCCCGATGCCCAGGAGCAGGGCGGTGACGATCCCGATGGTGACGTTGCGGAGTCGGGTCACGTGGCGGAACGCTTCGGCCGCCGGGATCTCGATCACGACCGCCCACTCCAGGCCGGAAACGGCCGCGAGCGTGCCGATGACCTCCTCCCCGTCGAAGCCGCGGTACTGGCGCGGGCTGCCCGCACCTGCCAACAGGGTTCGGGCGACGTCCGGGGCGAGCTGCGCGGCCATCGGCTCGGCCGGGCCCGACCGGGAGCGGGCGATCAACGTGCCCTCGGTGGTCATGACATACAGGCTGCCCGAGGCCCCGGTTGAAAAGCGCTTGAGGACCTGCTGGACCGTGCGCAGGTTCAGCTTCGCGGTCAGCGCCCCGATCAGGCGGCCGCCGGCCGCGTAGATCGGGACGGCCACGGTCATGACCGGCTGGCGCAGGGCGTCGTCATCGCGATAGGGAGCGCCGACGACGGCGTGCTCGGTCCGGAGCGCGGTGCGCCAATCCCGTGGCAGCGGCACGGCGCGCGCCGCTGCGGCTCCGGTCGCGACCGCGCGGCCCTGGTCGTCGACGACGATCAACGCCTCGTAGTCGACGAAACGCTCCCGCACCGAGTTGAGGAAGTCGTTGAGTCGGCGGTGCGGCTGACCATCGCGGGCGAGCGGCCCGCGGGCCTTGGGCAGGCGCTCGAGGTTCTCCGTAACCTCGTAGGAGCTGGCGAATACCCGCAGGTCATAGAGGCGCTCCTTGAGCCACAGATCGAGCTCCCGGGCGGTCTGCGAGCTGGCGCTCAGCTGCTCGCCGGTGATCTTTTCGGTGAGCGATCGCTTGTTATGGGCGTACGAGATCCAGGCCGTGGACCACGCGGGGATGATCGTAGCCAGGACGGCGAAGGCGAGGAGCTTGTTGCGGATGCTCTCAAGCCCGAGTGCGCGGAGCGGCTTCGATACGGTCTGTTCCCAGGTGCTCAAAGGGCGGCCTCCGCCTTGGACCAGGTGCAGTCGCGAAGCTAGTGAGGCCTTGCCGCCTGCGCCACTCTGGGGACCCTTCTGCCAACCGGAACCAGCCTTCCCGGCGTACATTTGGGCGGCGGGAATCGCCGCACTGCCTCGGGAGGCGTGACATGCTACCAAAGACCCAGACGGTATTAGCCCTGCTGCTTGTCGTCGGGCAGGCCAGGGCTCAGGCCCGGCCCCGAGCGGGCGACGGGGCCCCCGCTCCGGCGACCGCGAAGGCCACCTTCGCGGGAGGCTGCTTCTGGTCCGTAGAGCTGGCGTTCGATGCGCTCGACGGTGTGATCTCGGCGACGTCGGGCTATGCCGGCGGGCGCGTCAAGAACCCGACGTACGAGCAGGTCTCGTCAGGGCGGACCGGGCACGCCGAGGCGGTGGAGATCGCTTACGATCCTCGGAGGGTCAGCTACGAGAAACTGCTCGACGTGTTCTGGCACCATATCGATCCGGTCACGCCGAACGCGCAGTTCTGCGATCACGGGCCTCAGTACCGCACGGCGATCTTCTTCCACGACTCGACGCAGCGCCGGCTGGCGGAGGAGTCGAAGCGCGGACTCGAGGCCTCCGGGCGGTTCAAGCAGCCGATCGTGACGACGATCCTGATGGCGGGGGAGTTCTCCCCGGCCGAAGAGTACCATCAGGATTATGCGCGTCGGAATCCGGTGCGCTACAAGCTGTACCGCGTGGGTTGCGGCCGTGACCGGCGGCTCCGGGAGATCTGGGGCGCAGGCGCGCCGCAGGCGGAGGAGCAGACGATGGACTACCAGAAGCCGAGCGACGCGTCGCTGCGCCGCTCGCTCACACCGCGGCAGTACGACGTCACCCAGCGGGACGCGACCGAGCCGCCGTTCCGCAACGAGTACTGGGACAACCATCGCCCCGGGATCTACGTGGACGTAGTGTCCGGCGAGCCGCTGTTCAGCTCGCTGGACAAGTTCGATTCGGGCACTGGGTGGCCGAGCTTCACCCGGCCGCTCGAGCCGGCGAACGTCCGCGAGCGGACGGATCGGTCGCTCTTCACGGTTCGGGTCGAGGTTCGCTCGGCGCGCGCTGACTCCCACCTCGGCCACGTCTTCGACGACGGACCGCGCCCGACGGGCCTCCGCTACTGCATCAACTCGGCGGCGCTGCGGTTCGTCCCCGTCGAACGGCTCAAGTCGGAGGGGTACGAGAAGTATGTGGCGCTCTTCCAGAACGTGGCGACCTCAGGCGACACGCCGCATAAGTAATCGGGCGAACGCCTCAGCGGCACCGCACCACGCCACGGTGCGGAAGGGCGTCCAACGTCAGGAGTGGTACGCGCCCCGTCTGAGGGCTCCTAGAGGCTCGGTGGACACGTCCGTTCGGGGGTGTCCGGCCAGGCGGCTTGCCCGCAATCCCTTCCGCAACCGACCGCCCGTCGGCGCCCCACCCGCTGCGGCTCACGTGCGGACGGAGCCGGCCGCGACCAAGTAAGACGGGAGCCCGCCACCGGCACCCAGACACTTCGCACGGGAGTGCGGGGCTGGCAAGATTTAGAGAGGTACCGGGTCAGCAAGTCCGGCCCGGACCAGCAGGTAGTCCACCAGCCTGGGTAGCGGGTCGAAGCCGACGACTTCCGGTGCGTTGGCCACGAAGTTAGACAGGGCGTTGACGTCGTAGTAATACACCTGCCCATCCCGTGCGTTGACGAGATACTCGACCCCGCCGACCTCGATGTGGGCCGCAGCGATGATGCGCTTGACTTCGGCGACGACCCGTGCCGGTGGCGTGCACCGCTCCACTGGTACGCCGCGGCCGGAAACGCCATCAGCCAGGCCTGCTGTGTGCGGGGGCTGCGCCGGCACCCGGCAGTAGTCCGCCGGGCAGAGGTTGAAGTCGCCCCTGGTCAGGAACAACCGGATCGCATACAGGTACTCGCCTCCCAGAATCTCCACCCGTACGATGTAGTCCCCCTCTGCCGGCAAGTACTCCTGCACGAGCGCGGTATGATCAATCCCGAGGTCGAGCCTGCCGCGATCGGCTGCCTCTCGCAGTTCGTCTGG
>JBOHSI010000121.1:0-7389 GCA_050733055.1 Gemmatimonadales bacterium
AACGCTCGGTGGTATCTTCGGCATGGCGGCGTGACTCCTTCTGCCCTTCCGGGCCTCGAGGTTTGGGAAAGACCCCGAGAAGGTACCACGCCGCTTTCACTTTTACAGAGAATTTAGGACATCACCCTAAGACCGAGCGAAAGTAGCGAGAAACTCACACCCATGAAGCGACTGGCGTCAAGGGCGCGCAGTGCCTCTCCCGCCGGCCATGAGCCAGCGGTTTCGCGTGAGCGTGTTCCCCAGCGACGTCTGCAATGCGCGCGGTCTCCGACGTTCGCTCTCGATCACCTGCGAGCCGGGCGACGGTGAGGCCAGTCGCTTCCATAGAATCAACACGGACCGTTGCATGGGGCCAGATCCGATGCGAAGTAATGGCTTTGGAGAGCGCATAACCGCCGGATGCGCGGCTGCTATCTGTGGCCCACAGGCTTGTACGAGAATTTCTGCCCGCCCACCGACGCCTCGTACATCAAGCCGCCCTTGGCCATCGTGACTATGGCGACCCCACCATTGTACGCGAGAGCTGCTGACGCGCCGGCCTTGAGGGCGACTGCCGTCGCCTGAGCGCTGAACTCGAAGTTGCCGCGCGTGAACTCGTCCAGGGCCGTCTTGTCCTCGAAGAAGATCACCTCACGGTACGCCTGGCCCCCCAAGTTGGAAGCCAACCGTCACTTGCGTCAGCGTGGAACGACCAATGAGGCGTCCCCGCTCGTAGACGTACCCCTTCCCGTGCGCGCCGCCGATCCCGATAGCTCCCTTACCGACCGAGGGGAACACCGCGTAGCCGTATGCGGTCGCGAAAAACTTCCCGATCCCGGGGTCGGCCTTCTTGAACTCGCCGATCGCCTTCGCGACGTCGTCCTGCGCTTGGAGAACCGTGGAGGCTGGAAGCCCGAGGGCCGCGATGAATAGGAGGGAGCTGCTTCGCAACGACATGTTGCTTCCTTCTCTTTGGGAAGACGTGCACGCAAATCTAGCTCGGCCACCGCGCTGCGAGGGAGCTGCCACACAACCGGCCGCCTCTACTCCGGCCGTCGGATCCGTACCAAGAGCCGATCACCGTGCCCCGCCACGAGCGCCACTCGAATCACGTGCCGGCCGGACGGCGGCGTGAACTCGAGCCGGTCACGATCTCCGACCACCGCGCCTAGCAAGACCAAGGCCCCGCCGAGGACGAGTACTTCGCGGACGGGATCACGGAGGAGATCGCCGCCCGGCTGGCCGCGATCGATCGCCTGCGTGTGATCGGCCGCACCAGCGCCAATCGCTACAAGCGAACGGAGAAGTCGATTCTTGAAATCGGGGAGGAGCTGGGTGTCGGCTACGTGTTGGAGGGAAGCGTCCGTTGGGAAAAGTCACCGCAGGGGCAGGCCCGAGTCCGCGTCACACCCCAGCTCGTGAGCACGGCGGACGGCATGCACCTGTGGGCGGCGGTTTATGACGAGCCACTGAACGAGATCTTCCGGGTCCAGTCCGACATCGCCCAGAAAGTGGTTCAGGCGCTCGACGTCACGCTGCTGGAGCCGCAACGGCGCGCGATCGAAGCCGCGCCGACCGCCAACCTCGAGGCCTACGACTATTACCTGCGCGGCAACGAGTACATGCGTCGCCTGGAGGAACGCTACGCGCGTGCGGCGGTGCGGATGTACGAGCAGGCGGTGAAGCTCGACCCCCGCTTCGCGCTAGCCTATGCGCGGCTTGGTCGCAACAACGCCCGCATGTACTGGCCTACATCGATCGCTCGAGTGACCGCCTCGCGCGGGCCAAGAGCGCCGTTGACCGGGCCTTCGAGCTGCAACCCGATTTGCCCCAGGTACACCTGGCCCTGGGGAGCTACTACTGGCTGGGGCACCTGGACTACGACACGGCGCTCCGGGAATACGCCATTGCAGAAGCGGGCTTACCTAATCACAGCGATGTCCTCGTCCCTCGCGCCGTGCTTCGCCTGCGGCAGGGCAAGCCTGACGAGGGGTTTGCGGACCTCGAGAAGGCCCGACAACTCGACCCGGGCGCTGCCAACATCGCTTACGAGTGTGCATTCAACCGCGACTTCGCCCGCGACTTCGCACGCGCCGAAACCTTCTACGACCGTGCTATCGCACTCTTGCCTGATTACTCCTACCCCTACTACTGGAAGGCCGGGCTCTATTTGCGTTGGGAAGGCAGCACGCAGAAGGCGCGGGCGGTACTGGACGAAGCCCGGACGATGGGCCTCACGGATGATCCGCTGCTGCTCCGCCAGCGGGTGCGGGTCGATATCTTCGATCGCCGATACGAGGAGGCGATCCGGGAATTGGCTTCGGGCGCTCCGGAGGTCATCGCTGGCGACCTTGGCTTCGTGCCCCGAGCCCTGCTGTACGCAGAGGCCTACGGACTGATGCAGCGCCATGATTTGGAGCGAGCGTACTACGATTCGGCGCGAAGCGTCGTATCCAGACAGCTGCAGGGACATCCCGACGATCCGCGGTTGCGTAGCGCGTTGGGAATCGCCTATGCCGGCCTCGGCCGGAAGCAGGATGCAATCCGGGAAGGTCAGACAGGCGTGGAGCTCCTGCCGATCAGCAAGGACGCGAACGGCGGGTACTATCGCGCTTGGGATTTGGCTCGGATCTACGCCATGGTCGGTGAGTCCGGCGCTGCGGTCGACCGCCTCGAACACCTGCTCTCGATCCCTGGGCCCCTGACCGCTGCCTGGCTCCGCATTGATCCGACGTGGGATCCGCTGCGGGGCAACCCGCGGTTCCAGAGGCTCGTGGATCGAAGGTAATGAGGCGGGGCCGATTCTCCGCGCGGTGCGCCGCCCCGACTCGGCCCGACTTCGGGCGCGAGCGTCGGCGCGATTACGCCCCCGCCAGGGCGGCAGCCACGAGCCGCCACTCGTTCTCCAACCCGAGGCGAGCCACCCAGGCTCCGAGCGCCGCTCGGTCCACGCTGCTGCCGCTGATGCGAAGCATCGCCCGAACATCATCGAGCTGCCGGGATGCCCCGCTGTCGCGATGCCACTCGAGCTTGCGCACGATGACGTACTCGATCGGGGCGACCCAAACGGCGTTACCCCCGACGTCGTGGTGAACGCGGCGAGCCATCGCCCACTCGTGCAGCTGATCCTCACCAGCTAGGTAGCAGTCCGCTTTCAGGGCGGTGTCGTGGTGAATCAAGTTGAAGTGACCACGCCGGGGGCGCCGCGCCTCCTCCTCCATGGTTTCGTGCGACGGCACGTAGAAAGCGTCGCTCAGGAAAGCCGCGGCGATCCGGTCGGCATCGCCGGGGCGGAGGTCGAGGACGAGGTCCAGGTCGCGGGTGAATCGCGGCTCACCGTAGATCACCGCCGCCACCGCGCCGGTGATCATGTACCGAATGTTGAGTTTGTTGAGGGGGACGACGAACAAGGCGATCAGGTCAGGCGGCTGCACCGCTGAAGATCTCCCGGACCAGGGCCTGGACCTGTTGGCTTGTCCACTCGGGGTGCTGCCGGCGGACCCCGGCCACTTTGAGGTTCCACGCCTGGCGCCACAGGGCGTGCATGACGGCCACCTTCTGCGCCGGTGTCATGCGGCGGAGGATCGCGATTTCGAGCTCTTCGATCGTGGCCATGCCGCTAATGTGAGAGCCGTTGGCAGCCCAGGCAAGACGGCGCGTGCCGCCGGACCAGCGCTCGCCATTGTCCCCCGTTGGTCCCCAGGGAGACGCTCGCCGTTGGGCAGGCCGGCGGTTTTGAGACCCTGCTCGGCGTCTGCCCAGTCGATTATTTCCAGCGCCCGCGCGATGTTGATACGTCCCTTGCCGTAGTACCGGTCGGTCCCCGGCTCGCCGAGGTCGTCCGCCGAGTTGAGAATCCTCGAGCGGATGAGGCTTCGTGCCCAGGGCCCAGCTGTACGCAGAGCTCTATGGCCTGCTGCAGCGCCAGGATCTGGCGCGCGCGTACTACGATTCGGCGCGCAGCGTCGTCTCCAGAAACCTCCAGAAGCAACCCGACGATGCGCGGTTTTGGGAATCGCCTATGCCGGCCTCGGCCGGACGCTAGAGGCGATCCAGGAAGGTCAGACAGGCGTGGAGCTCCTGCCGATCAGCAAGGACGCGAACGCCGGGTACTATCGCGCTTGGGATTTGAGTCGTATCTACGCCATGGTCGGAGAGTCCGACGCCGCGGTGGACCGCGTCGAACACTTGCTCTCGATCCCTGGGTCCCTGACCGCTGCCTGGCTCCGCATCGATCCCACGTGGGATGCGCTGCGGGGGCACCCGCGCTTCAAGAAGCTCGTGCGTCCGGGGACATGAGCACCTGCTCCGGTCGCACGAGTGGCCCTACCTAGTGGCGACGCCTCCTCCGGTTGTTAACCGGAAAGTTGGAGGTTCGAGTCGTCCCGCCCCAGCTCGACCAGCTCAAGTTTGCCCGCGCTTTCGGAAAGGGTCCGCGCGCTGCTGCCCGGCGATTCAGAGGATGTCGCGGAGCGGCAAGCGGAAGCCCGGCAGAACCTCCTCACCGTCCAGCTCGTCGTCCGGCTGTAAGATCGAAACGGTCCCGTCCGCTCGATAGATCCGCGCGTCACGCCGAACCTGGTCGAGGACCCAGACGAGCCGTACGCCCGCGCCCAGCCATTGCCCTACCTTCTCCAGCACCTCTCCCGGCCGATCGCCGGGGGAGAGGATCTCGGCCACCCAGTCGGGCGCGATCTCGGCGTAGCCCTGCTCGGGAATCTGCGCCAGCCGCTCCCGGGCCACGAAGGCGACGTCCGGCGCACGCACGGTGTCGGGGTCGCGCTCGATCTTGAAGCCCGTGTCCTGGGCGAAGACCTCACCCAGGTCGTGCCGCTCGACGAAGTTGGCGACCCGCACGGTAAGCCGTGCCGCGCGGGCGCCGTGGCCCGTGCCGGGCGGCTCGCGCACGATCAGCATGCCACGCACGAGCTCAGCCGTCTTGCCCGGTTCGTGGAAGCGGAGAAGGTCCTCCGCCGTCTGGATAGCGGCGGGAGTCATGGCCGAAACGTAGCGCCGCTGCGACTCCATGGCGAGCGACGATGCGGCGCGCGCGTCAACCGGGCGTCAATGGAGATCCGATTTGGGCCGCGGTGGACTTCGCCGCGCCGATCCTCGCCGACCTGCCCGCCTGAGTTCTGTGGGTCGTCACTCGGGCGTACCACCGCCGCAGCCGGCGGGTGCCGGTGCGGGCGACAGCGTACACGAACGCTCCGTCTGGCACGTTTTGGCCGCCAGGCGGGCTGAGCCCCGTTGTCCGTGAGCCCTATAGCGAAGCCGTCCTCTACTCGCACTAGTACGACTCTGCTCCACCAGCAGTCCGCGAAGGTGAGGTCGCACACTGTGTACGTGACTGCGATCCAGCGCCCGTCAGGAGACCAGGCCGGGTCACTGTACGTGACCGCCAAGAAGTTCCGGTTGAACCCGACCACCAGCGGCCCCGCGCCGGACCCGTCTGCGTTCATCAAGTAGACGTCGGAACTAGCGATACATCCACGAAACCAGGGCCGGCCTCCTCGTAGCATTCAGTAGTCCAGCCCGTGAACGCGATCTTGGCTCCGTCTGGGGACCAGGCGGGCTGCGACCCGTCGGCGGTGAGCCTGGTGGCGGACGTGCCGCCCGAACTCATGACGTACACGCCGCCCGAGTCCGCGAACGCGATCGTGCCACCGTCAGGCGACCAGGCGGGGTCCCCGCCGTACGGGAGGAGCCGTGTCCGGTTCGTGCCATTGGAGTCGCGTTGGCGCTGAGCCATCCACGTTCATAACGTAGATCCAGAGACGTTCGACGGCGATCTTTCCGCCGTCCGGCGACCATGCTGGCTTGTAACCACCTGTGAGGAACGTGACGCCTGTCCCGCTTGCCTTGATGGTGTTGATCTCGCCGGCCTCGCGCCCGACGCACGATGGCCTGGCTTAGTGGCGACGCTTCCTCCGACCCCGATCGTCGTCATCGTCATCGTCCCCGTCATGTTCCTCGTCCCGGTCATCATCCTCGTGCTGGTCGTTTCCAGCCGTGGCGCTCCTAACAGATACCGCCACGCCTCGCGCAGTAGCGGCGCGCCGTCGGGGCCGAGCGGCGTCCACGCATCGGCCTTAACCAGCCCGCAGGCCGTAATCCAGGAACAGTTCGCTGCCACGCGGGAGGGCGCTGTCGTTGGTCCGGAGCCACAGGATCGGGCCCGTGCGCACGTCGACTTGGAAACCGGACGGCTCACGGCTTTGCCACCCGACTCTCGCCGCCACGCTCCAAATGTCCCTCAGGTACGCCTCACCGCGGTCGTAGTACGAATAGAAGCCGACCGCGGTCGCGCCGTCGTCATCGCCCGAGGTGTCCGCCAAGGGAAGCCGCACGCCGAAGTCACCCACCCAGCCGGAGCCTGTCCGGGTCAGCGCAACACCGAGATACGGATTCCCGATCAGGTTGCTCGTGCCGCCACTCGTCTTGCCCTCGTGCACGTACGGTAGCTCTCCCTCCACCACCAGCCGCGGGGAGAGTAGGTGGCGCACAGTGAGCGTTAAGATCGAGGTGCTGAAGGTGAAGTTCTCATCGAAAGAGGCTTTCTGCACCTCGAGAGCGAGCATGGTCTCGGGGGCTCGATCGCCCCAGGGGCGCATTACCTGGCCGGAGGCCATCCACGGCAGAGCAACGGTGGCGACGATGGCAACTACGGGCGCCGCCACACACTGCGGGGTACGCATACGCGTCTCGTGCGCGGATTTTCTCCCTATTGCTAATGCTGATCGACGCGCCGTCAAGCTCCCCTGGCAGCAGCCGCAGCTTCGCAGCATTCTCTTCCCCAGTTGAAGATGAGCGGGCGGGATTAGACTCACGACGTAGGGGGGGTTGGGCTGGTCAGCCTGGTACTGGTTCAGGAGCGGAGAACGTGGGCTCGGATGTAGCAGCCACCCTTCACCTGCCGCGCCCGGTACTGCTCTATTCCGGCGGCTGAAGGTTCTGCCGTTGGGCGGCGCGGGTCGTCGCCACGCTCGACCGACGGGAAGAACTGGCGCTGCTTCCGCTCGCCGATGAGGAAGCCGGGCGCCTGCTCGCCTCCGTGCCCCAAGAAAGGCGCGGCGAGTGTTGGTGGCTCGTACTCCGCGATGGCACGCCAGTCGCGGGCGACCGGGGTGGTGGCGTCATGCTCTTTGCCGAGGTCCACCTCACCCGACCGCTCGGCCACGTTCTTCACGCGCTCCGACTGTCTCCGCTCATCGACCTGCTTGACAGGTTCGTGGCTCACTATCGCAAGCGCCTTGGCCGGTTCGTCCCCGAGGGTCCTGCGCCACGCCGGTATCCCTAACGCGCCTAGGACCCTCTGCGCCCTTTAACAAGCCGCAGCAGCCGACGAGCGGCGCACAACTTCCGCGCCCGCGCCACCGACAGCTGCGCCCCCCTCCTTGCCGTACCGAC
>JBOHSI010000122.1:0-20005 GCA_050733055.1 Gemmatimonadales bacterium
ACGGATCGTCCACGATGGGCGTGAAGAAGTCCACCGTCGCCACGACCGCGCGCTCGGGCGTCATCTGGATGACGGCGGCGTCGTCGCGGGTCGAGGCGTCGACGAGGATCCGCGGATCCGTCGCGACTGGCACGTGGCGCAAGACCTGCGCCAGCTCGGCGGGGCCGAGCTTGCAGGCTCAGCCCGCGCCGTGCGAGTAGCGCGTCAGCCGGATCGTGGTCATGAGCTCGGTAGACATACGTCCACCGAAGATACTCTATCCGAGTCTCCAGGCGAGAATGGCGCCAGCGACGACGTACCGCGCCAGGTCGGCGCAGGCTCCGATGAGGACCGCCCGTCTCGGCGGCCGCTCCGCGTGGGCACGCCGCCACGTCGGAAGCGTCGCGAGCGCCCCGACGAGCAGGAACACGAGCCACCAGCCGCCGCTGCCCAGCGAGTCGAACCAAAACGAGGCGAGCAACGTAAGCAGTGCGGCCTCGATCATCGGCCCTTTGATCATGGCGAGCTCGACGACTCCGGCTCCCACGTCCGGCTGGCCGGCGGGCTTCGCGAGCGCGGCGCCGAGCAAGGCGGTGACGCGCGTCGCGATCGCGAACCAAAGGGCAGTCGGAATCCAGGCCAGCACAAGGCGGATGAGAGTCACTGCTTTCCGCGTCGCTGCGGCGGTAGGTAGCCCGGGCCGCGGAGGCCACGGCCGGGGCGCGACGCCGTGAGCGTGCCGTGGTCCAGCACCTTCTCCCCGTTGACGAACACGTACGCGAAGCCTACCGATGGCTGGTGCGGTCGCTCGAACGTCGCGCGGTCGGCGACGGTCTCGGGGTCGAACACGGTGATGTCCGCGAACATGCCGGGCTTCAGGAGCCCCCGATCCACGAGGCCGACGCGCTGCGCGGGAAGCGAGGTCATCTTGCGGATCGCCGCCTCGAGCGGCATGAGCCGTAGCCCCCGCACGTAGCGACCGAGGATCCGCGCGAACGACCCGTAGGAGCGGGGGTGCGGGCGAATGTCGGCGAAGGGGCCGTCGGGCGCCACACCGGGGTAGTCGGTGTTCACCGCGACCCACCACGTCCCCAGGGCGACCCGCAGGTCGTCTTCGTTCATCGAAAAGTAGATGGCCCCGGTCCGGCTTTGGTCCGCGAGGAGGATGTCGAAGATCGTCTCGATCGGGTCGCGCCCGCGGGCCCGCGCGATCTCCCCCATCCGTTGCCCCTGCAGGTACCGGAGCGAATCGGTGAACGCGCTCGCGATGAGGATCCCATCGGCACCGCCCACACCGCGGTACATGTTCTCGCCACGGGTCGCTTCCTGCAGCATCGAGTCGCGGATGGCGCGCCGCGCCGCCGGCCGCGCCAGCCGGGCGAGCAGGGAATCGCGCCCCCCCGCGTGCGCCCACGCCGGGATCGTCGCATCGAGCGACGTGGCGGACGCGATATAGGGATACTGGTCGGCGGTGACGTCGATCCCGGCGGCGCGTGCGGAATCGATCCGCGCCAGCACGTGGGGCATCCGTCCCCAGTTCTGGCGCCCCGAGACCTTGAGATGCCAGATCTCGACGGCAATGTCGGCCTCGCGGGCGATGCGGAATGTCTCGTCCAGCGCCGCGTCGATACGCGACCCTTCGTTCCGCATGTGGGTGGCGTAGATCCCGCCGTGGCGGCGGGCGACCCGCGCGAGGGCGATCAGCTCCTCGGTCGGCGCGTAGATCGCGGGGGCGTAGATCAGCGAGCTCGAGAGCCCGAGTGCCCCCTGGACCATCATCGTGTCCACCAGAGCGGTCATCCGGGCGAGCTCTTCGGGCGTTGCCGGTCGGTCGTCGTCGCCGACCACCAGGCGGCGGAGCTGGGTCGCCCCGACGAATGTTGCCAGATTGACGGCCGAGCCTGCGCGCTCGAGGTGGGCGAAGAAGCCGTCCAGGTCCCGCCAATCCACCGTCACGCCGTACTTGCGCGCCCAGGCGGTGTCGATCACCCGGTCGGTCAGGGGCGCGGCCGAGCCGCCCTCTCCGGTCACTTCGGTCGTGATCCCCTGCGTGACCTTCGAGAGCACCCGGCTGTCCACGAGGACGTAGTCCTCCGACTGTCCCAGCATGTCGATGAACCCCGGGGCCACGATGAGCCCGCTGACGTCCAGCGTCTCGCGTGCCTGGGCGCCCGGCAGGAACCCCACAGCGGCGACGCGGTCGCCCCGGACGGCGAGGTCGCCCCTGTGGCGCGGGTTCCCGCTCCCGTCCACGATCCAGCCGCCACGGAGGATCAGATCGTACGCCGCTCTGCCGTCTCCCGCTTCCCGTCTCCCGCAGCCAGCGAACAGGGTCGCCGCCAGGAGACAAAGCCTCACCGTGCCCATTCTCTCCTCAGCGAGTCGGGTTTGACGATGCGACCCCGGACCATCACCCACGCGATGCGGCGCGTGGCCGTGATGTCCGCGACCGGATTGGCGTCGAGGACCACGAGGTCGGCCAGCCTGCCTTGAGCGACCGCGCCGAGCGAGTCGGCGCGCAGCAGCTCGGCGGCCTTGCGCGTCGCGGCGGTGATTGCTTCGAGCGGCGTGAACCCGGCAGCGACGAGCAGGCTCATCTCCTCATGTAGCGAGAGGCCCGGCACGAGCAGCTGGTTCGCGGCGTCCGACCCCGCTGCGATCAGGCCGCCCGCTCGCTTGAATTCGCGCACGAACTGGTCCTGGCGCGGCCGCGAGCGCCGGAACGCCCGGAAGTCGGCGGGGCGCCATCCGGCGCGCCTGACCAGTCCGGCGATGTCGCGCACTCCGGCCGCGCTCGCGGGGACATCCTCCATCCCGGGGCGTGAAAGCAGCGTCGGATTGTCGAGTCGGGAGAGCATCTCGTGCAGGACGAGCGTCGGCACGATGGCCACGCGCGCCGCGGCGAGACTGCGCGCGACTCGCGCGACGCTGGCGGAGTCGAGCGCCGCCCAGCCCGTCTCCTCGAGCGTCCACCCCGCGAGGAACCGGTCGTGCCCGCCCACGTACACCGCCGGGGTTCGCGTTGCCGCCTGCACGACGCCCGCCATATGCTCGAGCGAGGCCACGCCGGCCTTCGCCGCGGTGAGGGCGTCCGTCTTGCCGAGGTGCGCCGCCACCGGAAGCCGCAGCGTCGCGGCCTCGTCCATTAGCGGCTGGAGGAGCTGGGGCGTGATCTTCGTGTAGATCTTCAGCAGGTCGGTGCCGGCCACAGCGCGCCGGTCCACCGCCTTGCGGGCTTCGCCGGCGCTGGCGACCCCGGTCGCCGCGGGATACGTCGGCGGCGCCCCGTCGATCATGGCGCCCGATGTGTACATGCGGGGGCCGAGCACCGAGCCCAGATTCACGTCATGGCGCAGCGCCAGACTCGAGTCGGTGCCGCCGGCGCCCAGGTCACGCACCGCGGTCACCCCCCAGGCGACGTAGCGCTGGGTAGCCCAGCGCTCCACGTGGCCGTGCGCATCGATCAGCCCTGGGATGACGGTCTTGCCGACGAGGCTGATCCGCTGCGCGCCCTTCGGCACTTTGAGCTCGTTCACCTGCGTGACGGCCTGGATGCGGCCGTCCTTCACGAGAATCAGGGCGTCCTTGACCGGGTCACCGCCGGAGCCGTCGATCAGCGTCGCGCCTTCGAGCGCGACGACGCCGGCACCGGGCGGTTTGCAGGCGCAACACAACAACACGAGGGCTATGGTCAGGCGAACAGGCGGGCGTGCCGTCGGGAGCCAGCCCGAAAGGCCGGTCCGACCGCCTGACCGCCAGACCGCCTGTCCGCCCATTACTTGGGATCGCTCGAGGTGTGGTCGTGCAGGATGTACCAGCGGTCGCCGCGCTTCTGGAGCAAGAGAGAGAAAGGGCCGCTCGCCGTCACGGAATCGCCGCGGTGCAGTGCGAAGCGCGCCGTACACAACGCGAGGTCGGTCGTGAGAGGCCGCACCCGCACCGCGGCGAAGGTCAGCGAATCGCGCCTCCTCCCGGAAGCGAAGTACGTCGCCTCGTAATGATCATACAGTCGCTGCCAGCCGTACTGCACGTGGCCGCGAGAGACGTAGCTCGTGAGCGAGTCACGCGCGTAGTCGCCCATGAAGCCGGCCAGGTCGCCGCGGTTCCAGTCGGCCGCGCTCCGCGCGAGCATCGCCGCGATCTCGGCCTGAGGATTCCCGAGTGGCACTTTGGGCGCCGCACAAGCGGTCGTCGCCGCGACCGCGCACCACAGACTCCGCACCACGCACCTCCTTCGTTCCGCGGTGGCCCCAACGTACCTTCCGTCATGCACGACGCAACCCCGCTCCCGCTCTTGGGCACGAAACAAGCGCGCGCGGGCGGTGGCTTTCTCTGGGAATCGATCGTCAACGGACCGGTGCGCTCACGCCGACTCGGCGTCAGCCTCGGGCTGAACCTCATCCCCGCCCGCTCGAAGCTCTGCACCTTCGATTGCCCGTATTGCGAGTGCGGCTTCAACACGCCGAAGGCGCAGGGCACCCGTTGGCCTTCGCCTGACGAGGTGGCCCACAGCTTGCGCCATGCCCTCACCCGACTCCCTGCGCCCCCCGACTGGATCACGTTCGCCGGCAACGGCGAGCCGACGATGCACCCCCGCTTCCCCGTCGTCGTCGCGCGCGTGGTCGCCGTGCGTGCAGAGCTCGTCCCCGGATGCCGTGTCGGGATCCTCTCCAACGGGCTCGCGGCTTGGAAGCCGTCGATCCGCGACGCGCTGCTCGCGCTCGACGCGCGCATGATGAAGCTCGATCCCGGGCCGATGGACCGGGTGAACGGTCCGCGCTACGACGCCGGACGACTCGTGGAATCGTACCGGGCGCTCAGGCCGTGCACGATCCAAGCCATGGTGACGAAAGGAGAGCACTGGGACGGCGCGAGCGACGAGAGCGTGCGGGCATGGCTGCCGCTCCTCGTGCACACCGATCCGGAAGCGGTGCACCTCTATTCGCTCGACCGCGCTCCCGCCGACCCGACTCTGCAAAAGGTACCGCGGGAACGCCTCGACGAGATGGCTCGAGCCATCC
Organism: Gemmatimonadales bacterium; assembly: GCA_050733055.1. GTDB lineage: Bacteria > Gemmatimonadota > Gemmatimonadetes > Gemmatimonadales > GWC2-71-9 > DASUAL01. The sequence continues at coordinate 5,001 of JBOHSI010000122.1, forward strand.
GAAAGGCGCTCCCGCGGTGTCGTGTGGAAGTATTCTAGCTAGCGGCGTCGCTTCTTCGCCGACTTTTTCTTCTTCGCCCGCCGCTTCGCCTTCGCTTTCGGCCTCTTCTTGGCGGCCTTCTTTGCCTTTGCTCGCTTCGCCGCTTTCTTTTTCTTCTTCGCTGGCCTCCGCGCCGGGGCTCTTGCCGGCTCCTCCCTCATCGGCGCAGGAGTCGGCGCGGGCGGAGGCGACGGCGGGTACATCGGCTCCATCATGCCGGAACCGGTCCAGCTGCTCTCCGAGAAATCAGTTGGCTCGAGCATCGGATCTCTCCTCTGCTGGTTGTCCGTGGGCGTGGCCTATAGCTTACCCCGGTAAAGCGGACACGCAAGTGATGGCGCGACAACTGAGGCCCGCGCTGTTCGTGCCGCCGTCGGTCGCCGTCGCGCACAGCGGCGCCACGGCTCATCTCCTTGCCGTGGCTCGCCGCGCTCATTCAGGGACCGGCCGAACCCACGGCTGCGACTGCGGTGGCATGCCTCGCGAGTGGGCACGGCGCGGGGCCGGTTGTCCCCTCGGAGGGTAGTAAGGGTCGATGATCATGGCGCTCACGCGGCGCGGGTTCCTCGCGCCCAATTGACAAGTTAGCTTGACAAGCGCACTTAGGCTTACTTACGTTCGCGCCTCTATGGCTGCTCGCAGCCTCGTCACCGTTGCCCTCATAGCGCTCATCGTCCCCGGACGCGCGTCGGCACAAAACGTTGCGGAAGTCCAGGTCGCGCCCCCCTCCGTGACGCTCAAGGTCGGCGAGCGCAGCGGCTTGCTGGCAACGGCGTTCGACCGGGCGGGCAACGTCATTCCCACCGTCAGGTTCCTTTGGTCCTCGAACAACGTCGCAGTCGCGAAGGTGGACAACGACGGCACCGTGACCGGTGTAGGCGGCGGTGTGGCAATCATCGAGGCGCGCGTCGCTTCGCGAAAAGGGCAGGCTGCGGTGCAGGTGCTGGGAACACCGGCGACCGGCGGCCAGCCCCAGCCACCGGCCGCGCGCCCAGGCCAGACTGACCCAGGTGGCGCCACGGACCCGTTGGCCGGACAGCCGGTGGGCGTCGGCCCCGCGACGGTGCTGCGGATCGAGCCGCCGACGGTGTATCTGCTGCCGTCCGAGAACACGCGGGTGTTCCCGCGCGCCCTCCGGGAAGACGGCTCTCCCGCGGCGCCGGTGGCCGTGACGTGGAAGTCGTTGCGACCGGAAATCGCGAGCGTGGATCACAACGGTGTCATCGTGGCGCTGTCGCCCGGCCAGGGCACGGTGCAGGTGACAGGGTCGTCCGGCCTCACCGCGACGGCGCCGGTGGTGGTCCAGGCGAGCGACATTGCGATCGCGGAGCCGAGTCCCGTCACGCTGGCACCGGGCGACACCGACACGCTGCGCGTCGTCGTGCCCGCTCAAGGGAACCGGGTAGTGAGTCCGCTCACCGTGCAGTGGTCTTCCGCCGACTCCAACATCGCCCGGGTTTCGCTCACGGGCGTCGTGAGCGCGGTCGCCCCCGGCCGAACGACGCTCTCGGTATCCGGCCTGCTGCAAACCAAGTCGCTCGATATCGTGGTGCACAAGGCCGTGCAGGCGCTCGCCGTGCGGCCGAAGCCGTCGGCCGAGGTCCCCGTGCCCATCCAGGGGATGGCGAAGTTCGAAGCTCAGGCGCTCGCCGCGGACAACCAGCCCGTGCTCGAAGCGCCGCTTCGTTGGAGCGTCGCGGACACGGCGCTCGCGAGCTTCGACCCGGCGACGGGCGTGCTCACGGGGAAGAAGGCCGGCAGGACGCAGCTCGTGGTGAGGGGACCGGGGCAAGGGCTCACGGTCACATGGTCGATCCGGACCATCGTGGCGAGCGTAAAGCTCTCGGCGTCCCGGCTCGGGCTCCCGGCGAACAAACGATACGGCCTGCGGGCGAGCTTCGCTGACGAGGCCGGAGCGGTGATCGGTCCCGCGACCGGCGTCACGTGGGCCTCCGACAATCCGCAGGTCGCAGCCGTCGGCGAGGACGGCACCGTGTCCGCTGGCGCGTATGGGCACGCCCGGATCACTGCGACCGCGCCCGGCGGGAAGCGCGCCACGGCCGACGTGTTTGTGCAAGGGGAGATCGTGGTCGCGAGCTCACGGTCCGGACGCTTCCAGCTGTACTCGGCGGAGCGCTCCAATCTCGCTCAGTTGCGGAGGGTGGTGGACGACACCGCGGCCGCGAACCAGCCGGCGTTCTCCCCGGACGGGTCGCGCATCGCATTCGTGTCGACCCGGGACGGCCAACCCGAGATCTACGTGATGGACGCCGACGGCTCGAATGTGGCACGCCTCACGAACTCCCCTGCGCCGGACGGCGACCCGGCGTTCACGGCGGAGGGGCAAGCCGTGGTGTTCCATTCCCAGCGCACGGGGCACCGGCAGATTTTCCTGCAGTCGATCACCAGCTCCGACGCGATCCAGCTCACCCAGGAACCGGCCGACAACTCGCAACCCGCCGTGTCGCCGGACGGCGAAACAATCGCGTTCGTCTCGACCCGCGACGGCAACGACGATATCTGGCTGATGTCGCGGGACGGTTCGAACCAGCGCAACTTCACGAAGTCGGCGCAGGTCAGAGAGAAGAGTCCGCAGTTCATGCGCGATGGCTCCCTCGCCTTCCTCCTCGAGGGGAGGGATGGGGGCCGCACTGCCGCGCGGGTCGTGAAGGCGGACGTCGCGACGGGCCGGCTCACGCCGCTCACGGGAGCCGACCTCCTGATCGCCGACTTCGCCGTCTCCCCCGCCGGTGACCTGGTGGCGCTCGTCGTGAGCGTCCAGAAGAACGTCGCCCGGGTGTACATCCAGCCGGTCGCTTCGGGCGGCGGAGCCCCCGTGCCGCTGCCCACGACCGGCGCCGAGCAGATGGCGTCTCCTGCATTCATGCCGTGACCGGCCGATGCGCGCCTGCGTCATTCGCGCCACCGGCGGCCTCGACCAGATCCAGTTCGCCGACGTTCCCGATCCCCCAGTCCCACCGGGCCCGCGAAACGTGCGCGTCGCCATACGGGCAGCGGCGCTCAATCATCTCGACCTGTTCGTCGTGCGCGGGTTGCCCCACGACCACCGCTTCCCCCACATCCTCGGCGCGGACGGGGCCGGGGTGGTGGACGCCGTGGGAGCGGGAGTGCGGGCCGTGAAGCCCGGCGACCGGGTGATGATCAACCCGGGTATCTCCGACTACACCTGCGATTACTGCCGAGCGGGCGAGCATTCCCTCTGCGTCAGCTACGGGCTGTTGGGCGAGCACCTCCCGGGCACGCTGTGCGAGTTCGTCGTCGTCCCCGAGCAGAATGTCGCCGTGATTCCGACGCTGAGCCCACCGCTCACCTGGGGCGAAGCAGCCGCGTTCTCGCTCGTCACGCTCACCGCGTGGCGCATGGTGATGACCCGCGCGCGGGTGAAGCCCGGCGAGACGGTATTGATCTGGGGGATCGGGGGTGGGGTGGCCCTCGCGGCGATGCGGATCGCTAAGCTGCGCGGCGCGCGAGTGATCGCCACGTCGTCACGCGACGGCAAGTTGCAAGAGGCGCGAAAGCTCGGCGCAGATGTCACGTTGAACCACAAGACCAGCAAGGTCGCGGAGGAGGTCCGCGCGCTGACGGCCAAACGGGGCGCAGACGTCGTGATCGAGACCGTGGGCGAGGCCACCTGGACCGAGTCGCTGCGCGTGCTCGGCCGCGGAGGGCGACTCGTGACCTGCGGCGCGACCACCGGCCCGAAGGCGTCGATCGATATCCGGCGACTCTTCTGGTACCAGTGGACGATCATGGGCTCGACGATGGGGAACGAGAGCGAGTACCGGGAGATCGTGCGCCTGCTGGGCACGGGACAGCTGCGTCCACGGGTTGACCGCGTGTACCCGTTCACGGAAGCCCGCGAGGCGTTTCAGCGACTCGAGAAGGGGGAGCAGCTCGGCAAGGTGGTGGTTCAGGTGGCCGGCTGAGGGGCGCGGGCTCGGCGAGGCCCACCCTGTAGGCGCGTCCGCTCGTAGTCAGCCGCTTCGCTCGTCGTACTTCAGGACAGCGCGTCGCCGAGCCCAGGCGACCGCACCGGCAACAAGATCCACACGCGGCATCAACCGGGCGTCAACAGGGTGGTGCTCGCCAGGTTGCGATGATGATGCCGAGGATGAGCGCACCCGGCACGAGCTCCGCTACGATGAGGTTGAGGAGCAGCGCTCCCACGTCGTGGCCTTCCTCGATGCGCTCCGGCGGCGGTAGGCGCGCGCGCCGCGCGTCACCGCTCCGTAACCCTGCCGCCGACAGGGACTTCGGCAGCCGGTCCGGGTTGAATTTGGTGGCCTAAGTGTTTACTTTTCCTCAACTTAGCCTGCTTGGTCGGATACTCCCATAGCCCAGATCGTGAAACCCCGGACATGACTGCACCGAACGCCCGCGAACGCATCCTACCCCGCCTCATCGAAGACGAGATGAAGGAGTCGTTCCTCGACTACTCGATGAGCGTGATCGTGCAGCGCGCGCTGCCGGACGTGTGCGACGGACTCAAGCCGGTTCACCGCCGCATCCTGTACGCGATGCACGAGCTGGGCCTCGTCCCGGGCCGTCCCTACAAGAAGAGCGCGACCGTGGTGGGCGACGTGCTCGGCAAGTATCACCCGCACGGCGACATCGCGCTGTACGACGCGCTGGTGCGGATGGTGCAGGGCTTCTCGCTGCGCTACCCGCTGGTGGACGGCCAGGGGAACTTCGGCTCGGTCGACGGCGACCCGGCGGCGGCGTACCGCTACACGGAGGCACGTCTCACCCGCGTTGCCATGACGATGCTCGAGGACATCGACAAGAACACCGTCGATTTCGTCCCCAATTTCGACGATCGGCTGCAGGAGCCGACGGTCCTCCCCGCGAGGCTCCCGAACCTGATCGTGAACGGCGCGGCCGGTATCGCCGTCGGCATGGCGACCAACATCCCGCCCCACAACCTCGCGGAGACCGTCGAAGCCATCAACCACCTTGTGGATCACGCCGATGCCGGCGTGAAGGACCTCCGCAAGTTCATCAAGGGGCCGGATTTTCCGACCGGCGCGATCATCTACGGCCGCGCCGGGATCAAGGAGTGTTACGAGAAGGGCCGGGGGCGCATCGTGATCCGCGCGCGGGCCACGGTGGAGGAGAAGGAGTCGACCGGCAAGCAGCAGATCGTCGTGACGGAGTTCCCCTATCAGGTCTCCCCGGACCGGGTGATCGAGCAGATCCGCGACCTGGTGTTGGCGAAAAAGCTCGAAGGGATCTCGGACTTGCGGAACGAGTCCGACAAGGAAGGGATCCGGGTGGTGATCGAGCTGAAGCGGGATGCCGTGCCGATGGTCATCCTCAACCAGCTCTACCAGCATACGCAGATGCAGGTGACCTTCGGCGCCATCATGCTGGCGTTGGCGGATGGTGTGCCGAAGGAGATGAACTTGAAGGAGGTGCTGCAGCACTTCATCGAGCACCGTCACACCGTCATCACCCGCCGGACCGAGTTCGAGCTGAAGCGTGCCCAGGACCGCGAGCACATCCTCGAGGGTCTGAAGATCGCCGTCGACAACATCGACGAGGTGATCCGCATCATCAAGAAGTCGAAGGACGCTCCGGCGGCGGACGCGGCTTTGCGGAAGCGCTTCAAGCTTTCGGAGAAGCAATCCGCCGAGATCCTCAACATGCGGCTCGCCCGGCTCACCGCCCTCGAGATCACGAAGCTCGAGGACGAGCTGAAAGAGGTCCGCAAGTTCATCAAGGAATGCAAAGAGATCCTCGCCTCACGCCCTCGCCGCATGAAGATCCTGAAGGAGGAGCTGACGGAGCTCGCCGCGGGGTTCGGGGACGAGCGCCGCACCGAGATCGTCGCCGACCAGGGCGAGTTCTCGATCGAGGACCTGATCGCCGAGGAGGACATGGTGATCACCGTGTCCCACGGAGGCTACATCAAGCGGCTGCCCGTGTCGACGTACCGCCGGCAGCGACGCGGCGGCAAGGGCGTGATCTCCACGCACACGAAGGAAGACGACTGGGTCGAGCACCTCTTCATCGCGTCGACCCACGATTACGTGATGTTCTTCACGCGAAACGGGCAGTGCTACTGGCTCAAGGTGCACGAGGTCCCGCAGGCGGCGCGGGCGGCGCGGGGCAAGCCGATCGTGAGCTGCGTTGCGATCAAGCCGGACGAGCGCATCGCCGCACTCGTCCCCGTGCGCGAGTTCTCCGACGATCAATACCTGCTGTTCGCGACAAAGAACGGAGTCGTGAAGAAGACGGTGCTCTCGGAGTTCGGCAACCCGCGCTCCGTGGGGATTCGCGCGATCAACATCGAGAAAGGCGACGAGTTGATCGACGTGCAGGTCACCGACGGGCGCAACGACATCGTCCTCGCGACCCGCCACGGCATGAGCATCCGGTTCCACGAGAAGGACGTGCGCGATATGGGCCGGACGGCGACCGGCGTGAAGGGGATCGAGCTCGAGAAGAAGGACCAGGTGATCGATATGGTGGTGGTGCGTCGGAAATCGACGCTGCTCACCGTGACCGAGAAGGGGATGGGGAAGCGCTCCGAGCTCGAGGAGTACCGCGTGCAGCACCGCGGCGGCCGCGGCATCATCACGCTCAAGCGCACTGACAAGACCGGCGACATCGTCGCCCTCAAGGAAGTGCTCCCCGACGACGAGCTGATGATGATTACGAAGAAGGGGATCATGATCCGCGTAGCGGTCGAGGGCATCCGCATTTCCGGGCGCAACACCCAGGGGGTGAAGGTCATGAACCCGACGCCCGGGGACCTCGTCGTGGATGTGGCGCGGGTCGTGAAGGAAGACGAAGCGGAGAACGGCGCCGACGCCGGGGACGACGAGGACGACGAGGCCCCGCGGGCGAAGCCGAAGGCCGCCCCGAAGAAGAAGAAGAAATAAGGCTTGGTCACCCCCCAGGACGTGCGCGAGGCGGCTGCCGGGCTCGTCGGCGTGGCGGTGCGAACGCCGCTGCGCTGGGTGGCGCCGCTCAACGCCTACCTGAAGCTCGAGACCCTCCAGCCTGTCGGCGCCTTCAAGATTCGCGGAGCCTACAACGCGATCCGGAAACTCTCTGCTGCCGCGCGCCAGCGCGGCGTGATCACGTACTCGAGCGGCAACCACGGCCAGGCCGTGGCGTATGCAGCCCAGCTCGTAGGCGTCCGCGCGGTCGTCGTGATGCCCGAGACGGCGCCAGCCGTGAAGGTCGCGGGCGTGGAGCGGTGGGGTGGGGAGGTAGTCGTCGCCGGCCGCACGTCGCACGACCGGCAGATGAGGGCTGAGGAGATCGCCGCACGGGAAGGGCTCGCCGTCGTGCCGCCGTTCGACCACCCGGACATCGTAGCGGGGCAGGCCACCGTGGGGCTCGAGATCGCGGAGCAGCTCCCCGACGTGGCGACCGTGGTGGCGCCGGTCGGCGGGGGCGGGCTCATTTCGGGCGTGGTGGTGGGGCTCGCGGCGGCGGGATGCGCGGCGCGGGTCTGGGGTGTCGAGCCGGCGGGGGCGCCCAAGCTCGCGCGCTCACTCGAGGCCGGAACCCCGGTCCGGCTCGAACGCGCCGCGAGCCTCGCCGACGGGCTCATCACGCTCTCCGTGGGGGCCGTCCCCTTCGCGCACCTCGCGCAGCAACGCGAGCGTCTCGCGGGCGTGGTGCTCGTGGACGATGACACCCTGCGCGAGGCGGTGCATTTTCTTTGGCGCGGGTACCGGCTCGCGGTCGAGCCTTCGGGAGCCGCGACCACCGCGGCAGTCCGGTCCCGCGCGCTCACGCCCGTCCCGCCCACCGTGCTCGTCGTGAGCGGCGGCAACGTGGATCCCTCGCTGCTTGAGGACTGAACCGGAGATGCCCGACAGCGCTGCGGCCAAGATCCTCGTGGCCGACGACGACCAATCGCTGGTCCGGACGCTCACTTGGATCCTCAAGGAGAACGGCTACGAGGTCGTGGTCGCGCTGGGGGGCGAGGGCCTCCTCGGTAAGCTCGAGGAAGAGCGCCCCCAGCTCCTGTTGCTCGATATCATGATGCCGAAGGTCGACGGCCTGCAGTTGCTCGCGAAGATGAAGGCCGACGACCGGTTCCGTGATCTCCCGGTGCTCATGATTTCGTCGATGCCGCCGGAGGAGGCGACGGTCAAGTCCCTGGGCCTGGGCGCCGCGGACTTCATCGCGAAACCGTTCCGCGTGCGTGAGCTGCTTGCCCGGGTGAAGGCGCACATCCGCACGGCGCAGGAGCTCGCCCGGGCGCGCGACGAGGCCCAGAGCCGCGCCGCCATCGTGGACATCCTCCATGAGGTCACGGATTCCCTCAAGCCGGACGAGATCTACCACATTCTGGTGCGGCGCGTCGCGCGTGTCCTGCAGATCTCCAAGTGCTCAATGGTGCTGGCGAACCCAGGGGACCAGCTGGGCGTCGTGGTCGCGGCGTACGAGAACCCGATGCTGCGCAACCTCCAGATCGAGCTGGTGCGCTACCCCGAGATCCAGCGCGCGCTCACGACCGGCCGGGCCGTGCTCGTCGAGGACGTACAGTCCGACCCGCTGTACGCGGAGGAGCGGGTGCGCTGGGCGCGCGAGGCGATCAACGTGCCCACGCGCTCGGCGGTGGCATTGCCGTTCTCGATGACGGCGCATCAGGTGGGTGTGTTCTTCCTGCGGACCACGGGTGAGGACCCACCGCTCCGGCGCGCCGACGCCCAGTTTGCGGAAACGGTGATCCGCACGGCGGTGGCGGCGATCGAGAAGGCGTACGACTTCGAGACGGCGGTCTCGGACAAGAAGCGGCTCGAGAAGCTCGCCGCGACGGACGCGCTCACCGGCTGCCTCAACCGGCGGGCGCTGTCCGAAGAGCTCGAGCAGGAGCTCGACCGCGCGCGACGGTACAACCTGGCGCTCACGATTCTGCTGGCCGACATCGACCGGTTCAAGCTGGTCAACGACACGCGCGGTCACATTGCGGGGGACTCCGTGCTGCGTCAGGTTGGAGAGATTCTCCGCCGCGAGGCGCGGTCGGTGGATCTCGTGGCGCGCTACGGGGGTGAAGAGTTCGTCATCGTGATGCCGGAAACGGCGCTGCACGGTGCCGCGCTGTTCGCGGAGCGGCTGCGGCGACGGGTGATGCACCACGACTTCGCCGACCCGGGCGAGGACCCGCTCAGCCTCACGATCTCGGTCGGGCTTGCCTCGTTCCCCGACGACCGCGTCACGCGCGCCGATAGCTTCGTCGCGCTCGCGGACCAGGCCCTCTATCGCGCGAAGAACGAAGGGCGCAACTTGGTGCGTCAATGAGCGAACGCCGCTGCCCCAGGTGCGGGACCGTCTACGGCGACACCGCGCGCTTCTGCCCCCGCGACGGGAGCCTGCTCGTCGAGCTACAGGCGAAGACTCCGGTGACGCCCTCGGCCGGCACCGCCACGGCGGTTCGCACTCCGCCCACGCCCAAACCCGGGCTCGACCGCGCCTCGAGCCTATCGGGCCAGATCCTCGACAGCCGCTACCAGGTCCAGAAGAAGCTCGGAGAGGGCGGGATGTCCTACGTGTACCTCGCCAGCGAAGTGTCGACCGGGCAGGACGTCGCGATCAAGGTCCTCTCGCCCAAGCTCGCGACCGACAGGAGCTCGGTCGAGCGGCTGCGCCGCGAGGCCGGGCTGGCGATGCGGCTCGACCACCCGAACGTGTGCCGCATCATGCGGCTGGGCGAGTCGGAGGACGGCCTGATCTACCTCGTGATGCCGTTCCTGGAGGGCGAGCTCCTCTCTGACCGCGAGGTGAAGGGCGGCCCGATGGACGTCGCCGTGGGCATCGAGATCCTGCGGCAGGTGTGTGCCGGGCTGCATCACGCCCATGAGCTGCACATCGTGCACCGCGACCTGAAACCCGAAAACATCATGCTGGTCCTCGAGGATGCGGGGGGCGAGCGCTTGCGCGCGGTGGTGATGGACTTCGGGCTCGCCAAGGAGCGCCGCGCCGACCCGTCGATCGCCAAACTCACCGCAACTGGCATCATCCTCGGGACGCCCGAGTTCATGAGCCCGGAGCAGATCCGCGGCAAGCCGCTGGACGCGCGCTCCGACATCTACGCTCTCGGGATCGTGGCGTTTGAGATGTTCACTGGAAAGCTGCCGTTTCAGGGGCGCAGCGCGCAGGAGATGATGATCGCCCGCCTGCGCGGCCAGCCGCCCAAACTGCGCCAGGTACGGCCCGAACTCCCCGAGAACCTCGAGAAGGCGCTCGCGCGGGCGATGGAATCGAATCCGGACAATCGCTTCGGCACGACGCTCGAGTTCGCGGACGCGCTCACCGCCACGAACGCTGGCAGCCTGATCTCCAAAATCAAGGAGAAGTTGAAATGAGACTGTCGCTCGTCGCCTTCTCCCTCGCCGTTCCCCTCTCACTCCCCAGCCAGCAGTCGTCATCGATCACGGCGATCCGCGCGGGAATGGTGATCGACGGCACCGGCGCCGCCCCGGTGAAGAACGCGGTCATCCTCGTCCAGGGAGAGCGAATCACGGCGGTCGGGACAGACGTGCCGGTGCCCGGTGGCGCTACCGTGATCGACCTGTCGGGCTACACCGTGCTACCGGGGTTCATCGACGCCCACGTGCACCTCACGGGCCGCACGATCGGCGACGGGGACTGGCAGCACGCCGATCTGGTCGAGAGCCCGGCGAAGCATGCGCTGCTGGGTGCGGCGCACGCCCAGCAGACGCTCGAGGCGGGGTTCACCACAGTGCGCAATGTGGGCGCCGGGGCGTTCACCGATCTCGCCCTGCGGGACGCAATCGCCGCCGGCTGGCTCCCTGGCCCACGGATCCTCGGCGCGGGCAGCTCGTTCGGCATCAACGGCGGACACTGCGACGGCTCCGCGGGCTATTGGCATGGCGCGTTTCCCCAGGGGCGGATCGAGGACGGCGCGGCGGACGGCGTGGAGGAAGTGCGTGAGGCCGTGCGTTACAACGTCAAGTACGGCGCCGACCTGATCAAGATTTGCGCCACGGGCGGCGTGCTGTCGCCAACAGACTCCGTGGGCGTCCAGCAGTACACCGAAGAGGAGATGCGCGCCGTGGTGGCCGCGGCGCACCTGCTCGAGCGGCGGGTGGCGGCGCATGCCCACGGCACGGCGGGCATCAAGGCGGCGACGCGTGCGGGGGTGACGTCCATCGAGCACGGCTCGATCTTGGACGCCGAGGCGGTTGCGTTGATGAAGGAAAAAGCAACGTGGCTCGTCCCCACGCTCATGGCGGGAGAGTCGGTCGAGCGGCTGGCCAAAGCCGGCCGGTTGCCGTCGTTCATCGCCGAGAAGGCCCTCGCCATCGCGCCCCGGCTCCAGACGTCGTTCAAGATGGCGCTGGACGGACGCGTCAAGATCGCGCTCGGCACGGACGCCGGCGTCTTCCCCCACGGCACCAACGGGCACGAGTTCACACTGATGGTTCGCTACGGCATGCGGCCGATGCAGGCGATCCAGGCAGGCACGCTAGAAGCGGCCAGCCTGCTGGGGCTCGAGCGCGACGTCGGCACCGTGGCAGCCGGAAAGTACGCGGACCTCGTTGCCGTGCGGGGGGACCCGCTGCGGGACATCGGGGTGCTCGAACGAGTGGACTTCGTCATGAAGGGCGGCGCGGTGTTCAAGCAGGGCGGGCAGGTGGTCGCCAGGAGCGCCGCAGGGGTTCCATGAAGGCGGCAAGGGGCGGTAAGAGGCGGTAGGGGAGCGTAAGAGTGCGGCGCTTCCCCGCGTTCGATCCCCCGGAGTACGTCGAGTGGAGGCCCGACCCAGACCTGGTGCGGGCGTTCCGGGCCACCGTCGAGACGAACCCCGAGCGCGCCGCGATCGTCTCACGCCTCTCCACCGACGACCAGCTCGCACTCTACGCCGGCCTGCTGCGCGCCCGGCTCCATGACATCCAGCTCAAGCGCTGGGTTCGCACCGGGGTGATCTCCAAGGCGTGGCTCGGCACCGGGGAGGAGGCGGCCACGATCGGGCCGGTGCACGCGCTCGAACGCGATAGAGACATCGTGGCGCCGATGATCCGCAACGCCGCCGCCTGCTGCGAGATGGGGATGTCGGTCGCGGACATGCTGCGCGCCTACCTGGCCACCGACGACGCCCCCTCCCGAGGCCGTGACCTGCACGTGGCCTCGTGGCCGCGCGGGGTGCTCCAGCCGATCTCCCACGTGGGCGACATGGTGCCGGTGATCACCGGCATTGCGCTCACGTTCAAGATGAAGCAGGAGAGACGGGTCGCTCTCACGTGGGTGGGCGACGGCTCCACCAAGACCGTCGCGGCGCACGAGGGGACGAACTTCGCGGCGGTCCAGCGGGTCCCCGCGATCTTCGTCATCCAGAACAACCAGGTCGCTCTCGGCACCCGGTTGGAGCAGCACCATCTCCCGCGCAACTTCAAGGACTGGCCCGCGAGCTATGGCGTCTGGGGCGCCGAGTTCGACGGCAACAACGTGCTCGACGCCTACGCCGCGACCAAGGTCGCGGCCGAGCGCTGCCGCTCGGGCGAGGGCCCCGCAATGCTCGTCGCCGAGACGTTCCGGATGGGCGGCCACGCCACGCACGACGAGCGCGAGGCGCGTGAGACGTTCCCCGCCGAGCTGTTCCAGAGCTGGGGGAGACGGGACCCGATCGGGCTGTACGAGGAATTCCTCAAGCAAGAGGGCGTCGCGGTGCAGCGGCTCGAGGAGGCGGAAGCGGAGGTGACGCTGCAGGTCGAGCAGGCTGCCGAAGAAGCGCTCGCCAGTCGGGTGAACATGCCGCCGGGGGAGAGCGCGCTGAGCGGGGTGTATGCGGAGGGCGGGTCGCGCGCGAACGTCCGCCCCGCCCAGGGGTAGCGAGTCCCAGGAGGAGCACTCTATGGCTCGCCCTCTGCTGCTGCTCGTCGTGCTTGCGTGCCGTGGGGAGCAGGCAAACACGACGCCCCCGCCCCCGCCCCCCGGTCGGGACACGATCCCCATTGCGGGAGAAGTGCTGTACGTTCCCAGGGGCTTCACGATCAATCTCTTCGCGGAAGGGCAGCACGGCGCTCGCTCTCTCGCCCTCGGTCCCGGCGGGGCGGTCTTCGCCACGCGTTCGAGCGGCGGGACGATCGTCCGTCTGGTGGACGCGAATGGGGACGGCGTCGCGGACTCGGGGGGCAGCGTTCTCAGCGGTCTGGACTACCCGTTCGGGCTCGCATTCCGCGGAGACGCGATGTACTTCTCGGAACAGACCACGGTGCAGCGTCTCGACCCCGGCGCCACCACCGCCGTCACCCTGATCGCCGGCCTCCCACGCGGAGGGCATAACACGCGGACCATTGTCTTCGGCCCCGACAACCTGCTATACGTCGCCGTGGGCTCTTCCTGCAACGTGTGCAACGATGCGCCGCCGCGGGCGGCGGTCACGCGCTACAATCTCGACGGCACCAATCCGCATACGTTCGCGACCGGGCTGCGCCACTCGGTTGGGCTCGCCTTTCATCCGACAACGGGCGAGCTCTGGGCGAACAACAACGACCGCGACGACATTGGGCGACGGGGTATCACGAACGATGTCGCGATGACCGACAGCCTTCCACCCGAGCGGATCAACATTCTGAAGGACGGCATGTGGTACGGCTGGCCACAGTGCTACCTCCCGAATCGACCGAACCCTGAACATCCGGGATTCGACTGCTCCGGCGTTGAGCCGCCGGCGCTCACGGACACGGCGCATTCCGCGCCGCTCGGCCTCGCGTTCTACACAGGGACGATGTTTCCGGCCGCGTACCACGGCGATGGCTTCATGACCTATCACGGCTCCTGGAACCGCACCGTGCCAACGGGCGCGAAGGTGGTGCGCGTCCGAATACAGAACGGCCGGCCGACGGCCGTGGAAGACTTCGTGACCGGGTGGCAGCTTTCGAACGGCTCACGCTGGGGGCGTCCAGTCGGGCTACTCGTGATGCCAGACGGAGCGCTGCTGGTGAGCGATGACGCAGGGGGACGGATCTGGAGGGTGAGCTATGGGCGGTAGGAGCGGTCGGAGGCGGTATGTGGCGGTAGGAGGCGGTATGGGGTTGTGCGGGTTGGTACTCGTGGCGGCGGCTTCATACCGCCCCTTACCGCCCCTTACCGCCTCGTACCGCCTCGTACCGCCCCCTACCGCCTCTTACCGGCCCGACATCCACGCCGAGTACGTGAAGTACCTGAGCGGCAAGGACACGATCACGGGCTACCTCGCGTATCCCGAGCGCAAGGATCCGGCGCCCGCGGTGGTGGTGATCCACGAGATCTTCGGCATGTCGGACTTCATCCGGCAGATTACGGAAGGGCTCGCCACAGACGGGTTCGTGGCGATCGCGCCTGATCTCCTGTCGCGGCGCGGAGGGACGCCGGCGGCGACCGACGAGGCGCGCAGGCTCATCGCTGGGCTCAATCCCGACACGCTCACCATGGACCTCGACGCGACGGTCGCGTACCTGAAGACCCTCAAGCCGGTCCGGCGCGATCGGATCGGCGTGATCGGGTTCTGTTGGGGCGGGGGTCAGAGCTTCCGGTACGCGACCAACAGTCCGTCGCTGCTCGCGTTCGTGGTCTGCTACGGGCCCGGTCCCGATGCGGCTGCCGTCGCGCGGATCCGCGCAAGAGGCCTCGGGGTCTACGCCGAGAAGGACGCGCGCATCAACGCTGGGCTGTCGGAGGTGGACGCAGCGGTGAGGCAGTATGGCAGGGACTACCGCTACACCGTCTATGCCGGCGTGGGGCACGGCTTCCTGCGCTCGCGCGAGCGGCCCGAAGTCGCGGACAGCGCGTGGGGGAACGTCATTCGGTTCTTCAGGGAGAGTCTCGGGCGGTAGACGGTAGGGGGCGGTAAGCGGCGGTAAGCGGCGGTAAGCGACGGTAAGGGGCGGTAGGGAGCGGCACCCTTCCCGCCCCCTACCGCCCCCTACCGCCTCTTACCGCCCAGGTACTCCCGCGCCCGCTCCAGCACTGCGTCCCTC
>JBOHSI010000123.1:0-12652 GCA_050733055.1 Gemmatimonadales bacterium
GACGGCCGAAACGCTCTTGAAGCCGGCGTGCTCGAGCTCGCGCAGCGTCGCCTCGTTGCGGGCGTAGGTAATGACCGCTCCCGGCCGCACGGCGAAGAAGTTGCAGGCCGACGACCACTGCTCGCGCTCCTGCAGGGTGCGGCTGTTGCCACCGCAGAACACGGGCTCCAGCGGATGATCCACGGCCTGCATCGCGGCGAAGAAGTTGGGCATTTCCCGCACGCCCTTCGACTTCTTGCGCCGGTGCAGCACGGCCAGCCGCTCCGCGCCGACGAAGTGCGGCGGGTAGACGCAGCACAGCTCGCGGTCGAGCTGCGTGAAGATCATGTCGAGGTGAATCGCGGTGCGCTCGCTCGGCAGCACGACCACGATCACGTCCTTCACGCCGCAATGCTCGAACACGAGGTCGCACAGGTGGTCGAGCGCCGCCGGGCTCGAGCGTTCGCTGAAGCCGAGCACCAGGAGGTCGGGCCGGACGGGGTGCACATCCCCGCCCTCGAGCGTGTAGGTGAAGCGCTTTTCCTCGGAGCCGTCGTACAGGATGCCGGCGTTCTCGAGACACGGGTGATAGCGGAACAACGCCTTGATGAGCAGCTCCTCGGTCCAGCGCACGCCGTAGCGCATCGAGCCGATGATCGAGTGCTCGCCGATCACGATGCCCACGTCCCGCGTGAAAAACAGGTTGGGCAGCGCCGGCAGCGCAAATCCGGTCTCGTTCAGTGCCCGCGCAATCGGGCCGGCTTCTTCCAGCGCGCCTTCGACCATCACGGCAACCAGCGCCTCGGCGGACAGCTCGGCGAGCGTCTTCGCCAGGGCGTCCGAAGGAACGACCTCGAGCGCCCGCGTCACGAGGAACTCGCGGACGTCCGGCCGCGCGACCAGCTCGCTCAACAGGGCACGCACCTCGTACACCTGCGCGAAGCGCTCCAGCACCGCGACGAACTGGCGGTGTTCCCGCTGCGCCAGCTCCGGGTCGATGATGTCGTCGTACAAGTACTCTTCGCGGTTCCCGGGCGTGACCGCGAGCAGCTCGGGGCCCGGCGTATGGACCACGACGGCCCGCAGGGGGCCGATTTCCGAAGTCACGTGGACACGCGCCATGGAGCGCAATGTAACATCCCACCCGAAGCGGCGGGCCGGGACCGCCGTGCCAAGACGCGGCGGCGGTGTAGGTTATCGAGGTGCCCGCGAGCCCACGTCTGCTCCATCTCCTGAACGGCGACTGCACAGCGGACCAGCTGCGCCGGTCGGACGTGCCCGGCACGCTGGCGGTGTGGGCCGACGTGCTGCACGAGGGCCCGGTCCCCGGCGAGGACGCGACGCCCGAGCAATGGCGCGAGGTGCGCGCGCGGTTCATCACCGACCCTGGGTACTGGGGAGCGGAGGGATCGACGACCTATGACGAAGCGTTGCGGCGGTACCGGGATTGGGACGGGGCCCTGGAGCGCTATCCCGCGTTCGACGAGGTCGTGCTGTGGTTCGAGCACGATCTGTGCGACCAGCTGATCCTCGCGCGTCACCTCGCCTGGTTCGCGCGGCGCGACCTGGCGCGCACGCGGCTCAGCCTCATCTGTATCGGCGCCTTCCCCGGCGTCGAGCCGTTTCACGGCCTCGGCCAGCTCTCGCCCGCGCAGCTCGCGTCGCTGCTCGGCACTCGGCAGCTCGTCACGACCCGTCAGTCCGAGCTCGGCCGGGCGGTGTGGCAGGCGTTCACGGGCCCCGATCCCGCGAAGCTCGAGCGGCTGCTCGCGCGCGACACGTCGGCCCTCCCGTTCCTCGCGGGCGCGCTGCGCCGCTACCTGCAGGAGTTCCCGACGGTCGAGAACGGGTTACCACGAACCGAGCGACACGTCCTCGACGCCGTCGCCGACGCGCCACGCTCCATGGACGAACTGCTCCCGGTGATCCAGGGCAAGGAGGAGCGGGTCTTCATGGGGGACGCCACGTTCTGGGCGCGGGTACGCCGGCTGGCCGGTGGACCGCACCCGCTGGTGACGTTCGAGGGTCGCGCAGGCGCAGGGCGTCGGCTGCCGAACTGGCTGGTGCGCATCACACCCGAGGGGCGCGACGTTGTCGCGGGAACGAGCGACTGGGTGCGACTGAACGGGATCGATCGTTGGCTGGGCGGTGCGCACCTCGTCGGCCACGAGGTGCAGTGGCGGTGGGACGAGCGCGCGGGCCGTCTCCGCGGGCCCGGTCTCTAGCGGTTTGCGAGCGCGAAGCTTAGCGTCTCGAGCTCGAGCGCCATGTTGACCGACTTCACGACCACGTCGGCCGGAACGGTGAGCTGCACGGGCGCGAAGTTGAGGATGGCTTTCACCCCCACCTGGACGAGCTGGTCGGTCACCTCCTGGGCCGCGTCGGCCGGCGTCACGACGATCGCAATGTCGGTTGGGTCCTTCTTCAGATCCGCGGCGATGTGGCGCACGTCGCGCACCAGGAGGCTGTTCCAGCGCGACCCGACCTTTTTCGGATCCTTATCGTAGATGGCCGCGACGTGGAAGCCGCGCTCGCGGAAGCCAGGGTACTGGATCAACGCCGAGCCGATGCGCCCAGCGCCCACGAGCACGACGCGGTAGGTGCGCTTGAGCCCCAGGATGTCGCGGATGCGGGCCGTGAGCTCGGTGACCGAGTAGCCGAGGCCACGTTTGCCGAACGAGCCGAAGAACGAAAGGTCCTTGCGGACCTGCGCGGAGGTGGTGCCCCCGCGGCGGGCCAGCTCGGCTGAGGAGATGGTGGCCTGGCCCTGCGTGGCGAACTGCTCGAGGAACCGGAGATAGAGGGAGAGCCGCCGCACGGTGCTTTCGGAGATCTTCCGCATATTGTGAATGATTTCACAATCACCCACTCCAACGCAAGAGCCGCGCGAACGCGGCCGGCGCGAGCGTCTCGGGTCGCGCCGCCGGATCGAGCCCGAGCGCGCCCAGCCCCGCCACGACGTCCGTCGCCCCGCGCCCTGTCGCGGCCATCACCACATTACGCAGCTGCTTGCGACGACGGCTGAAGCACGCGGCGACGAACGCGCGGAATCGGCCGGTTTCCTCGCGCGCGACGAGGGGCTCGCTGAGCGGCGTGAGCCGCAGGACGGCGCTGGCCACTTGGGGCGGCGGGTGGAACGCGCCCGGCTTCACGGAGAACAGCCGCTCCACGCGGCACACCGCCTGGACTCCCACCGACAGCGCGCCGTACGCCTCCGCGCCCGGTCGCGCGGCCACGCGATCCGCCACCTCGGACTGAACGAGGAACACGATGCGCTGAGGGAGCGGCGGCGTGAGGGCTTTCTCGATCAACGGAGACGTGATGGCATAGGGGATGTTGCCGACGACTTTGAACGACGGGAGCGGGGAGCGGGGAGCTGGTCCGGACGGTTGGCGAACGAGGTCATGCCAGTTCATCCGCAGCGCATCGCCTTCCACGATCCGCAGGGTACCGCTCCCCGCTCCCCGCTCCTTGAGCGGCGCCGCCAGCCGGCGATCCTTCTCGATCGCGATCACCTGCAGCCCGCGGGCGAGCAATTCCCCCGTCAGGCTCCCCCTCCCCGCTCCGATCTCGAGCACGAGGTCCGTGGGCGCGGGATCCAGCGCGTCGACGATCTTCCGGAGGATGTTGGGGTCGGTGAGGAAGTGCTGGCCGAGCCGCCGGCGTGACGTCACGCCCTGAGCACGACCACGGTGCGGTCGTCGCTGGCCGGAGCGCCGCCGGTGAAGCCCGCGAGGTCGGCGTACACGGCCTCAAGGATCTCCCGCGCCGGACGGTCCTTGAGCCGCGCCACGTGGCCGAGGACCCGCCCCTCGCCGAAGCGCTCGCCTCGCTCGCCCAGCGCCTCCGCGACGCCGTCGGTGAAGACGCACAGCAGCTGTTCCTTGGGCCGCCACGGCACGACCGCGTCTTGCCCGGGCGGCGTGGCGACCCCGAGCGGCGGGCGGGTCGCCCGGAGGCGGGTTGTTTCACCCGTCGAGCAGGAGACGAGGAAGGCGTGCGCATGCCCCGCGTTGGCGAGCGTCAGCCGTCCCACCTTGGCGTCGATCACGCCGTAGAACAGCGTCAGGAACATCTCGGTGCGCGCGAGCTCGTCGGCGAGTGATTCCTCGATGCGCCGCAGCACCTCCGTCGGTGTCTCCGCTGACTCGGCGTGAATGCCCGAGGCCGCCATCACGAGCGCCATGATGAGCGCCGCGCCGAACCCGTGGGTCGTCACGTCGCCGATCATCACGCCGATCCGGTCCTCGCGCAGATTCAGCAGGTTGTAGAAGTCCCCGCCGACAGAGTCGGCCTGGCGGCAGCGCGCCGCCACGTCGGCGCGGGCCGCGATCACGAGCGGTGACGGGAGCAGCTTGAGCTGCAGGTCGCGCGCCAGCTCGAGCTCGCGGCGCACGCGCTGCTGGCTCAGGTCCCGGGCCACGAGGTTCGCGTTCTCGATGGCCGCACCGATCTGGTTCGCGATGGCGGCCACGAGCTTGCGATCGCCCGCCGTAAACGCATCCTCGCCCTCGCGATCGGTCAGATTGATGACGCCGATCGGCTTCGCGCGCCCGCCCGGCGCGGCGTACAACACGGGGACCGAGAGGAATGCCTTCCCCCGGTACTCGCGCCCCTCGGGGCAGCCGGGGTTGGGCGCGTTCGGATCGGTCGGGTCGTAGCTCACGATCCGCATCTCGCGGAACACGCGCGCCGCGACCGAGCAGGCGTCGTCCACCTCGATGGGCTCCACCTCGTCCGGGTCCATCCCCCGCGCCGCGAGGATGCGCAACACCCCGAGCTCGGCATCGTGCACCAGCAGCGTCGCCCGGCGCGCCCGCGCCACGGTGGACACCTCGCGCAGGATGCGCTGCGCCGCTTCATCGAGCCGGATTGTGTGGCCCAGGATCTCGCTGATCGTGTAGATGAGGTCGATCTCCTCATAGCGCTCCGACAGCTCGGCCGCGACCTGGACGGCATCGCGCTCCGCCGCGAGCACCGACCCCACGATCTCGGCGAGTGTCGCGGGGTCCCGCTCCCCACTCCCCGCTCCCCGAGTGCGGATTTCCAGCCACGTCCCTTCGGCCTCTCGCACCGGCTCGAACCACGCCGGACCGTCGGGCGTGTCGAGTCGGCGCCCGGCGTCGTGGCCGTTCAGCGGGGGGGTCCACTGGGACGGGTCCCCCTCGCCCGCGAGCGCCTGCGCCACGCGCCCCTCGACGCGCCACAGGCGAAGCCGCGCGCCGGCGAGCTGCTCGAGCGCCGGCAGCAATCGGTCGAGGCGGGTCAACCCGCCCGGAGCGTCAGGCAAACGGAGTTCCCCTTCTCGTTGAAGTCCACGCGGTCGACCAGACTCCGCAGCACGAACAGACCGCGGCCGTCTTCGCGCTCGAGATAGGCAGGGAGGGTGGGGTTGGGCACGGCCGCCGGATCGAAGCCGTCGCCGTCGTCCGTCACGTGGATCCGGACGGCCTCCCGGCCCGCCTCGACCCGCACGCGCACGTGCCGGCGGGGGTCGTGGCGGTTGCCGTAGGCGATGGCGTTGGCGAGCACTTCGGCGAGCGCAGTGCGGAGGTTGAAGCGGACGCGGCGGGGCGACAGGATCCCGGCGCGGAAGCGCCCCGCGATCAACTCCACCGCCGGCCCCACGTACTCGAGGTCGCTGGGCACGGCGAGGCACAGCTCGAAGTCGGTTTCGCCCCCCGCCGCCGATCGGCGAACGTCGAGGTGCAGCGACGTGATCACTAGAAGGCGGCCAACGCCTCCGCCGGGGTCTGCGCGATGGAGAAAAGGGTGTCCAGTTTTGTGAGCTCAAACAGCGTCTGCAGGTCCTCGTTCAGCCCGGCGAGGCGCAGGTCGCCGCCCTGCTCGCGGATCTTCTTGGAGAGGGAGACCAGCACACCCAGTCCGGACGAGTCGATGTAACCGGTCTTGGTGAAGTCGATGACGAATTTCCGGGCGCCGCCGTCCAAAGCGTCGAGCACCTTTTGCTTCAGCTCCTGGCGGTTGCCGACGATGAGCTGCCCGTCCACCGCCACGACCACGACCCCGCGCTTGTCCTTGGTGAGACTGAAGCTCATGCCGCCTCCCGCGTCACGCGCCCGTCTGCAGCACGGCGACCACCGCCGTGTCCACAATATCGCCGGCCGTGGCACCTCGCGACAGGTCGGCTACCGGTCGCGCCAATCCCTGCAGGATCGGCCCGATCGCCTCCCAGCCGCCCAGCCGCTGCACCAGTTTGTAGGCGATGTTGCCGCTGTCAAGGTCGGGGAACACGAGCACGTTGGCACGCCCCGCCGCGGGCGACCCCGGCGCCTTGCGGCCGGCCACCTCGGTTGCCAGCGCCGCGTCGCCCTGGAGCTCGCCATCGTACGCGAAATCGGGCCGGCGCCCGCGCAGGATCTCGACCGCCTGCCGCACGCGCGCCACCCGCGGACCCTCCGCGCTGCCCTTGGTGCTGTAGGACAAGAACGCGACCACGGGCTCGTCGCCCACGATGCCCCGCCGGTCCCGCGCCGCGGCAAGCGCGGCGTCGGCGAGCTGCTCGGGACCGGGCTCGGGGACCACCGCGCAATCGGTGAACGTGAGGACCGCGTCCTCCCGCACCATGTAGAACGAGCCGCTCACGGTTGCGATCCCCGGCGCGGTGCCGACCCCCCACAGCGCTGCGCGGATCGTGTCTCCGCTCGGGAAGGTGGCTCCACCGACCATCACGTCCGCCAGCTCCAGGCCCACGAGACAGGCGCCGAAGGTGAGCGGGTGCTGGAGCGCGGCACCGGCAGCCGCGTCGGTTGGGAACCGTTCGGGGTGGCGGGTGCGGAGCAGCCGGACCATGTCGGGAGGCGGGGAGCGGGGAGCGGTTCCTCCGAGGAGCTGCACGTCGCCGAGCCCGAGCGCGCGGATCCGCTCGGCGGCCTCTCGCACGCGGGGGTCGTCGCCCTCGGGCAGTACGATGCGGCGGCGCGCGCGACGGGCCCGCTCGTAGGCGCGGTCCCGAAAGCTCACCGGGCGAACTTTTGCTTCAGCGCCTGGTGGACCGCCGGATTGACGAGCTGGGAGACGTCGCCGCCGAATCGGGCCACTTCCCGTACCAGGCTGGAGGAGAGGTACGTTAGGTCGAAGGAGGGAACGAGGAACACGGTCTCGATGCCGGGCGCCAAATTGCGGTTCATGAGCGCCATCTGGAACTCGTACTCGAAGTCGCTCACCGCCCGCAGGCCCCGCACGATGACCGCGGCACCCGCCCCGCGGGCGAAGTCCGCGAGCAGCCCCTCGAACGAGCGCACTTCGACCTTCGGATCGTTCACCGCCTGGCTGATCAGCGCGACCCGCTCCTCGAGGGTGAAGAGCGACTGCTTCGCGACGTTCACCGCTACCGCGACGATGACCTTGTCGGCGAAGGTGAGCGCGCGCCGGATCAGGTCCTCGTGGCCCCGCGTGATCGGGTCGAACGACCCGGGGTACACGGCGATCCTGGGGGGAGGCGTCACGGCGCGTAGATGAAGGTAATGGCGGTGTCCCCGTAACGTCGCGTGTCGTCACCCGGAATCGGCTGATCCGCGGGGTGCTCGATCGAGACGATGCGCGCGAATGCGTTCACCCGGAACATCGCCACGAGGCGCGCCGCCTGCTCGCTCGAATACGGCGGATCGGCGAACGCCACGTCGTACTGACCCGGGTGCAGCTTCTCGGCGAACCGCACGGCGTCGACCTTGTGGACGGCGGTGCGATCGTCCACGTGCAGCGCCTGGATGTTTGCTTTCAGGGCCGCGAGGGCGAACCGGTTCAGCTCCACGAAGTCGACCGTCGTGGCGCCCCGCGACAGCGCCTCAAGGCCGAGCGCGCCCGAGCCCGCGTACAGGTCGAGCACCCGGGCGCCGCGCAACGAGCGGTGCAGGATCGAGAACCACGCCTCGCGCACCCGATCCGCCGTTGGCCGCACCTTGTCGGTCGCGGGGGTCTTGAGGCGGCGGCCCCCGAATTCCCCAGCGATGATGCGGACCATGCCCCGCTCCGCTCCCCGGTCACGCGCTCGGCGCCAGCGCCGCCACCCGCGCCTGCAGCGTCACTCGCCCCTGCCATTCGTCCCGCTCCAGCCGGAAGGCGACGTCGAGCGGCTGCGCCAGCCAGGCGTTGGGCACCACGTCGGCCCATTGGAACCCGATGGCCGGCAGCACCCCAGAGCCGTCGTCGAGCGTGAAGCGCAGGTGGTTCGGCCCCACGCGCCGGGCGGCGAGCGCCCGTGCACCGCGCACGCCGAAGACGGGTGCGGGATTTCCCGGGCCGCACGGCTCGAGGTACCGCATCAGCTTCTCGAGCTCCTCGCTCACGAGACCCAACGGGACCTCGAGGTCCACCCGCTGGGCCGGCACCAAGTCGTCGGGGCCAAGAACCTGGCCGGCCACCTCAAGAAACGCAACACGGAACGCGTCATACCGCTCGCGCCGCAGCGTGAGCCCGGCGGCCATGGCGTGGCCGCCGTATTTGTCGAGCAGGTGCCCGACCCGGTGCAGGGCCGCGTGCAGGTCCAAACCGGGGATGCTCCGTCCCGAGCCCCGGCCGGTTTCCCCTTCCCAGCCGATCAGGAACGTGGGCCGACCGTAGCGCTCCACCAGCCGCGAGGCGACGATCCCGATCACGCCGGGATGCCAGCCCTCGGCGGCGAGCACCAGCGCGCAGTCCGCCGGCCGGAGCGTGGCTTCGGCCAGCGCGACGGCCTCGTCGAGGATCCGCTGGTCCAGCGCCTGGCGCCGGGCGTTCAACGTCTCGAGCTCGCGGGCGATCGCCGCCGCTTCGCCGGGGTCGTCCGAGAGCAGGAGCCGCACGCCCTCGCCGGGCTCGCCGATGCGGCCGGCGGCGTTCAGACGCGGCGCGAGAATGAAGCCGACGTGGCCCGCCCTGATCGGCCGGCCGGCGAGTCCTGCGGCGTCCACCAGGGCGCGGAGCCCCGTCCAGCGCGAGTCGGCGAGCAGCTTCAAGCCGTGGCGCACCAGGATGCGGTTCTCACCCGTGAGCGGCACCACGTCCGCCACCGTCGCGAGCGCCACATAGTCGAGGAAATGCAGGGGCAGGTTGGGCGAGAGGCTCAGGGACGCCGCGAGCGCCTGGGCGAGCTTGAAGGCGACGCCGCTGCCGCACAGGTTCTTGTCGGCGGACGGGCAGTCGGACCGCCGCGGATCGAGCACCGCCGACGCCGGTGGGAGCGCGTCGCCGGGGAGGTGGTGGTCGGTGACGATGACATCGATCCCCGCCTCCCGCGCCGCGCGTACCGCCTCTACGGCCGTGATCCCGCAATCACACGTGATGATGAGTCCTGCCTGGACGCGTTGGGCCTCCTGCAACCCGGCCGCACCAAAGTCATATCCGTCACGCAGGCGGTGCGGGACGAAGGCATGCACGTTCCCACCGACGCTCCGCAGCACCCGCGTGAGCAGCGCGACGGCGCACTGACCGTCCACGTCGTAGTCGCCGTGCACGAGGACGGGCGTGCCCGCACGCAGCGCGCACGCCACGAGGTCCACGGCCCGGCGCATGTCGGCCCAGGCGAGCGGATCGCTGAGGCGCTCGAGGTCGGGCCGGAGAAAGGCCCTGGCGAGCTCGGGAGCGGCGAGGCCGCGCTGCACGAGGATGGCGGCGAGCGGCTCCGGGATGTGCAGCTCAGCAGCGAGGCCCGCCGTGAGCGCGGGGTCTGGCCGGTCGGCGACGGCCCAGCGAGCGGGGATCATTCCTTGGCGTACAGGAGGACGCCGCAGGCCTCGCAGCCCTCGATCGTCGCCCCGCGCTGGATCAGCACGCGGCGCTGCGTCGGGACCGCCGTGTAGCAGTGGCCGCACGCATCCCCGTGCAGCGAATACAGGGCGAGGGGCACTTTGCCGCGGCGGATGCGCTCGTAACGGCCGAGCATGGCGGCGCTCACGCGCGCCGCCGCGCGCTCCCGCTCCGCGATGGCGCGCTCGCGCTCGCTCACGATCTGCTCGCGCCGGCCCGCCAGCGCCTCACGCAGCGGCGCCTGCCCCGCCCGCAGCTCCTCGAGCGCCTTCTCCGCCTCCGCAGCGCGCCGGTCGGCCTCGCTCACCGCGTCCCCTGAACGCATGAACTCGGCCTCCTCCTTCGCCAGCACGGAGCGCGCGAGATCGAGCTCCGCCATCAGCGTCGAGGCCTCTTTCGCGCCGCGCACCCACTCGAGCCGCTGCCGCCGCTGCTCCTGCATGGTGCGGTAGTCGGCGATCTTGCCCTCAAGCTCGTCGCGGCGGTCGAGGGCGGCCTGGATGGCGACCTGCGCCGCCGCGAGCGCTCGCTCGCCGGCGGCCTGGGCTTCGTCGAGTGCCGTCAGCTCGGGCTCGAGCGCACCGAGCGCCTCCTCGGTCGCCATGACGGCCTGGTCCTTGTCCTGCAGCGCCAACAACGCCTCAAGTTCCGGGTGCACCTCGCCTCCTCGCAGCGATCTTGTAGCGCGGATACCGCTTGCGGAGCTCGTCGAACACGCGGCGCTTCTCCGCAATCAGGGACATCTGTCCTTCGGGACTCTCGAACGGGAGTCGGCGGTCGAGCTGCTCCAGGGTCCGCTCCAGCCGGCGCGCCTCGATCCAGTTCACCGCCCGCTCGTACAGCTCGTTCGGATCGCGCTCCCCCACCCCTTCCGCCTTGAGCAGCTCGTAGGCGCGCGCGGACGTCTCGTCCAGCGAGAGCACCGCATCGTCGGCGACGGCTTCGAACACGTCGCGGTAGGCGGCAAACTCGAATTCTTCGGGGTCGACGGCTTCAACGACACGACTCTTCCACGGCTCGCCGTCCAGCATCAAGAGCAGGAGGGCCTTCTCGGCGCTGGCGGGCAGGGCGGTAAGGGGCGGGAGGGGGCGGTAAGAGGCGGTAGCGGCGGCATCCCGGCCGCCTGACCGCCCGACCGCCTGACCGCCGCCGCTCTGTACTTCACGCTCCAGAACATCTTTTCGCACACCGGCAACTTCCGCCGCCCGGGACATGTAGAGTTCCCGCGTGATCGGGTCCGCCGTCGCGCGGATCGTGGGGAGCAGCCGATCGAGCGCCCGCCGCCGCCCGGGCAGTGTGCCGAAGAAGCCCTTGCGCTCGAGGATCTGGATCTTGCGCTCGAACAGGTCCACCGCATCGTTGAGCAGCGCCTCGAGACCGGCCGCGCCCTGCTTCAGGACGAGCGTGTCGGGATCCTCGCCCGCCGGCAACGTCGCGACGCTCACGCGCAGCTGTGCGCGCAGCAACTCGTCGCCCGCACGGAACGTGGCGCGCAGCCCGGCGGCGTCGGAGTCGTAGAGCAGGATCACCTGGGCGGCATGGCGCTTGAGCAGCTGGGCCTGGTCGGGCGTGAACCCAGTGCCGAGCGGCGCCACCACCTCTTCCACGCCGGCGAGAGACAGGCGCAGAGCGTCGAAGTAGCCCTCGACGAGAATCGCCCGCTCCGCCTTGCGCACGGCGTGCTTCGCGACGTGCAGGTTGTAGAGCAGCTTCCCCTTGTGAAAGATCGCGGTGTCCGGGGAATTGAGATACTTCGGCTCTCCTTCGGCCAGGATGCGGCCGCCGAACCCCACGACGCGCCCGCGCAGGTCGTGGATCGGAAACAGCAGCCTGCCGCGGAACCGCGGGGCAAGAGCGCCGTCCTCCCGTTTACCCAGCAGGCCGGCTTCCAGCAACACCTCCTCACGCACGCCCAAGCCTTTCATCGCGTCGAGCAGGCCCCTCCCTTTCGGGGCGTACCCCAGACCCAGGGGCAGCACGGTCTCGAGATCGAGCCGGCGGGAGGCGAGGTAGTGGCGGGCGACCTCGGCTTCGGGACTCTCGCGCAGCTGGCGCGCGAACCAGTCGGCCGCCGCAGCAACGGCGCTGAACAGCGGCTCGCGGGGGTCCGGTCCGCCGCCCGAGGGGCCGCGCTCCGGGATCGTAATCCCGACCCGGCGGGCCACCTCACGCACGGCCGTGGGATAGTCCATGCCGAGGCGCTTCATGAAGAAGGTGAAGACGTCTCCCGCCTCGTGACACACGAAGCAGTAGAACATTCCCTTCTTGGGGATGACGGCGAAGTTGCGGTGGGTGCCGCCGTGGAACGGGCAGGGGCCGCGGTAGTCCGAGCCGGTGCGCTTGAGCTCCACCTGCTCCCCGATGATCCCCACCAAGTCGGCGGCCTCGCGCACCTGCTCGATGACGTCGTCGGGGATCAAGCTCATGCTTGGAATTCCACCACGGTGACGCCGCGCCCGCCTTGGTTCGCGGGCGCGAAGCCGAAGCGCCGGACGCGGGGGTCGGCGGAGAGGATCTCGTGCACGCGCCGGCGCACGGCTCCGGTGCCCTTGCCGTGGATGACCCGGAGATACGGGAGATCGGCGAGGACGGCGTCGTCGAGCGCTTTCACGAGGTGGACTTCGGCTTCGTCGACTCGCAGGCCGCGGAGCGACACTTCGCTGGCCGCGTGAACTGCCGGCGCCGGGGCGGCCGGGCGTTCGGGCGGTCGGGCGGTCGGCGAAGGCGCGCGCCTGGCGCGCTTCAGGTCCTCCAGCGACATCCACCCTTCCCCCCTTCCCAGTCCCCGCTCCCCGACCTCTTCTCCCGTCGTCTCCTCGATCGCCTGTTCGACCAGCCGCCGCGCTGCTCGCGCCGTCGCCTCGTCCACCGCCGCCCGGGCGCGGGCCAGCGCCTCCTCGACCTTGCGCCGGGCTTCGAGCAGGAA
>JBOHSI010000124.1:0-14916 GCA_050733055.1 Gemmatimonadales bacterium
GGATGCGCCAGCGCGACAAGAGGCTCGGGTCGTCGATGAATGTCTTCGACGGGCCGGTGAAGTTGAACATCGGCACGTTGTTCGCATCTACCCGGATCAGGGTGAGCCGAGCCCCGACGGCCAGACGCACGTCATGAAGGGCATGTTCCGCCGCCTCGTCGTCACGACGCAGGCACGCCCGGCCGCGTCCGAACCGCAGGCCCACGTGACCGTGACGCTCTCCGATTACACCTTCACCCTCTCGGCTCCACTCACGGGCACGTTCACTGAGGCCTCCGAGGAGCTAACTGGTTTTCGGACAACTCCAGCTTCGCCCTTCGTGCCTCAGTGAACAACCTCCTTGTCAATTACACCTAGAACAGCCACCTCAGCCCTGCCTGCATCTGCCGCGGGTCGCCCAGTCCCGAGCGGATCGTGCCGTCGAAGTTGAAGAGCAGATTCCCGATGGAGGGGTCTCTGAAGTTGTCACTACCTAGCACGTTGAAGACCTGCAAGATCGCCTCGACGTCGCCCTGGCGGCCGATCCTGAACGGCCAGGTGAGTCCGAGGTCCCACGAGAAGTACGCGTTGTCTTTCCGCAACGTGTTGCGCTGCAGGATGCTACCGTTCGGGCAGATGCGATCGCCCGGCGTCGACGCTCGCGTGCCGGTCCCCCTGTTGTTGGCCCCGCATCGTTCCGAGGTGGGCTGCGCCGAAGTGATGCTCGCCCGTGTATTCAAGTACACTCGCTGCCAGACCTTGAGGAGCACCCACGCGTTGACGCGGTGCCGCTGGTCGCGGTCGCTCCAGTTGTACTCCCGCTCAAGGGAATCGGCCCTGGCGTAGCGATATACGAAAGGATCGCGCTCGTTGTCGTCGTCCGACTTGTCCCACGACAGCGTGTAATTGACTTGAAACTGGAAGTTCGGATCGAGCGTCCGCTTGATGCCAAAGGTGATCCCGTTGTAGCGCGACTTGGCGCTGCTCTCCATCGTCACGAGGCCCGAGAAGTTGTCGGCCGAACCGCTGATACCGTTGACGGTGTCGGCGGGACCGGTGGGCTGGTTCGCTACGGCGGGAAGCCCGGTCAGCCATGGACTGCCGAAGACCGGGTCGTTCCGGTTGATCGCCCGTGTGAGGAAATCGGTGCGTGCATGCGCGTAGCTTAGCGAGGCGGCGAGGTCGGCGCCAAGCTGTCGCTCGTAGCTGAGCGTCACGTTGAGGGTCCGCGGATTGCGGAATTTCCTGTCGAACACGACGATGTTGGGTTGGAATGGCGCCCCCGCGCCCGACAACAGACTGTCATACGCCGGGGGCGGCCCGAGGATCGGGGTGAGGGCGCTGTTGCGGAAGAACGTCTGGCCCCGCGACCCGTTGGTGCTGCGGCTGCTCGCGAGGTACAGCCCGGCCGTTCGGGCGTAATAGAACCCGGCGTTCGCCCGCAAGACCTGACGCCCGTCGCCCTGGGGGTCGTAGGCGACGCCGAGCCGCGGTTGGAACATCCTGTAGTCGGAGGGGATGGTCCCGTCGGACGGGAAGGTGAACGTCCCCACGGTGGTCGTCTTGGTCGTTCCTATGAACGGCCGGTAGAACACGGAGTCAACCGGCGTAATCATGTCCGGCTGAATCTGCGCGTCCCACCGCAGGCCGTAATTGACCGTCAGGCGTGGACTCGGTTTCCACGAGTCCTGAATGAATACCCCGATCTCGCTCTGGGGGATCGACTGAGTCCCAGCCTCCTCCGCTGTGACGGCGCCGACGCCCGCCGTCTGGAGATACAGCTGGACCGGTCCGCCGATGCTCGTGCCACCCGGACACGTGGCGTTGTTATTGGTGGTCACGAGCGCGCCGGCCCCGTCGTAGCACTCCACGTAGTTGCGCCCGTTGGCGACGTAGCCGAGAAACCCCGCCACGCTGCCGAAAATGAACCGGCCGTTCTGAAAGCCGCGGAAGGTCTGCGACGAATTCACCCGGTTGTACTCGATGCCGAACTTGATCAGATGGTCGCCGCGGGCAATGGACACGTTGTCCAGCACTTGGATGCGGGTGTCGTGGTAGTCCACGGGAATGAAGTAGGGCATTCCGAACCGGTAGGCCCCGACGAAGTCGACCCCGGTGTCCGGGAACGGTCGCGGCCGCGTATCGGTCGCGTCCGACCGGATGAGGAGTGCGCTCGTGGGACCGGGGTACGGGCGCGGCCGATCCTCGCGCGAATACTGGAACCGGAACTCGTTCGAGAGGTTGGACGTGAGGTAGGACACCAGGCTGCCGTTGACCGCGTTGGACCAGTCTTTTTCGAGGGCGTCGGCGCTGCGGGCCCAGCTGTCGACGTCGAACGTTCCGTTGGACTGCTCAGACCACTGATAGTTGTACTTAAGCGACAAGTTGTGGCGTGGACTTAGGCGATAATCGAGCTTCGCCGTTAGCACCCGCGCGTCGTTGGTGCGTGCGATTGGGCCGTAGTCACCGGCCAGCGCGCCGCCGAAGGCCGTGTCCATCCAGGCGCGCAGCGCCGGCGCGATACGGTTCGAGTCCGCTTGCTTGGTCTCGTCGTACACCTGTTGATCGTAGGCGACGAAGAAGAACGCCTGGTCCTTCTTGATCGGCCCCCCCAACGTGAAGCCAAACTGGTGCTGGCTGAAATCGGGCTCGAACGTCACGCCCCCGTGGGCCGGATTACCCGAGAGGGCGTCATGCTTGCCGTAGTAATGGGCCGAGCCGTGCAGCTCGTTCGTCCCGGACTTGGTGATGACGTTCACGAAGCCGCCCGAGGAGCGACCGAACTCGGCGTTCGCCCCGCCCGCGACCACCACGATCTCCCGCACCGCATCGAGATTGAAAGTAAACGGCGGCCGCTGTCCGCCGCGGTGCTCGCCGAAGAAGGGGTTGTTGAAGTCCGCCCCGTCCACCGCAACGTTGTTGTTTATGCCCTTCTGACCTGCGACCGACAGCTCATCGCCGTCCGGCCCTTGTACGATCGCTACATTGGGCGTGAGCAGCGTGAGATTCAGGAAGTTGCGCCCGTTGTTAGGCAGGCCCCCGACCGCCTCTTCCGGGAGCCGGGTGGACGCCTCGATTCGTGTCGCATCCACCACAGGCTGCGTGGCCTCGACCGTGACAGCCTCCAGTTCCACGGCCCGAAGGGCGAGCGTGAGGTCGACCGTCTCGCCCACGCGCAGGGGGACGCCGGTCCGGCGGATCTCGCTGTACCCCACGGCGCGGGCGCTCACGTCATAGCTGCCGAGAGGGAGGAGCGACGCGACGAACACGCCCCGGTCGCTGGTTGACAGGGTGCGCTGGAAGCCGGTCTCGGTCTCGCGCAATGTCACCGTGGCGCCCGCCACGGGACTGCCGACAGGGTCGGCGACGACGCCGCGGATGAGGCCGGTGGTGGCCTGCGACTGCGCCGCGAGCGACGGGCTGAGGACGCCGAGGAAGAGCGCCACGCCGAGCAGAACGACGGGCAGGCGCGTCAAGAAGCGCGTCATGGCGTGTGTTCTCCGGCAGGAGGGTTTCAAGGGCCGGACGAAATTGGCACGGATGCGAAAGGGCGGCAAGGGGCGGAGACGGGGGACGGCAGGAGGCGGTATTATTCCACTGACCCTTACCGCCCCTTACCGCCCCCTACCGCCTCCTACCACCTCCTACCGCCCATGCAGAACCCCGATATCGCCCGTGTCTTCGACGAGGTGGCCGACCTGCTCGAGATCCAGGACGCCAACCCCTTCCGCGTGCGCGCGTACCGCAACGCCGCCCGCACCATTCGGGATTTCCCCGAGCCGATCGCGGAAGCGGTGCGTGCCGGGACCAAGGACCTGACCGAGATCCCCGGCATCGGCGAGGACCTGGCCGAGAAGATCACCGAGATCGTGACCACCGGCGAGCTGCCACTCCGCAAGCAGCTCGCGGCCAAGCTCCCCGCCGGGCTGCTCGACCTGCTCCGCATTCCCGGCCTCGGGCCCAAGCGCGTGAAGCTGCTCCACAAGAAGCTCAAGGTGAAGTCGGCGGCCGACCTCGCCGCTGCCCTCGACAAAGGAAAGATCCAGAAGCTCAAGGGCTTCGGGCCGAAGATGGAGGAGAAGATGCGGGCGGGGCTCGGCGCGGCGCAGCGCGCCGAGCGGCGCCTGCTCCTGCACGAGGTCGAAAGCCAGGCGAACGCCCTCGTCGCCTACCTCAAGGCGGGCGGGGGCATCAAGCAGATCGAAGTCGCGGGCAGCTACCGGCGCCGCCGAGAGACGATTGGAGACTTGGATGTCCTCGTCACCTGTTCGAACAGCGCCAAGGTCATGGAGCGATTCGTCGGGTACGGCGAAGTCGCGGACGTCGTGTCGAAAGGTGAGACCCGCTCGACCGTGAAGTTGCGGGGCGGCCTGCAGGTCGATCTCCGCGCCGTCGAGCCCGCGGCCTACGGCGCCGCCTTGCAGTATTTCACCGGGTCAAAAGCCCATAACGTCGAGCTGCGCGGGCTCGCGCAGGACAAGAAGCTCAAGCTGAACGAGTACGGGCTGTTCAAGGGAACGCGGCGCGTCGCGGGCAAGACCGAGCAAGAGATCTACGCCAAGCTCGGAGTCGACTGGATCCCGCCGGAGCTGCGCGAAGCGCGCGGCGAGATGGCGCGCGCGCGCGCGCACGGGCTGCCGACGCTCGTCGAGCTGAGCGACATGCGCGGCGACCTCCAGATGCATACCAACGCCACCGACGGCCAGGCGACGATCGCCGAGATGGCCGACGCAGCGCGGCCGCTCGGCTACGAGTACATCGCCATCACCGACCACTCCAAGCGGGTGACGATGGCTCGCGGGCTCGACGCGAAGCGGCTACGGGAGCAGTGGCAGACGATCGAGCAGTGGAACGCCCCGAGCCGCGGCTTCACGATCCTCAAGAGCGTGGAGCTCGACATCCTGGAGAGCGGCAAGCTCGACCTCCCCGACGACGTGCTCACCGAGGCCGACTACGTCGTCGCCACCATCCACTACGGCACGAATCAGACGGAGAAGGAATTGACCAAGCGGCTCGTCGGCGCCGCAGAGCACCGCTGGGTGGACGCCATCGGGCATCCGACCGGACGGTTGCTCGGCAAACGCGAGCCCTATCCGCTCGACTTCGACGCGCTCGCCCGCGCAGCGGCCGCGGCGGGTTGCCTGCTCGAGCTGAACGGCCACCCCGAGCGGATGGATCTGCCGGACACACTCGCCGCCGCGGCGAAGCAGCACGGCGTGCGGTTCGTCTTGTCCACCGACAGCCACACGCCGACGAACCTGACCTTCATGCGCTACGCGGTGGACTTGGCGCGACGCGCGGGACTGGAAGCCACTGACATCCTGAACACTCGGCCCCTGGACGAATTCCGGAGGGGACTCAAGAGGGCGGTGAGCGGTAAGAGGCGGTAGGAGGCGGTATGGGGCGGTGGGGAGTGGCACCCGTACCGTCTCTTACCGCCTCTTACCGCCTCTTGACCTCTTACCGCCTCTTACCGCCTCTTACCGCCTTACCGCCTCCTACCGCCTCCTACCGCCTCCTACCGCTCCTACCACCCCATCAGTTCCAGCTGCAACACCGGCTCGAACGTCTTGCGGTGGTGCGCCGTGAATCCGAACTCGGCGAGTGCAGCGAGGTGCTCCGGGGTGCCGTACCCCTTGTTCGTCGCCCACGCGTACAGCGGGTGGCGCGGCGCGAGCAGCTCCATCAGGCGGTCGCGCACGGTTTTCGCGACGACGGACGCGGCGGCGATCGAATGGCAGTACGCATCGCCGTCCACGATGGCGTCGTGCTGGCAGCCGAGCTCCGGGCAAGGGAGGCCGTCCACCAGGACGAAATCAGGGGTGATGCCGAGCCGGGCGAGCGCGCGCCGCATGGCGAGGATCGAGGCGCGGCGGATGTTCAGGCGGTCGATCTCGCGCACGCTCGCCGCGCCCACACCCACCGCGACGGCGCGCGTCCGCACCACCGCGGCGAGCCGCGCGCGCTTCGGGGGCGGCAGCAGCTTCGAATCCCGCAGGCCACGGATCGGCCGGCAGTACGGCGGCAACACGACGGCCGCGGCCACCACTGGACCGGCCAGGGGACCGCGGCCCGCTTCGTCCACACCGGCGACGAGCCTACCCCCGCCCGCCGCGCTCCAGAGCGCGGCTTCACGCTCGAGCGTGGGGCGGGGCCCTCTCACGCCTCCTGCTGCTCCGTTTCCGGAACCACGGCGCTGCGCTTCTCGCGGATCCGCGCGGACTTGCCGGCGAGGCGCCGCAGGAAGTAGAGCTTCGCGCGGCGCACCCGCCCTTTACGGACGAGCTCGATCTCGGCGAGCGAGGGCGAGTGCAGCGGAAAGATCCGCTCCACGCCGACGCCCGCGGAGATTTTTCGAACCGTGAAGGTCGCGTTGATTCCTGCACCGCGCCGGCCGATGCACACGCCTTCGAACGCCTGCAGCCGTTCCTTGTCGCCCTCGCGAACCCGCACCATGACGCGCAGCGTGTCACCCGGGGCAAAGGCGGGAATGTTGGTCTTCAACCCCTCCCGCTCAATCGCTCTCAGTCGATCCATACCGTCATCCTTCCTGATACCGGCTCCAAAGATCGGGCCGCCGCTCGCGCGTCAGCCGCTCGGCTTCCGCGGCGCGCCACGCTGCAATCTTCTCATGATCGCCGCCCAACAATACCGCCGGGACGTCCATTCCGCGATAGCTCGGCGGCCGGGTGTAGCTCGGCGGGCTCAAGAGCCCGTCGTAGTGCGAATCACCGGCGGCGGACTCGTGGTCGCCCAGCGCGCCCGGGAGCAGCCGCACCACCGCGTCGATCACGCACAGCGCCGCAGGCTCTCCGCCCGACAGCACGAAATCCCCGATCGACAGCTCCTCCGCCCCCAGACCGTCCGCCACCCGCTGGTCGACGTCCTTATAATGGCCGCACAGCAGGGTCAGCTCCTTCCCCACCGCGAATCGCACCGCGTCGCCGTGCGTGAACGGGCGGCCGCGCGCCGACAACAGCACGATCGGCGGCGCGCCGCGCAGGTCCTCGACCGCCTCAAAGAACGGCTCGGGCTTGAGCACCATCCCGGCGCCGCCTCCGTAGGGGTAGTCGTCCACCGTCTTGTGCCGGTCGTGCGTGTAGTCGCGCAGCTGCACCACCCGGTAGCGAGCCAGCCCCTGCTGCGCCGCGCGCCCGAGGATGCTCGCGCCGAGCGGCGCCGCGAACACCTCCGGGAAGAGCGTCACGACGTTAATCGTCAACATCGGCCTCGTCCACGGCGACGAAATGGTCGCGCCACTGCTCCACCACGGCGCGCGACGTGACCCCGACGAATCCGAGCAGCCACTCCCGGTGATAGGCGCGGCGGCGCGCCACGACCAGCGGGCCCGCCACCACCTGCCGGTCCTCATTCACGACATAGAGCCGGGCCTTCGGCACGAACACAGCACCCGGATGCTCCACGAGGGGGAACACCGCTACCTCCCCCTGCTGGCCGTGCGGCTTGCGCAGCCGCCCGACTAGGCGGGTCGTTTGCCCAGCACCCCGGCCTTCTTCAGAAGCGAGCGGACCGTGTCGGTGGGCTGCGCCCCCTTCTCGAGCCATGCTCGCGCCTGCTCCGCGTCGACCGCTACGTCGGCCGGGTTGGTCCGCGGGTTGTAATGCCCGATTGTCGCCACGAAGCGGCCATCCCGCGGGGACCGCTGGTCCGCGACCACGATCCGGAAGTAGCTCTGCCCCCTCCGTCCCACGCGCCGCAGCCGAATGCGAGTTGCCATAGGGTTTCTCAGATCCTTTTCATCAGCTTCTTCATTTGCCGAAAGCTTCAAGACGGCGGTGATGTGCTCGGACAGGGCCGTAAACATAAGCCTACAAAACTACTTAGCGAGTTGCCGGAATCCTAGTGGGGTGTGTTATTTCGAGCCCATGCCGGAATCCGTGTGGGTGCAAGGGCTGATCACGGTGCTGGTTGGCGCCGTGTCGGGCGGCGTCACCAACGCCGTCGCGGTCTGGATGCTGTTCCACCCCTACGAGCCGAAGGGGGTCGGGCGCTTCCGGCTCCACGGAGCGATCCCCAAAAACAGGGGACGGCTCGCGAAGAGCATCGGCAAGACCGTGGGCCAGCGCTTGCTCACCGAGGAGGACCTGGCCCGGCAGCTCAGCGCACCGGGACTGCGCGAGGCGTTCGATCGGGCGATCGCGGTGTTTCTCGACCGTGCGCTCAACACGCCGCGTGGCCCGCTGCGCCAAGAGCTGCCCGAGCCGCTCGTCGCCGAGCTCGAGCGGTCGCTCGAGCCGCTCGCCGAGCGGCTCGCGGCGAAGCTCGCGGAGTTCGTGGAAGGTGCGGGGTTCGAGGCCGCGGTCGAGAAGTACGTGGCGCTCGACCGCTGGGTCGAAGAAGGGATTGGACGGCCGGAGCTCGAGCAGGCCGTGCGCCGGTTCGTCGCGGCGCAGCGCGCGCGCCTGCTGCGTGACGAGCGGCCGTTGATCGACCGGCTGCCGGCGGGACTCGTCGCGGCGCTCGAGCAAGCGGTCGCCGACTACCTCCCCATCGCCGTCGAGCGGCTGGGTGCCCTCCTGGCCGATCCCGCGGCACGCCAGCGGGTCCGGGACGCGCTCAAGAAATTCCTCGATCGCGCGATCAAGAGCCTGATGCTTCATGAGCGCGTCGTCGCGAAGCTGGTCGTGACCGAGCAGCGACTGGACCGGCTGCTCGACGGGCTCGAGGATGGCGGCCTCGCCGAGCTCGCCGAGGCGCTCGCCTCGCCCGACTTCCGCGCCCAGGTGGCGGGGGCGGTGAACGACGCGGTCGTGCGGTTCCTGCGAACCCCGCTCGCGGAGCGGCTCTGGGCCTTGGGGCCCGACCGGCTGGACGGGCTCGAGCGCGCGGCGGCGGACTACATCGTCGCGGCGCTGCGCGCTCCGGCCACGCGCGAATGGGCGGTGCGGCGGGCGCGCGAGGCGATCGAACTCGGTCGTCGCGCGCTGGCCGGCGAGACCGGTCGCCAGCGCGTCGCCGAGGCCGCCCACGCCGCCGTGCGCGCCTTGCTCGACCGGCCGATCGGCCGCCCCGCGAGCCTGCTCCCGCCCGATGCCGAGGCGCGGCTGCGGAGCCTGCTCACGGAGCCGCTCTGGACCTGGATGCAACGGCAGGTGCCCGTGCTCGTGTCACAGCTGTCGGTGCAGGGCCTCGTGGAGCAGAAGGTGCTCGGGTTTTCGACCGCGCGCATGGAGGAGCTGATCCGGAACGTGACGCAGCGTGAGTTGACGCTGATCGTCCGGCTCGGCTACGTGCTCGGCGCCCTCGTGGGACTCGTCGCCTGGGGGATCAACCTGCTGCTCGCGTGACTACTGCACTCGCGCCTGCGGCAGCCTCGCCCATCCCACCCAGCCGGCCGGGGCATCGGTCAGCCGCACCGCCGGCCGGCCGTCCACGGTGAGTTGCGCTGTCTCTGACCGCCTGACCGCTGGACCGCCTGACCGCCGTTGCGCCCACGCCAGCTCGAGCCCCTTCGCGAACCGGACAGCCGCCGGCTGATCCTCCCACACCGTGTACCAGACGAGCGCGTCCGCGCCGGCGCCCAGCACCTGGTAGCGATCGCCGTCCCACCCCGCGGCATACGCCGCGGCACGGTCCTCGCTGCCCAGGAGCTGGGTGAACAGCAGCCGGATCTCGAACTGGCCGAGGTTGTCCTCGTAGAAGACCGTGTCGGGCGCCGGGGTCTCGAACGCGAGGCTGCGAGGCCGGTCGCCCGCGACATAGCGCGCAGGGTCGAGGATCTGTTCCGTCGAAGTCGGCATCAGGCGGCCGTAGGGCTGCTTGCCCGGATACTGCCGCCTGAACCAGCGTACGAACTCCGCCCCGCCGAGGTAGGGAAAGATCAGCGATTCACGCAGCCACAGCGGAGCGTGGGCGAACTCCGGCATCTGCGCCTGCTGCTGGGCGGCCACCTCACGCTGCCGCCAGAACCAACCCGCCGGCAGGGTCTCCGGCCGCTGCTCCGGCATCAGCACGGGGATCTGGGCGAAGGTCGCCTGGCCCTCGAGGATCGCCTGGGCCGCCGAGCGCCGGTCGTTCTGGCGCTTCTGCTCGATCAGGGAGTCGAGGTTGATGTACTGGTGCTGCAGCGCGTGCACCAGCTCGTGGGACACGACCACCCGGAATTGAAACGGCTCGATGTCGGACCGGATGAACAGCGCGTTCGAGTCGGGGTCGTAATACCCGGCGATCTGCTCCGTCAGCAGGTCCACCATGGTGCGCCGCAGGTCCAGCGAATCGGGAATGAGGCCGAACAGCCGATACGCCGCCGTGGCGCCCTGGAGCTCCGCCGGTGGCAGCTCCTCGTCGAGCTTGTGGACGACGTAATCGCGGATTTGCGTGCGGCTGCGGCGCAGCACCAGCGGCCGGCGCCGGAACGTGAGGCCCGTCGCGCGCTCCACCGCGGGCATCATCTGATCGACGGTTTGCCGCAGCTGCGCCTCGGACTGCACCTCGTGCGCGCGCCGCTCGCAAGCGACCCCGCCCACGATCGTCGCCAGCGGCAGGGCGCCTGCGATCCACGGCCGCCTCATCCCTGCCACTCGATGCTCTTCCCCACGGCGGCCCCGACCACGCGGGCGATGTCCTGACCGGTGACGACAATGCCCTGGTGCTCCAGCTCGCGGCGCAACAGCTCGTCAAGCTCCGCTCGCCTATCGGCGAGAGTCGGTAAGGGACGGGCGGGGGCGGTAGGGGACGGTAGCGTCGCGCTGGCCGGCTCCCCACCCTTACCGCCTCCTACCGCCTCTTCCCGCCCCCTACCGCCGAGCATCTTCTCGATCTCCGACCCGATCCGCTCCAGCATCGGAAAGATCTCCGCCATCAGGTCGTCTTGTGACTCGGTCCGGCTCGGCTCGTGGGTCAGCCCCCGCCGGATCATCGCATCCACCTTGCGGCGCTCGCGAATCAGGCGATCCAGCTCGGACGACACGGTCGCCGTGGCCTGGGCGTGGGCGCATGCCTCGTCCAGCACGTCGATCGCCTTGTCGGGGCGCGCCCGTTCGGGAACGAAGCGGTCGGTGAGTACGATCGCGGCTTTGAGTGCGTCATCGGTGACGGCGACAGCGTGGTGCCGCTCCAGGCGTGGCCGCCGGGCGACGAGTATCTCCCACGTCTGGATCGCATCCAGCTCCTCCACCACGACCGGCTGGAACCGCCGCTCGAGCGCCGGGTCGCCGCGGATCCACTTGTCGTACTCCCCGCCCGTGGTCGCCCCGATGATGCGGATGTCGCCCCGTACCAGCGCGGGCTTCAGCATGTTGGCGGCGTCCATGGCCGCGCCCAGGGCGGTCCCCTGGCCGATGAGGTTGTGCAGCTCGTCCACGAACAGGATGAGATCGGGGTCCGCCGAGAGCTCGCGCACGAGCTTCCGAATCCGCTCCTCGTACTGGCCGCGAAACGCCGTGCCCGCGAGCAGGGCCACGTGATCGAGGGCCACGACGCGCGCGTCCTTCAAGGCGGGCGGCATGTCCCCTGCGGCGATGCGCTGCGCCAGCCCCTCGACAATGGCGGTTTTCCCCACGCCCGCTTTGCCGATCAGCGCCGGATTGTTCTTGCTGTGTCGCAGCAGGATGTCCACGACGCGGGCGATCTCCGCGTCGCGGCAGCGCACGGGTTCGAGATCCCCGCGCCGCGCCTGCCCCGTGAGGTCGACCCCCACCCGCTCGAGCACTGCGCCGGAATCGAACAGCCCTTCGAACGGATCGCCCATCGGGTCTCAGTTGCCCCGCAGGAAGTGCAGGTACCAGGCGATAATCGTCTCGCCGAACACGAACGTCAGCGCCGCCCCC
Source organism: Gemmatimonadales bacterium (assembly GCA_050733055.1). Taxonomy (GTDB): domain Bacteria; phylum Gemmatimonadota; class Gemmatimonadetes; order Gemmatimonadales; family GWC2-71-9; genus DASUAL01. Next base: position 11,769 of record JBOHSI010000124.1, read on the forward strand.
AGCGCGAGAAATACCCCGAAGGGGACCAGCCGCTTCTTCCTGAGGGACAGGGGGACGAAGATCAGGCTACCCAGGAGGGCTCCGAGAAACACCGTGAGGAGCACCCCCTTCCACCCCACGAACGATCCGACCATCGCCATCATCTTGATGTCGCCGCCGCCCATGGCCTCTTCCTTGAACGTCCACTGGCCGATCTGGGCGACCGCAAAGAGCAACGCGAACCCCACGCCGGCGCCGAGCACGGCCTGGACGAACCCGGTGACCCCGCCGACGAGGGAGAGGCCGAGACCCAGGACGAGGCCGCCCCACGTGTACTCGTCGGGGATCAAGTAGTGCCGGGCATCCGTGACCGCGATCCCGAGCAGGATCGTGCCGAACAGCGCTGCCGCGAGCGCCTGCACCGTGACGCCGAAGCGGGCCAGCGCGCCCACCCAGATGAGGCCGACCGCGGCCTCGATGATCGGGTACTGCGCGGAGATCGGCTCGCGGCAGTGCCGGCAGCGCCGCTTGAGCACCAGCCACGAGACGATCGGGATGTTGTCGCGCCAGGCGATGGGGTGCTTGCACCGGGGACACGCGGACGGCGGCCGCAGCAGGGACTTGTCGCGGGGCAGCCGTACGATGCACACGTTCAGGAAGCTCCCGACGCACAGCCCGAGCCCGGCGGCCATGAGCAGCAGGATCGGTTCAACGACCACGCATCACCTCGTAGATCAGGATGCCCGCCGCCACGGCGACGTTGAGCGATTCGGCGCCCTGCGCGAGCGGAATAGCCACCCGCTTCGCGGCGACGGCGTTGAGCTGCGGCCGGATACCGGTCCCCTCGCTCCCGACGATCACCGCGATCGGCCCTTCCTCCACACGTCCCCCTTCCCCCTTCCCTTTTCCCCCCGGCGGGAGGGCGCGGTGGAGCGGGAGGCCGTCCGCTGCCGCCGCCCAGAGCGTGACGCCCCGCGCGCGCGCCCACGCGATGAACGCGTTGTCGTCGAACGACACGACCGGATGCCGGAAGGTCGCGCCCATCGCGGCGCGCAGCGCCTTCGGGTTGAGCGTGTCCGCGGTGCCGCGCAGCACCACGGTCCCGGCAGCGCCGAGCGCGTGCGCGGTGCGGATGAGCGTGCCCACGTTCCCGGGATCCTGCACGCCGTCGATCACGAGCGCGACGCCGGCCGCCCCGAGCGCGAGGTCATCAGCCGTCCACTTCCGGGGCTCGACCACGGCGACGATGCCCTGCGGGGTGTCCGTGTCCGCGAGCTGCACGAGGGTGCGCGACGACGCTTCCTCCACTGGGACGGCGTGGCGCTCGAGCTCGACCACCAGCGCCGCGCCGCGTACGGTGCGGGACAGCTCCGGCGCGACGAGAGCGCCACGGAACTTGAGGCCCGCGGCGAGCGCTTCTTCCACCAGACGCACGCCCTCGATGAGGGCGAGGCCGCGACGGCCGCGCGCCCTGCGCCGTTGAAGATCGCGGATCGTCGACTGCAGATTACTGGCTATGGGTCTCCTCGCGCACTCGCGCCTCAACGGGCAATCAATATGCGAAGAACCGGGGCCGGAGTCTGCCCCCGGCCGCTTGCACCGCGCCGCGCCGCCAGTCATGAGCGGCCTGCCCCACTGGCGGTCGCCCGCTGCGGCGGCCTTGTCCCTCCATGCGGCCGGCCGCTGCTTGGTCCACGTCACGAAGCGTGAGGAACTGCAAGCGGGCAAGCGAGACGCGGCGCAGCTCGAGCACGAGCATGAGGTCACCCTGACCGAGGACCCCGCGCCGCAGGCGATGATCGATGACGCGGCGCGCCCGCTGCTCGCGGTGGCGACTCGCCGCGATCTGCCGTGGACCTTGCGCCTGGTGGACGCCTGCGATGTGAATGCGTTCTCCATCGCGGGATGGCGCGTCTTCGACCAGCTCAATCACCGATGAAGATCGCGCTCACGATCGCCGGCTCGGACTCGGGCGGGGGCGCCGGGATCCAGGCGGACCTGAAGACGTTCCACCAGTTCGGCGTGTTCGGGACGAGCGTGATCACCGCCGTGACGGCCCAGAACACGGTGGGCGTGCGGGCGTGGGAGCCGCTTCCCGCCGCGCTCGTCGTGCAGCAGATCGACGCCCTGGCGGACGATCTCCCGCCGCGCGCGGTGAAGAGCGGCATGCTGGGCTCGGCGGAGCTCGTCGAGGTGGTGGCGGCGGGGATCGCGCGCCGGGGGCTGCCGAACTATGTGCTCGACCCGGTGATGGTGGCGACGTCCGGAGATCGCCTGCTGGACCGCGACGCCGAGCAGCTCATCGCGCAGCGCCTCGTGCCGCTCGCATCGCTCGTCACACCGAACGTCGACGAGGCCGCGATTCTCGGCGGCGCGGAGGTCCGCACCCCCGCCGACATGGAGCGCGCCGGGCGGGCGCTCGTGCAGCTCGGCGCCAAGGCGGCGCTCGTGAAGGGCGGGCATCTCGCTGGTGACGAAGTGGTGGACGTGCTGGTGGCGGACGGCACGGTGCGGCGCTTCACGCGTCCGCGGATCGATACGACCTCCACTCACGGCACCGGCTGCACGCTCTCGGCTGCGGTCGCGGCAGGGCTCGCCCACGGCCGGCCGCTCGAGCGCGCGGTGGAGGATGCGCTCGACTTCGTCCACCGCGCGATGGCGGCGGCGCCGGGCCTCGGCCGGGGGCACGGGCCGCTGAATCACTTCGTCCCCGGACCGCCGCGCCCGCCGACCGAGGGGCTGTAGGGAAAGGGCACCGGAACGCTGGCGACGAAATGCTCCGCAATGCGGCCGAACGGTGGTCCGAGCGCCTCGAACAGAATGCAGATTGTCCGGCAATGGACAGAGGACGAGTCTCACTGCGGGTCGCCCATCGGCGGCGATCCATCAGGCTCCGAGGATTCGATTATTCGCGGCCTGGCATGTACTTCCTCACGATCCGCGCCCGGGACGACAGCGCAATTCGCTTCGGTCGAGCCACGGCCAGCGGCGTGCAGCTCAATTCTGTCGGCAGGATGGTCGAAGCATGCTGGCTCGCCATCCCCGACCACTTCCCGAGCGTGCAACTCGACGCCTTCGTCATCATGCCGGACCACGTGCACGGGATTCTCGCGATCCGCAGAGGTCGGCAAACCTAAGTGTAGGGGCGCAGCATGCTGCGCCCCTACAC
>JBOHSI010000125.1:0-15778 GCA_050733055.1 Gemmatimonadales bacterium
GCGGGAAGTACGCGTTCTGGTGGCCCGTCGCCTTGAACATGTCGTCCAGCGCGCCCTGCATCAGCTCCCAGATGCGATACCCGTGAGGCCGGATCACCATGCACCCGCGCACCGGCGAATAGTCCGCAAGCTCGGCCTGCATGATGACGTCGTTGTACCAGTCGCTGAAGTCCTGCGCGCGCGGGGTGATCTTCTGCGCTTGTGCCATCAGCGGAAGAATCCGTTCAGCAGCTTGGCCACCGGCACCTTCTCCTCCGTGCCCGCTTGGAGGTCCCGCACCACCACCACGCCGGCGGATCGCTCGTCGGGCCCGACGATCACCGCCCGTGGCGCGCCGCGCGCCGCCGCAAGCTCGAGCTGCTTGCGAATCGGCGCGTGCCGGAGCCCGTACTCCGCCGCGATGCCGCGGTCGCGCAGCTCGTGGGCGAGCTTGAGCACGTGGGGCACATCCTCGCCCCCCACTGCTACCAAAAAGGCGTCGACCGACGCCGACGCCTTGAGCGGCACGCGGCGCTCCTTCAACAATTCGCCGAGGACGACGTCTCCCATGCCGAAGCCAAGTGCGGGGAGATCGACGCCTCCGAGCGCCTTGAGCAACCCGTCGTAGCGCCCGCCCCCGCAAATCGCGCGCAACGCCTTGCCCGTGTCGAACAGCTCGAACACGATCCCCGTGTAGTAGGCGAGCCCCCGGACGATGGTCACATCGACGTCGACGAAATCGCGAATCCCCATCGCCTCGAGCGCACCGATCGCCTCCGAGAGCGGCTCTCCCACCCCCTCCGCCTCCACCTCGGCCAGCGCGCGTTGCATGGCGTACCAACCCTTGAGGTCCGCCACAGCGAACACGGCCTCGACCGCCTTCACGGTGAACCCGCCTTCAGCCAAACGCTCCGCCACCGCGTCCCGTGGCTCCCGCTCGCTCTTATCGATCGCGGCGTAGGCCGCGGGAAGCTGCCGCTCGGTCACGCCGCGGCCGCGCAGCAGCGCCTGCAGCACCCGGCGGTCGGAGATGTGAAGCTTGACGTCCCCGGGACCGAACCCGAAGGCGCGCATAATGTCGATCACGGCGGCCATCAGCTCGGCGTCGGCGAGCGCCCCTGCCTCGCCGATCAGATCCAGGTTGAGCTGGAAGTGCTCCCGCAAGCGGCCCCGCTGCTGCCGCTCGTAGCGGAACAACTGAGGGATCGAGAACCAGCGGATCGGCTTCTTGAGCGCCTGCGCCCGCGCCCCGACCATCCGGGCCAGGGTTGGCGTCATTTCGGGGCGGAGCGCCACCTCCCGGTCCCCCTTGTCCCGGAAGGCGTACAGCTGCTCCACGATCTCGTCCCCGCTCTTCTGGGTGTAGAGCTCCAGAGGCTCGAGCGGCGGGCCGTCGTACTCCTGGAAGCCATAGCGCCTCGCCACGTCGCGCCAGGTGGCGAAGATGTGGTTGCGGAGAGCGGTTTCTTCAGGGTATGAGTCGCGAAAGCCTGGTAGGGCTTGTCCTTGCATCGCAGCAATCTATCCGACCGGCGCGAACCCGGGCAAGCGGGCGAGCGCGTCGCCGACGGTGTGAAACGAGCCCGTGACGACCACCGTCTCGGCCCGGTCCTGCACGACGTCGAGCGCGCGGTCGAAGCCGGGCTCGAGCGCGCAGACGTGCGGCGGCGCCGCGAGCTGTCCGAGCTCGCGCTGCAAGCGCTGCAGGTCCCAGCGCCGCTTCGCCGGTGCCGTGTCGGGCATCGTGAAGACGAATCCATCCACCTCCGGGGCGAGGCGCTCGATCATCCCGAGGTAGTCCTTGTCGCCGAGCACGCCCACCAGCGCGCGCCGGGGACGCGGCGGATTGCAGTCACGCAGCGTGTCGGCGAGCACCTGCGCCCCGTCGGGATTATGCGCCACGTCAAAGATCCACTTCCCCCGCACGTCGAACCGCCCGGGGATATATGCCTGGGCGAAGCTGTCCGGCCAGGCGTCGCCCACGGGCCCGAACGGCGGGGGCAGTGTGTTGAGCGCCGCGAGGGCGACCCAGGCATTGGCGTACTGGTGTCGGCCGCGCAAAGCCAGGGGGCGCGGGGGCCGGCGCTCGGTGTCCACGAGGATCACCGGGGTCGCGCCTCGTCGCTCCGCCTCGTCCACCAGCGCCCGGCGCACGTCGGGATCGCGCTCCCCCGTCACGAACGGCACCTCGGGCTTCGCGACGCCGGCCTTCTCACGGGCGATGGAGCAAAGGTCCGAGCCCAGGTAGTCGGTGTGCTCGAGGGCGATCTTAGTGACGACGCTGACGAGGGGCGTGATCACGTTGGTAGAATCGAGCCGTCCCCCCAGCCCTACTTCGATCACCCCGACGTCCACGCGCCGGGCTGCGAGGTCGGCGAATGCGATCGCCGTGGTGGCCTCGAAGAAACTGGCGTCGAGGCGCTCGATGTGCGGCTTCAGGAAGCGGGTCCACTCGACGAACGCCTCCTCGCTGATGGGCACGCCGTCCACCACCACCCGCTCCCGCACCGTGACCAGGTGGGGCGAGGTGTAGACGCCGACGCGCAGCCCGCGCGCCTGGAGCTCGGCGGCCGTGAAGGCGCATGTCGAGCCCTTGCCGTTGGTGCCGGCGACGTGAACGCAGGGGAAGTGCCGCTCGGGGTGGCCGAGGACGTCGAGGAGCCCCTCGGTCGGCCCGAGGCTCCACTTGATACGGCTCCCTTGTCGCGCGAAGAGAAAGCGGCAGGCGTCCTCGAAGGACACCCGGCTCAGTCGGCCGCCTCCGCCGGTCGCCGGCCGGCCATGTGCCGGAGCAGCTGCGCGGTGGTATCCCGCAGCTCGCTGCGTGGAACCACCGCGTCCACCATGCCGTGCTCGAGCAGGAATTCGGCGGTCTGGAACCCCGGCGGCAGGTCCTGGCCGATCGTCTGCTTGATCACGCGGGGGCCCGCAAATCCGATCACGGCCCCCGGCTCGGCGATGATCACGTCCCCCTGCATGGCGAACGACGCGGAGACGCCGCCCGTGGTCGGATTCGTGAGGATGGAGATGAACGGGACGCCGGCCGCGCGCAGGCGTGCGACCTCAACGGACGTCTTGGCCATCTGCATGAGGGAGAGCACGCCTTCCTGCATCCGCGCGCCCCCCGACGCCGAGACGATGATGAGCGGGATCCCCTTCTCCGCCGAGCGCCGGGTCAGCCGAGCGACCTTCTCGCCCACCACCGACCCCATCGATCCACCCATGAAGTTGAAGTCCATCACTGCCAGGTCGATGGGCATGCCGTCGAGCCGAGCGTACCCAGTGCGCACGGCCTCGAGCGGCCCCGCCTTCTGCACCGCGACGCCCAGCCGTTCCCGGTACTTCTCGAAGGCCAGGGGGTCGGTGGACTTGAGCTTGGCGTCCAGCTCGCGCCACGAACCTTCGTCGATCAACAGATCGATGTATTCCTGGGCGCTGATCCGGCGGTGATGCCCGCAATTGGGGCAAACATTGAACGCCCGGACAAACCGGTCCTTGATGTCGATGTGGCCGCACTCGTCGCACTTCTCCCAGGCATCGGGCGGGATCTCCAGCTTGACCCGCTCCGACGTGCGCGGCTTCCGCTCCTTTTTGAACCAGGCCATTCGCGCCATAGGAGGGTGAATGAAGGCGACAATTTGGGAGGGGCCCCGGACCGGCGCCAGCCCCGATCCCATAACTCGTTGTCACAATTCGGCGTAGCCGGACTGGCGCGACTCCCACGCGACCCGCAGCGCGATCCCGATCGCCACCGAGCAGGCGAGCAGGAACGAGCCACCGTAGGAGAAGAACGGCAACGGGATGCCGGTGATGGGCAGCAGGTTCACCGTCATGCCGACGTTCTCGACGATATGTACGAACAGCATGCTCACCACCCCGAAGACGCAGAGGCTGGTATAGGGGTCGGTGGCGCGCCGCGCGATGCGCAGCAGGATGAAGGTCAGCGCGGCGAAGAGGGCCAGCGCCGCGACCACGCCGAGGAACCCGAGCTCCTCTCCCACCACCGGAAAGATGAAGTCGGTGTGCTGAGCCGGGAGGTACGCGAGCCGCTTCTGCGGGCCGTGGGTGAACCCCTTGCCGAACCAGCCCCCCGAGCCGATCGCAATCTTCGACTGGATGACGTGCCAGCCAGTGGCGCGCGGATCGACCTCCGGATTCAGGAACGCGAGCAGCCGATTCTGCTGGTAAGGAGCGAGGTGACGCCACAACGGGAGGGCGTAGGCTCCCGCCAGGAAGCTGAGCATCATCACCGCCAAGCCCTCCCACACGTACGGGCGCCACCACAACAGGAGGGCGAAGAGCAGCACGATCCAGGAGCCCCAGACGACCGTGGAGAACGCGAGCAGCAGACTGATCACCGGGGAGGCGAGCAGCAGGAGGAGCGAGGGCTTGGTCCCGGCCCAGAAGAGCATGGCGAAGAAGATCGCCACGAACACGATGCCACTTCCGAGATCCGGCTGCGCCGCCACGAGCCCGAGCGGCACCAATACGATCGCGATGGGGGGCAGGAGTTCCCGCAACGTGGCCGGCGGCTCGCGTCGCTCGGCGAGCCAGCGGGCGAGCATGAGGATCACGGCGAGCTTCGCGAGCTCGGCCGGTTGCCCGAGGCGCACGCCCCCGATCGTGATCCAGGATCTGCTCCCGGCCGCCGTCCCCGCACCGCTCCCCAGCACGAGCGTGAACAGGAGGATGACCACCCCGATGGCGTAGCTATACGGCGTCGCCCACTCGAGCAGTCGCGGGGACACGCGGAACATCACCACCGCCGCGACGACGCCGATCCCGAGCCAGAGCAGCTGCTTGTGCCAGATCGCAGCCACGAACGTGGGCACGTCGGTCTGTCCCGCGGAGTACAGTGTCGCGAGGCCGTAGCCGGCGAGCACGAGGGCGACGCCGGCGAGCGGCCTATCGATCTCGCGGAGGCGGAGTCGCATCGGCCGTGTCGGCGTGCGTGGTGTCGCGGACGGTCGTGTCTTCCTCCGGCACGCCAGGAAGAATCGGCGTCGGTTGCGGGGCGGTGTCCGCCGGGAGGGCCTCCCTGATGCGCACCGCCACGGTCGTATCGGCGCCGAGGTATCGCGCCACCACCCGCGCCACGAGCGGCGCCACGGCTGAGCCGTGCCGCCAGAACTCCACGATAGCTCCGACGACGATCTCCGGTTTGTCCGCGGGCGCGAACCCGATGAACCAGCCGTGATCCGGGCCGTGCGGGTTCTGGGAGGTCGCCGTCTTGCCGGCGATCGTGACCGTCTTGAGCCGGGCGCCGCGCGCGGTGCCGCGCTCCACCACGTTGACCATCGCCTGCCGCAGCCCGGCGAGCTGGTCGGGCGAGAGGCCAAGGCTCGCGCTCGTGCTCGCCGCCGGCCGGACGATGAAGGGGGGGCGGGCGCGCCCGTCGCTCGCCAGCATCTGGTAGAACTGCACCATGTTGACGAGTGTCTGCGCGTTCTCCCCTTGACCGATCGCGAGATTCAGCGTCACGGCCGAGGTCCAGCGGCGCGGGCCGTAGAAGCGGTCGTAGTAGTCGGTCCCCGCTGGGAACTCGGACGTGATCTCGCCGGGCAGGTCGATCCCGGTGCGCGTGCGGAACCCCAGGGCGTTGGCCTCCTCGAGCAGCGACGTCAGGCCGATCTTGAGCCCGAGCTGGTAGAAGTACACGTCGCAGCTCTGCGCGATCGCGTCGGTGAGCGGCAGGTCGCCGTGCCCATCGGCGTTCCAGCATCGGAAAAAGCGATTCCCGTATTGCAGCCCGCCTCGGCACGGGATCGGCATCCGGCTCCGGAAGGTGACGAGCCCGCGCTTGAGGGCGATCGCCGCCACGGCCAGCTTCCACGCGGAGCCGGGGGGATAGCGCGCCTGGATCGTTCGGTCGAACAGCGGGTGGCTCTCGCTCTCGCTGAGGCGCCGCCAGTAGTCGGGATCGACCCCGCCCACGAATGCGTTGGGATCGAAGCCGGGCGAGCTGTAGAGGGCGAGGACCTCCCCGGTGTTGGGGTTGAGCGCGAGCAGCGCGCCGCGCTGCCCCGCCGGGAAGATCTCGGCGACGTAGCGCTGCAGGTCGAGGTCGATGGTCGTGTGCAACGGCTTCCCGGCCACCGGGGCGAGCCGCGACGCGGGGTCGGCCTCCCGCACCACGTGGCCGAGGGCGCTCACCTCCACGAACCGGACGCCGTCGGAGCCGCGGAGCGAGTCGTCGTACTGGCGCTCCAGCCCGTGCTTCCCCACGAGGCCGCCGAGCCGCACGGCCGCGAATCGGCGCTGGGAGCGCTCCGTCTCCGTCACCTCACCCACGTAGCCCACGAGGTGGGCCACCAGCCCCGAGTCCGGATAGAGACGCTTGGGCTCGGGCTGGATCAGCAACCCGGGAAAGATCAGCCGCCGCTCCTCCAGCGCCGATACCACGTCGAACGTGGCGCGGGGCAGCACCATCACCGGCAGATACGGGGCCCGTTCGTAGCGACTCAGGATGTGCTCCATCCCGACGCTGTCCAGCTTGACGATCGGCGCGATGCGCTTGAGCGTGGCGCGCAGCGAGTCCGCGTTGCCCGGGAGCAGCGACACCGTGTAACCCGGGACGTTCTCAGCGAGGACTCTGCCGTTGCGGTCGGTGATGATGCCGCGCGGCGCGGGAAGCGGGATGGGCCGCAGGCGGTTCGTTTCGGACTGAAGCTCGTACTTGCCGTGCTCGAGGATCTGCGTGCGGAAGAAGGCGAGCACCACCACGGCCGTCACCGTCCACACCCCGGCCCGCACCACGCGCAGGCGGCGATCAAGTAGGTGCGGGTGGAAGGCGTTCATGCGTCGCTCAGGCGGATCGCGAGGTGGCGCCCGAACAGCCACAGCACCAGCATGCCCGCGATCGCTGTCGTGAGACTCTGCAGCGGCGACCACACGAGGAGCTCCCAGCCCAGCACCCCACCAGTCAGCTTTCCCGAGAAGACCGCCACCACGAGATTCCGGAACCAGGTGCCCGCGAAGAACAGCCACCCGTTCACGAACACATTCTCGGCGAAGAAGACCGCCTTGCTCCAGGACGAGAGATAGCCGATCACCGTGTGCGCCAGCGCCCCCACGCCGAACGATGCGGGGGTCAGGGCGTCGCGCAACAGCCCGACCAGGAATCCCACGCCCGCGCTCGGGCCGGGCTGGGCCCGGATCGTGTAGATCAGCAGCGCCAGCAGCAGGAAATCCGGCGCGATCCGCTCGTCGCCCAGCCGGCCGCGCACCGAGAACTGCAGCACGACGAGACCCGCGAGGATCACGAAGAAGCGGTACTTGTCGCTCCGCCTCACGGCGCCTTCCCCTCCGACTGGAACGCCGATCGCAGGTCGCCGCGGATTGAGAGCCCCGTGAGAATCATCACGTGGGTAACGGCTGCAGGGTGCACGGCCGGCCGTACGAGATAGGTGCGCTCCCAGCCTTCTGCTTCCCCCGCCACCCGCACCACGGCACCGATCCTGATGCCCCGGGGCAGGACGCCGCCCAGGCCCGAGGTGATGATCGGCGTCCCTTCCGGTACGAGCTGCCGGTACGGCACGCCCTGGAGCTCGAGCAGCCAGCCCCATGGTCCATCGCTGCCGTACGGCGCGACGATGCCGTACACGCTGCCATCCTCCGCCATGGCACTGGCGCGGAATTCCGGGTGCGCCCACGTGACCACCACGCTTGTCTGGGCATCCACGGAGCCGACCATCCCGACAAGCCCCTCCGGGCTGACCACCGCTGCCAGCGGCTTCACGCCCCTGGTCCGCCCGGCGGACACCACGAACGTGAGCGCGCTGGTGGGCTCTGCCTGGTGCAGCACCTCCGCCGGCACGTAGCCCGATCCCAGCCGCGCCCCGAGACCGAGCAGGCTCCGCAGCCGGTCGTTTTCGCTCCGCAGCTCCGGAAGGAAGGTCGCGGCGAGCGCGGCCGAATCGCGCTGGGCGACCACCGCATCGTAGCGCTCCAGCGAGGCGGACAGCAACTCGGTCTGCTGCTGCAGCGTCAGGAACGGCGCGAGCACCGTCTGGCGCAGCGCGCGCGCCAAAGGATCGCGGAGGCGATCGGGCAGGGTCATCGCGGCGAGGGACAGGAGGACGCACCCGATGAAGACGAGGGTGTCGGCCCGTGACGCGTAGCGGTCCGCTGCGAGCGCCATCCCGCTAGGTGGTCAGGACGTTGCGGTACTTCTCCGGATCGTCGAGGATGCGACCCGTGCCGCGCACGACGCAGGTCATGGGGTCCTCGTCGAGGTGGATCGGCAGACCAGTCTCCTGCTGGAGCAGCACGTCGAGCCCCCGAATCAGGGCGCCACCGCCGGTCATGACGATCCCGCGGTCCACGATGTCGCTCGCGAGCTCGGGCGGAGTGATCTCGAGCGCGCGCCGGACGGCGTCGACGATCTGCTGGATCGGCTCTTGCACGGCTTCTCGGATCTCGCTCGAGTGCACGCGCACGATCTTGGGGATCCCGGACACGAGGTCGCGCCCCTTGACTTCCATCTCGCGCTCCTCGCCGACAGGGGCCGCGGACCCGATCTGGATCTTAATCTGCTCGGCGGTGGGCTCGCCGATCAGCAGGTTGTAGTTCTTGCGCATGAACTGGACGATCGCCTGATCCAGCTCGTCCCCGCCCGTCCGGATCGAGGTGTCGGACACGATCCCCGAGAGCGCGATCACCGCGATCTCCGTCGTGCCGCCGCCGATGTCGATCACCATGTTGCCTGTGGGCGTCTCGACCGGCAGGCCGACCCCGATCGCGGCCGCCATCGGCTCGGCGACCATGTAGACTTCCTTGGCGCCGGCGGACTGGGCGGAATCGCGCACGGCGCGCTTCTCCACCTCGGTGATCCCGCTCGGCACGCACACGATCACCTTGGGCTTCACGCGGAAGAGATGGCGGTCGATAATGGTCTTCAGAAAGAACCGGAGCATCTTCTCGGTGACGTCGAAGTCGGCAATCACGCCGTCCTTGAGCGGTCGCACGGCCAGGATGCCGTCGGGAGTCCGGCCCAGCATCCGCTTCGCTTCGAGCCCGATCCCCTTGATCTTCCCCGTGGCCTTCTCGATCGCCACGACCGACGGCTCGTTCAGGACGATACCCTCACCCTTCACGTAGATCAGGGTGTTGGCGGTGCCCAAGTCCACGGCAATCTCATTTGCCGGACTCCAGGCACCGAGCTTCAGATTCGGCCAGCGTAGCGGCACGAGAGCACGGGGTCGTCGGTGAAAGTAGTTAAGGCGGGCGCGGCCTTGGGCGCATCAAGCTAATGGAAAGCGTAACTCCAAGCAAGGCTGATGCTTGACGCCCCTCACGACCACCGCTAGCGTACGGCCATGCGACCCGCGTGGGCGGCCGAAGTGGCGGTGGTAGACCTGGAGCTGTGCGACCGCTGCGGCTTGTGCCTGCCACTCTGTCCCCCCGAAGCGATCCACCTGCAGTTCGACGATCTGGTGGTGGATCGAAATACCTGCACTGGCTGTCGGAAATGCGTCGCGCCCTGCCCCGTGGGTGCGCTGGCGATGGTCCATGCCTGACGTCGACGTCCTCGTCGTGGGCGCCGGTCCGGCCGGCTGCGTCGCCGCGTGGGAAGCCAAGCACGCGGCGCCAGAGCTCGAGGTCGTGTTGCTCGAGCGGGACAGGGCGGTCGGCGCGCCGGTGCGTTGTGCCGAAGGCGTGGGCGACGCGGGCGTGCGCGAATTCGCCAACCCGGACGGCGCGGCGTGGGTGGCCCGCAAGATCACCCGCGTGATCTTCATCGCCCCGGACGATACGGAGGTGACGGTGGCGGAACGTGACGTGGGCTGGATCCTCGACCGCACGCGATTCGACGCGTTCCTCGCGGGAGAAGCCTGCGCGGAGGGGGCGGAACTGCTCGTGGGCACCGAGGCGGCGGGGATGGAGCGCGCCCCCGACGGACGCTGGGACGTCCGCGTGCGCGGCCCCGACGGCGAGGCCACATATCGGGCCAAGCTCGTCGTGGGCGCCGACGGCGTCGAGGCTATGGTCGGCCGCTGGGCCGGGCTCGACACCCGCGTGCCAGCGCGCGACATGGAGTCGTGCGCCCAGTACGTCATCCAGGGAATCGAGTTCGATCCGGACGCCATCTACCTCCAGTTCGGGCGCCGCATCGCGCCGGGCGGATACGCCTGGATCTTCCCGAAGGGCGTTGGGATCGCGAACGTCGGGCTCGGCATGGTCGCCCTGAAGGGCGACGGGCGGAGCGCCCGCGAGTACCTCGACACCTGGATCGCCCAGCGTTACCCGCGCGGTGCGCGCACCGCCTACACCGTGGGCGGCGTCATCGTCCACACCACGGTCAAGCAGACCCACACCGACGGGGTACTGGTCGCGGGCGACGCGGCCCACATGATCAACCCGCTCTCCGGGGGGGGGATCGTGAATGCCATGAAGGCCGGCCGGCTCGCCGGCCGCACCGCCGCCGCCGCGGTCCGCGCGGGAGACACGAGCGAGCGTGCCCTCGCGGCCTTCCATGCGAGCTGGATGGACCTGCTCGGCGAGGACCACCTCAAGTACTACCGCATCAAGCGGGGGCTCGAGGACCTGGACGACGAGTTCTTCAACTCACTGGCGCGCACGGTGAACCGGATCCCGCAGCACGAGCGCACGCTCGGCCGGATCTTCACCCACGCCCTGGTGCGGCATCCGCAGCTGATCCCGGTGGCGGCGAGGTTTTTCCTGTGAAACGGGAGCAGGGAGCGGGGAGCGGTACCCTCCGGCACACCGTGCGGTACCCTCTGGCACACCGTTCGGTACCGCTCCCTGCTCCCCGCTCCCTCCAAGAAGGAGCCCTATGCTTGCCGTTGATCTGAGAGGGAAGCGCGCCCTCGTGGCAGGTGTGGCCGACGACGCCGGCTACGGATTCGCCATCGCCAAGGCCCTCGCCGAGGCCGGCGCAACGGTCTGCACGGGGACCTGGCCCCCGGCGCTGAACATCTTCCTGAACCTGCTCGAACGACGCAAGATCGACGAGGCTCGGCGGATGGCGGACGGCTCGTTGCTCACGTTCGAGAAGATCTACCCGCTCGATGCCGCCTACGACACGCTCGCCGACGCCCCCGAGGACGTGCGCATCAACAAGCGCTACAAGGACGTGGGCGACTTTTCCGTTTCCGGGCTGGCGCAGCGCCTCACGCAGGACTTCGGCGGCACGCCGCTCGACATTGTGGTGCATTCGCTCGCCAACGGCCCCGAGGTGAAGAAGCCGCTGCTCGAGACGAGTCGCGTGGGCTACCTCACCGCGGTGAGCGTGAGCGCCTATTCGCTCGTGTCCATGGTCGCGCGCCTGGCGCCGCTGATGCGGCCCGGCGGGTCGTTCCTGTCGCTCACCTACCTGGCGAGCGAGCGAGTGGTCCCGGGTTACGGCGGTGGGATGTCGTCGGCCAAGGCTGCGCTCGAGAGCGACACCCGCACGCTCGCGTTCGAGGCGGGGCGGAAGTACGCGGTGCGGGTGAACACGATCTCGGCGGGCCCGCTCGCCTCCCGCGCCGCGAGCGCGATCGGCAAGATCGAGAAGATGGTCGAGTACTACGCGGCGAACGCTCCGCTAACGGGGCCGCTTACGGCCGGAGAGGTCGGCTCCACCGCTGCGTTTCTCGCAAGCCCGCTCGCGAGCGGCATCACCGGGGCGACGATCTACGTGGATAAGGGCTATCATGCGATGGGCGTTGCGGTGAGCGGGGGCGGCGTATTGTGAAGGGAGCGGGGAGCGCCTTTCGCAATCTCAGCATCCAACTCGTCCCCACCGCGCACCGGTTCGCCACGTGCGCGACCAGTCTTCCCACGGCGCCGACCGCATCCCGTTGCAGGCCGAACGGTACACGCCCAACGTCCCACATGTACACCGGGACCCGCGGCAGGCGCATGGCGGTCCCGCCGTCACGCACGCCGCCGAACCCCAGCTCGTAGCCGGCCGCGTGCGCCAGTCGCTCCACCCGCTCGTCCGCCGCGCCGAACGGATAGGCGACCGCTCGTCCCGCAGTCTCCCCCAGCCGGGCTACGAGCGTGGCGCGCGAGCGGGCCAGCTCGTCCGCCGCCCGGGCGTCGTCGAGCCACGTCAGCCGCGCGTGCGTCGCCGTGTGCGAGCCGAAGTCGAAGCCCCCCCCCCCGCCCCCCCACCCCCGCCACCGCTCCACCGCGTCCCAGTCGAGGTGGTCGAGCCGCCGCCACGTGTAGCGTGCGTCCCACGTGTTCGTCCCGCCGACGTAGTCGGTGACGAGGAACGTGGTGGCCGTGAAGCCCAGGCTGGCGAGCACGGGGTAGGCGCTCTCGGCGAGGCTCGCGTAGCCGTCGTCGAAGGTGAGGAGGAACTCGTTGTCGGACGGTGCGACGCTGCGTTGTACGCGGCCAGCGAAGGCGGACAGGGTGAGTGTGCGCCACCCGGCCTTGGCCAGTGCCGTCATTTGGCGCTCGAACACTGAGCGGGAAACGCGCGTGACCCCGAGCTCGAGCGAGCCACCGATGCGGTGGTAGCAGAGGACGGGAGGAAACACGCCGGGCGACGGCGAGGCAGTCACGGGCGCCCTTGGAGGCCGAGGATTCTCCTGGGGGTAATCCCGAGGGCTTTCATCTTTGCATTATAGGTGAAGGCGTATCCCAGGATGCAGAGCGCGCCGAAGAGAGTCAGGCCGAGCGCCGCGAACAACTTCGGCAAGGTGAGCGGGCCGCCAACACCCAGGAAGAGAACGAAACTCGCCACCCACGAGAGATATCCCGTGCCGGGGATCGCCAGCGGAGGATAGCGGAAGCGCCGAATACCGAGGAAGCAGCCGAGGCCAGCCCAGGTGAACACGGGGATGGCCAGGAGCATGAGGACTCGGATCATGAGCCGGGACCGGTACTACATGCGCTCGACCCAGGGCGCGCGCCACTCTGGGGCCGGGAACGGCTTCGACCAGTAGGCAATCTCCTTGGCGATGAGGCCGTCCCGCATCACGAAGACGAAAACGCACTGATACGGCTCGCCATCGCCGTAGTCGAGGGTGGCCTCCAGCACCCAGACGTCGTCGCTCCCGGTCATCCGCCGCGGCGTGACGTGGGGCAGCGAGGGAAAGCGGCTGTAGATGGCCCGCCGGTTCTGGCCGCCCCTGATCCGCTCGCCGGACTGGGGCCACTCCATGACCACGTCCTCACTAAACAACCTGTCGAGAGCCGCAAGGTCTCTCCCGTTAATCGCCGCCGCGAGCGCCTCGATGGTCGCGCGGTTCCTCACCTCACTCATCCGAGCCTCCTCGGGCGACGATGCCATTGCGGCCATTCCTCAAAGTGCGAGCCACACGCTGCGGGCGCAACACCGTTCGGGGCGACCAGCTGCCCGATGACGCGCAGGTCCCCTTCGACGAAGGTGGGATGAGACGTCACGGCGACCGCCCTTCCCCTTCCCCGAGGAGTGTGGCGACCAGCGTAACCAAGGCGTCCACGTCGAACGGCTTGCTGAGAAAGTGATCGGCCCCCAGCGCCATCGCGTGCCCGCCGACATCGAGCGATCCGGTGCCCGTTACCCCGGACATCGCGATGATCTTCACCGCGGGCCACTCGCGGCGCAGCCGGTCGATCGTTTGCAGCCCACCCTGCCCCGGCATGAAGATGTCCACGATCACCACGTCAGCGGCGTGGCGCTCGTGCGTGCGGATCCCGGCGTCCCCTTGCGCGGCCTGGCGAACGTCGTGGCCGGCGAGCTGCAGATACTTCATCAAGGCTTGTCGGACCGCGACGTCGTCGTCGATGATCAGGACTCGGGCCATGTCGCACGAGAGGGAGTCGTTTTGAGGTGCGGCCTGACGTACAGAGCATAAGCTGTGCGCGAGCCAGCAGCACCACAAGCAGCCGCTGGTTACAGCGTCGGGCGGCTTGACCGGTGCCTTACGCTCACCGCTGCAGCTGTGCCTTGAGCGTGTTGACGAGATGCGATTCGAGCGCACCTGTGGACGAACACCGAACATACTCGCCGGATAAGGTGACCGGCTTTCCGCTCGCTTCAATCGTCGTGGCCACCGTCGTGGTCCCCGACGCACCCGGCTGCACTCGCGTGAGGATCGAGAGGTGTATCTCGTACGTCTCGGCGCTCGGAGCACCCTGCGAGTCCCCGCAGTCGAGGTACCGGGTGAGTGGGACGTTGCCGAGCCGCCGGCGGAGCTTGATGCCGGAGGTGCCGATGACGTGGTTCGCCGTGTCGAGGCTGCTCACCGGGATCGCCAGTGAGTCGTACACCGCCGGCAGCACGCGCCACACTTGGGAGAGTGGATACCAGACGGTCTCAACCCTCGCTGCCACGGCCGGCGACGTGGTCAGCTCGATGGTTCGATCGGGCCCGACGATCCGGACGGTCTCGTCCGGAGGCGGGCGCCCCGGCATGGTGTTCGCCGAGGCGCAGCCTGAGAGCGCGACGATGGACAGCACTACAATAGCGCGCATTGGTCCTCCTAAGGAGAGTCGAGCAACCCGGTTCATCGCAGACGCTCGACGACTTTCTGCGCCAGCAGCGTGGCCGCGGCCTTCACCGCCTCGAAGCTCGCCTCCTCGACGTCAAGATTCACCTGGCCCCCGTACGTCCGCGTCCGCACCTTCACGCCGACGGTCTCGCCCTCGCGGCTCGCGAACGCCTCGTCCCCAACACCGGCGACGTCTTCGACGGCCATCGCTCGCTCCCGCATGAGCTGCCGCAGCGTGGCTTGGGCCTCCCGGGCGCGGTCCGGAGACCCGTAATCGGTGAAGTCGATGAGCAACCTCACGGTCCGGCGGCCGTCGATCTCGCCTCTGTATGAGCACATGCCGCCCGCGCCCGGCTGCGCCGTCGTGACGGTGCCGGCTCCGCCGAGCTTCGACTGCAGGATGGCCGACACATCGGCCAGCGGCATGACGGCGCAGAGGTCGAGCTCCTGCGGCTGAGCGGGCACAGGGGTGCAGGTTGCCAGGGCGAGCACCAGCATCCCGACCTGCGTCGCGATCCACCATGTGTTGCCCCCGGGATCCTTCACGCCACCCCGCCGGTCCGGATCGCCCTGCTTCCGCTGCGGTTGCTGTACGGAGACGCCGCCGGCGTCCAGGGCGCGCCGGTAGGTGGCGTCCACGTCGCGCACGTACACATGCAGCCACGACGGGAACGGTGGCCATTCGCCGCCCCCGTCGGCAATCATGACGACCGAGTCGTCGATGCGCGCCTCGGCGTGCATGATGGAGCCGTCGGGCGCCTCGTAGCGGGCGCCCTTGACCACCAAATACGAAGAGACGCTGGAGTACCCTCTTGGCTTCGATTCGACGCTCATAAGTGATCCTCGTAGATCGCATCCCACCTCACACCATTCCCACCGAGGTGCAGTAGCGGGACAACCAGACCTTGAGCCCAGGCGCCGAGCGCCGCGAGCAGTCCGACAACCGCCAGGGCGGCTTGCATGACGGTCGCGCGGCGATAGCTCGGGCGCCACTGGTTGAGGGCGGCGGCCGTGCCCCACTCGAGCCGAGCAGGATGTTCGACGAGGTGGATGTACACGGCGGCGCCCGCGAAGAGACCGGCGCAGACGGTAGCGATCAATTCGAAGACCATGAGCGTAGTCGTCCTAGCGTGCGAATATGATGCCGTCATCTGCCTGCTCATGCATGAACATGTCGGTCAGAGCAGTCGCCAGATCGGCAGCCTCTACGGTGAGCCCTTTGGAGGGGATCGTGAGGGTTCTGAAGTGAGGCGGAATGACCGACAAGAATTGTTCGACGGTCACCCCGCTGACATTCTTCAAGTGATGCGGCAAGAACTCCACGACGAGTACTCGAGCATGCGCAAGTATCTTCTGCATACCTTGCA
>JBOHSI010000126.1:0-5723 GCA_050733055.1 Gemmatimonadales bacterium
GGTGGAGGTCACCTGCCGGGCGCGCCAGCTCGAGAAGCGCCTCCGCTTCGACGCAGCCGGGGGGCTGACCGTCACCTACCGTTGGGACCCGACGGGCCTTCCCGAGGACGCGCTCTTCGCGCCGGAGATCTCGCTTGCCCATCCGCTCGAGCTGCAGTACATGCCCGACGCCGCGGTGTGGGCGTTCCCCATCGCGACGGTCTCGAAGTCGGAGCGAGGACTGGATGAGACGATCCAGGGGGAGTCGCTCACGCCGCGGTGGTCCGTGGCGCTGGGCAAGGCGCGGATCGAGCTCTCAGCCGGCTAATCTGAGATCGGAGAAGCTCGCTTGCCCGCCGACCTGGTGATCGCGAAGGGAACGTGCTTTCCCCTGTTCGCCTACGAGGTCGCGCAGGCGATCGATCTCACCGCTGCCGAGCGGCAGCTTGTGGCCGCC
Organism: Gemmatimonadales bacterium; assembly: GCA_050733055.1. GTDB lineage: Bacteria > Gemmatimonadota > Gemmatimonadetes > Gemmatimonadales > GWC2-71-9 > DASUAL01. Next base: position 437 of record JBOHSI010000126.1, read on the forward strand.
ACCGAGCGGCAGACCATCAAGTACAAGCGCCGCGCCCCGGCGTATTTCGAGTACCGGCCCGCGCCGCTGCGCGTGACGCGCGAGGGCGAAGCCCACCTGCTGGGCGGCTACGGCACGGTGCCTGGCGTCGAGGTCGTGCTGTACGATTTCGGCGCGGTGTCGGTGAGCTACGCGATCCCGATCGAGGGCCCGCTCGCCGGCCTGCCCGCACTCGCCTACGAACTCTGGGGCAACGAGCGCCTGCTCGCGGACTCGCGTCGGCACGTCGAGGAGCTGCTCCGGTCCCTCGGCGACGCCGCGGTGCGCCCGCGCATCGCCGAGCTCGTCGAGGACTACGCCATCTTCCAGATCGAGGCGTTCACGGCGCCGTGCGAGGCCGCAGGTCTGTGGACGGAGCATGCCCAGACGGTTGCGCAGATCCTGCGCGCGGAGCCGCACACCTTGTCCCAGCAGGAAATCAGCGACGCGACCGCACTGCGGCTCTCCTTCGGGCCGAACGACGCGACGATCATCGACACCGACGCGACGTTGCTGTTCGACCCCGAAGGCGACGACGTCCGTGCGGTGATCGAGTTCGCCAACACCCAGCTGCTCGAGATGCGCTTTCTCGACCAGCAGCTCGACGACGCCTTGGAACGGGCCTACGAGACCCTCGTGCGGCGCCCGGTGCGGCTTGCCGCGCTCGGTCAATGGGGCCCGGACCTGCGCCGGCTCGCCCGGCTGCAGCTCGACAGCGCGATCCTGTTCGAGCAGGTCACCAACGCGCTGAAGCTCGTGGGCGACCAGTTCCTGGCGCGCGTCTATTCGTTCGCGTCCAACCGATTCCGCCTCGCCCAGTGGGACGCGAGCATCACGCGCAAGCTCCAGACGATGGACAGCATCTACGCCAAGATGGCGGACCGGGCGGCGAGCCGGCGGATGGAAATGCTGGAGTGGATCATCATCCTGCTGATCGCGCTCTCCATCGTGCTCTCCGTCGTGACGCTCACGCCGCACTGAGCCGGTTCGCGCCGTCTAGCCTTTTCGACGCGACACCTTCCACTGCCCCGTCTGGGAGCTGGCGGAGTCAGCTGCGGTCGTGGTGTACGAGCCTTCGATCGAGTCCCCGTCGAGCCGGCCTTCGAATCGGGTGAACCGTTTGGCGCCGGTCTCTGGATCGGCATAAGGTGCGAGGGTGCCGCTCACGCGGCCGCCCGTCACGCGCACGAAGTTGATCGTGAGGACCTGACTGGTTGGCTGGGCGGATATCACTGTCCATGCTCTCATGACAACCTCGCTCTCGGGTCGTCGTGGCGGATTACGTGCCGGCCCGGCTCGATGCTTTAAGACGCATCCCAGCACCGTTTGCTTGCACTGGGGCGGAAAAGCGCGCTAGGGCCGCTCCCGCTCGTCGAGCGGCCGGAACATCGCCCGCACGATCGCCGTCGCGTCCACGGCGATCAGGAGCCCGTCCATGGGGAGTGACTGCACCCCGATCAAGACGCTGGCGGGCGGGTTGCGAGCCGGAAAGAACGCCGCTCCTGCCTCCCGGATGATCTGGCCATCTCGCGGTCCGGCGCATGACGTGATCTCCCGATTGGCGAATTGAGTTGATACCCGCGTGCTATTCAGACGGACTACGGACATGGGGATTGCCACGTTGAGAACTCCACTCAGCCTGGGTCCCGGTGTTACGTTCAGGGCGTGGAGGGTCCAATGAACTGGAAGATCGCTATGGTTGTGCTGGCTGCGGCCGCGCCGCTCGCTGCCCAGCAGCCAGGGAAGCCCGACAGCATGCGGCACCCGATGACGGAGCCGGGCCCCATGTCGGGCATGATGATGGAGGGTCCCACGATGGAGCGCATGGGGCCCGCCATGATGAAGTTGATGCTCTACGCGCCCCAGCACCTGCTCGCGCGCACGGACGCCCTCGGGCTCACCGCCGACCAGATTGCCCGCCTCACCACGCTGCGTGACGGCTCGAAGACTGCACAGAACGCGGCGATGAGCGAGGCCAGGCTCCATATGGGCGCGATCGAGCAGGCCGCCAACGCCGTGAAGCCGGACACCGCGGCGCTCAAGACCCACTTCCAGGCGGCACACGGCGCGATGGGCAGGGCCCACTGGGCGATGCTCGCCTCCGCGGCCCAGGCGCGGGCCGTGCTGACCGACGCCCAGCGCGCCAAGGTGCAGGTGTGGGCCGACTCGATGGAGGCGTGGAGGCAGCAGCACCGCCGGATGATGCCACCGGCCCCGCCACACTAGCCCGGCAATCCGCTGTGGGGCGTTCGGTAGTATCTTATGAGTATGGTGACCACGCCGATCCGGGCAGCTGCCGCCTTCGTTCTCGCCTTCCAGCTGCACCAGCTGGCGCTGCCGACGTTGTGCAGCACTCCGGCGTCGACGCTAGCGCTCTGCCACGAGAGCCAGGCCCCCACGGCGCCGCAGCTCGACGTGCAGGATCTGTCCCTTGAGCGGTCGTGCGCCAGCCGCGCTATGTGTGGTGTATTGGCGACGGGAATCCCAGAGGTCGCGATCACCTTGGCCGCTCCCGACGCATGGGGCGTCGCGGCGCTCCCGGTACCGACCCTCCTTCCGGGCGATCCCTCTCCGCCGCTCTCTCCTCCGCCCCAAACCTAGCCTCTCCCAGCCGTAGTGTGCCCTGACGCGTCGCGCGAGCGCCGCGTCGGTCCCGGCCGTCATCCCGGGAACGCAGTTCGTGAGGAGAGGCATGAACATCCCACAATTCCTTTTGCTCGCCGGGCTGGTTGGCTCGGCGCGCTCGGCCCAATCGCAGGAGCCGGCGACCTGGACGTCGCCCATCGAAGGCGATACGAGCTTGCAGGCGCTCATCGCTCAGGCGCTCCAGCGGAACCCGAGCATTGCGCAGCGCCAAGCAGCCGTTCGCGCCGCGACTCTGCGCATCCGGCCGGCCGGCACGCTGCCCGACCCGATGCTGACACTAGGGGTGATGAACCTGGTACCGAAGTTCGGCTTCAGCTTCAACCGCAGCGATTTCACCGAGGCCGACGTGGAGCTGATGCAGGAGATTCCCTGGCCCGGCACCCTGGGTGCCCGCGCCGGTGTCGCGCGCGCAGCGTCGGCCGGCGCCCGGGCGGACGAAGCTGCTGTCCGCCGGGAGCTCACCGCCGCGATGGCGGCAGCGTACTACCGGCTCCGATACGCCGTGACGGCGTTGCGGACCGTGCGCCGGCAGCGGGAGTTGCTCGAAGCGGCGGTGCAGCTCAGCACGACTCGCTACGCCACCGGTGCGGCGCCGCAGAGCGATCCCCTCCAGGCGAAGCTCGCCCGCGACCGCCTGCAGTCGGAGGCGTTTGCTCTGGAGAGCGAGCTAACGGCCTCGCTCGCGGCCGTCAATGCCCTGCGCAACCGGGCGCCGGGGGACACGGTGCCGGTCACACCATTGGGCCTCGCCGCCGTGCGGGCCGCGGTGGCGCCGCTGCCCCCGTCCGACTCGCTCATCGCCGCCGCCTTGACCGCGCATCCACGCCTCGCCGCCCGGCGCGCCGTGCTGGAGCAGGCCACGCGGACGATCCGCGTCGAGCGGCTCAGCGCGCGTCCGGACTTCACCCTCGGCGTCCGGTACGGCTACCGTCCTGCATTCCTTGGAGAGTTCAATTTGCCGGACTTCTTCTCCGCCTTCGTCGGCCTGCGCCTCCCGATCTGGGCGTGGCGCAAACAGAACCGGCTGGCCGACGCCGCGCGCGCCGATTCCACGGGGGCCGCGGCCGAGCTTCGCGACGTCGAGCTGCAACTCAGCCGCGAGGTCACCGAAACGGCCGCCCGGGTCCAAGCGGCGCAGCAGCGACTTGTGCTCCTCGTGGACGGCGTGTTGCCCACGGCCCGGGGGACGGTCGAGTCCGTGCTGCGGACCTACCAGGTCGGTCGCACCGAGTTTCTCACGCTGCTTTCGGTCGAGGACGCCCGGTACCGGGCCGAGCTCGAGGCGGCCGCCGTCGCCGCCGACTACCAGGCGCTACTCGTCATGCTGCGGCAGCTGACCGCAGGGGAGTCTCAGCCGTGAAACGGATCATGATTGGCCTGCTCATCGCGGCCGTGACGCTGACGGCGTGCCAGAAGAAGCGCTCCGAGAACGGAACGATGGCTGGTATGCAGGGCATATCGGACACGACGCAGCCGTCCGGCATGCAAGGGATGCAAGGCATGCCGGGCATGCCCGGGATGGCCGCTCCTGGTGCCGATTCCAGTGGCGTGCCGATCGACCGCGGGGAAGCGACCCGGCTCGGGATCAGCTTCGCCCGGGCGGCCGAGCGGCCGGTGCGCCCGTTTGTCCGGGCGGTGGGCATCCTGGCGTACGCGGAACCCCGGCGCGTCTACGTGAACGCGCGCGTGAGCGGCTGGATCGAGCAGCTGTACGCCGACTACGTGGGAAAGCACGTCACCGCCGGGGAGCCCTTGCTCGCGCTGTACTCGCCCGATCTGGTGAGCGCGCAGGAGGAATACTTGCTCGCCCGGCGGCTGGGGGACGACAGCTTGATGGCCGCCGCGCGGCGCCGGCTCGCGCTCTGGAACATCCCGGCGGACCAGTTCGACACCCTGGAGGCGCGCGGCACGGTGACGCGGACGCTGCTGCTCCGCGCGCCGCGCTCGGGGGAGATCGCCGAGAAGATGGTGATCGAGGGCCAGGCGGTGCAGGCGGGCGACAACCTGTTCCAGATCGCCGACCGCATCGTGCTGTGGGTGGATCTGACGATCTTCGAGCACGATGCGCCCGCGGTGCGCGTCGGCACCCCGGCGTCCGTGACGGTTGACGCGCTGCCGGGCCGGACGTTCCACGGCCGGGTGACCTTCATCAATCCCCAGCTCGACGACAGGACGCGCACGCTCACCGCCCGCCTCGAGATCCTGAACCCGCGCGGCGAGCTGCGCCCCGGGATGTACGCTGCGGCCGAGCTCGTGCCCGCCGGGCGCCGCGCCGTCAGCGTGCCGCTCACGGCCGTTCTGCCCACCGGGACGAACGACATCGTGTTCGTGAACCGCGGTGACGGGCGATTCTTGCCCCGCGCCGTGAGGGTCGGCCTGCGCGGCGACTCGCTGGTCGAGATCGTCGAGGGCCTCAAGCCGGGCGAGGAGGTCGTCGCCTCGGCCACGTTCCTCCTCGACTCCGAATCGAACTTGGCCGCGGCGATCCAGGGGATCATGCTGCAAATGGGCATGGGCCTGGACATGGGCGGGATGCAGATGCCGGCGAGGGAAGGAGAACGGCGGCCATGATCGAGAAAGTCATCGCCTGGTCGATTCGCCGGCGGGAGCTGATCGCGCTGGG
>JBOHSI010000127.1:0-2750 GCA_050733055.1 Gemmatimonadales bacterium
CCGCATGGCCCGCAACCCGCGCACCGGTGACCCGGTCGAAGTCGCCGCGCGCCCCGTCCCTGTCTTCAAGCCCAGCAAGGAGTTGCGGGCGATGGTGGCCGAAGCGAGCGAGAAGGTCACCCCTTAGATGCGCTGCGCATCACCTGCGCGGCCCGGACTAAACGTCTGGGCCGCTTTGTTTTGCGTGGGGTATCCATTCGGCACCAACTTCCGGAGTTCATCAGTGCGCCTGCTGCTCGCGTTGCTCATCGCCGTCCCGCTCTCCGCGCAGACCATCAGCTACGAAGTCTCAGTTCCGTCGCCCGCCGCGCGCCTGCTCCACGTCGTCGCCGAGTTTCCCGCGCGCGGCAAGGACACGCTGTTCGTGTCGCTGCCGGCTTGGAGTCCGGGCGCGTACGCGATTCAGAACTACGCGCGCTACGTGCGCCACTTCGGTGCGAAGACGCCCTCGGGGCAGGCGCTGGTCTGGGACCGCTTCGACAAGGACACGTGGCGGATCGCGACCGGCAGGTCCGACCGGGTGACCATCGAGTTCGACTACTACGCTGACACGATCGACCTCTCGCTCGCCCGCGTCAGCGACGACTTCGCCCAGTTCCTGGGCACGAATGTGTTCTTGCACGAGGAAGGACAGCTGCTGCGCCCGGCGCAAGTGCGGTTCACCTTACCTACGGGCTGGCAGGTGACGACCGCGCTCAAGGCCGCGGGGACGGGGTCGTATGCAGCGGCCGACTACCATGAGCTTGCCGACGCGCAGACGTTCGTCGGGATATACAGCCTCGATTCGCTGAAGGTCGATGGCAAGTGGATCCGCATCGCCGTGTGGCCAGCCGACGCCTACACGGCTGCGGTCGCGCGCAACATGCGGTCCGCCGTCGAGAAGATTGCGAAGACGCAGAACGCGATTCTGGGCGGGCCGCCGTACGACACCTACACCGTGTTTTTCAACGTTATTCGGGAGCCAGTGAACTTCGGCGGCGGACTCGAGCACAGCCTGTCGCAGTACGACATCATGCCACAAGGGGCGTTCGCGGACGCCGCGGGGAACTTCGGCGATTTCATGATTCCTCTGATGTCCCACGAGTATTTCCACCTGTTCAACGTGAAACGGATCCGGCCCGCCGAGATGTGGCCATATGACTATCGCGCCGAGCAGTTCACGCCGCTCCTGTGGTGGTCGGAGGGCGTTACCGACTACTACGCTAACCTCACCAACGTGCGCTCCAGCCTGTGGAGCACGGAGCAGTTTCTCAACAATGCGGCCGGGGACATGCAGCAAGTGGAGTCTGTTCCGGAGCCGTGGAGCCAGGAGGACGGCAGCGTCGCCACTTGGATCGACGAAGTGTTCGTGAACAGCTCACAGCTTTACTATCCCAAGGGATCGCTCACCGGAATGCTGCTGGACGTCTCGATCCGCGACGCCACCGACAACCGCAGGAGCCTGGACGACGTGACCCGCGCACTGTACACCCGGTTCTACCAGCAGAACAAGGGCTTCGCGACGGCGGACTTGCTCAACTTGCTGCGTGAATTCGCCATGCCGGACGTGGACGGCTTCTACCAGCGCTACATCAACGGCCGAGAGCCGCTGCCATACGAGACCGTGTTCCCGAAAGGGGGCATCAACGTCGTCAGACGGAGCGCGTCGGTCCCGTTCCTCGGTGTGAACGCGCTCCCGAGCCAGGAAGGCCGCATGGTCGCTCAGAGCATTGTGCCCGGCAGCTCGGCCGACGCCGCGGGGCTGCAAGCGGGAGACGTGCTGCTCAAGGTGGGCGACGTGGCGACGAGCGGCAGCGACGATTGGGCAGTGCGCTTCCGGCAGCGCTACCGCGGGCAAGCGGGCGCCCCGCTCACGCTCACGGTCGAGCGCGGCGGCCAAACCATCACGCTGAACACGCAGGTGCGGGAGCGGACCTCCACCGCATTCACTCTGACCCAGGCCCCCAGTCCGACCCCGAAACAGGCCAGGATCTGGCGCGGGCTCACGGCTGGTACCACGGGAGGCTGAGCGCGGCTATCTTGCCATCGGGTATGCAGTTCAAGCCGTCGTCCGGCACGATCCGGGTGCGCTTCTTCGCCCGCTACGCCGAGCTCGTGGGCCGCTCCGAGGCCGCCGTCCTGGTCCCGCTGCCCGCCACGGTAGGCGACGTGGTACGTCGCGTGCGAGCGGAGCTGCCCGGCGGCCGCGACATCCCGGAGCGCCCGCTCGCAGCCGTGAACTTGAAGCACGCAAAGCTCGAGGCGAGCGTGCGCGACGGTGACGAGGTGGCGCTGTTGCCGCCGATTGCGGGCGGCTAGCCGCTGACACAGACAGAGGGAGCCGAGCTCATGCGGACGTATCTGACCCGAGACCCCCTCTCCATCGGCGAGCTCGTGGCCGAGGTCGCGAGCCCGCAGTGTGGGGGAACGTGTGTCTTCCTCGGCACTGTGCGCGATGGGCCCGAGGAGCGGGGGGTGAGGGCGATCGAGTACTCCGCCTACGAGGAAATGGTCGAGCGGGAGTTCGGCCGGCTCGTCACCGACGCCAGGTCGCGGTGGCCGGCGGCCCGCATCGCCGTACGGCACCGGCTGGGTACGATCGCGGCGGGGGAGGCGAGCATCGCGATCGCCACTGCCGCGCCGCATCGCACCGAGGCGTTCGAGGCGTGTCGCTACGTGATCGAGGAAGTGAAGCGCCGCGTTCCCGTGTGGAAGAAGGAGCTGCGTACCGACGGCAGCGAGGTGTGGGTCGACCCCTCCGGCCGTCCCAC
>JBOHSI010000128.1:0-10373 GCA_050733055.1 Gemmatimonadales bacterium
CCTTTCCGAGAGGAAGGGCTCCGCGCGCGCTCGTGGTCCACGGGATCTACGACCCGATCCCGATCGAGTCCGCCCGCGAAACGGCCGCGCTCCTCGACACCGGGGTGATCGAGCTCGCCACGGGGCACGCGCCGCACGTGGAGGCGACCGAGGATTTCGTACGGGCGCTGGACGGGTTTCTGCCCCCGCGCTGACCGGTTAGGTTCCCCCCGACACATGGACAAACCGGCCGTCCGCCACACCCTCGAGCAGCTCGCCGCCTTTCTCCAGCTCAAAGGGGAGAGCCCGTTCCGCGTCCGCGCCTTCCAGAACGCCGCTCGGGCGATCGCAGCGTACCCGGGCGACGTTGCACAGGCGGCGGCGACGGGAGCGCTGCGGCGCCTGAAGGGCGTCGGTCCAGCGACCGTCGAGGTCGTGCGCGAGCTCCTCGCCACGGGCCGATGCAGCACGCTCGACGAGCTGCGGGAGCAGGTGCCCCCCGGACTGGTCGAGATGCTGCGTATCCCCGGACTGGGGGTCTCCAAAGTGCGCCAGATCCACGAGCGCCTGGCGATCGAGTCCCTCTCCGAACTGGAAGACGCCGCGTCCGACGGTCGCCTTGCCTCGCTTCCCCACTTCGGCGCCAAGACGGCCGAGAACGTGCTCAAGGGGATCGCCTCGCTGCGCCAGTCCGCCGGCCTCCGGCTGTTCCACCACGCGCTCGACGAGGTCGACGGCGTGCGGCGAGCGCTCTCCGCCCTGAGCGGCGTGCTCCGGGTCGAAGTAGCGGGCGCCGTGCGCCGCCGCTGTGAGATCATCCGGGAGCTGACCCTCGTGGTGGCGCACGCCGGGGATGGCGCGGGCGCGGCGCTGGTAAAGCGGCTTGGCGCCGCGCCCGGCGTGACCGACTTCGCCGGCAAAGAGGGCTCGGTGACAGTCCGGTTCGCGAGCGGTACGGTGGTGGACGTGTTCCTCACGACGCCCGGCGGATTCGGGCTCTGCTGGATCCGCGCCACGGGGTCGTCCGCTCACATTGCGGAGCTCGAGGCGCGCGCCCGCGCCGCCGACGTCCCGCTCAGCCCGGGATCGGAGTTCCCCGACGAGGCGAGCGTCTATCGCGCCCTCGGCCTCGCCTGGATCCCGCCCGAGCTGCGCGAAGGGCGTGGTGAGATCGAGGCGGCGGCGAACGGGAGCCTGCCGCGCATGGTCGAGCAGTCGGACCTCCGAGGGTTCCTCCACTGCCACTCGAGCTACTCCGACGGGACAGTCACCATCGCGCAGTGGGCGGAGGCGTGCCGAGGGGCGGGGTACGAGTGGGTCGGGATCACCGACCACAGTCAGTCGGCGGCCTACGCCGGCGGCCTCAGGAAGGAAGACGTCGCCCAGCAGCATGCCGAGATCGACTCCGTCAACCGCGGCGTGGACGGCATCCGCGTCCTCAAGGGCGTCGAAGCCGACATCCTTGCCGACGGTACGCTCGACTACGGCCCCGAGGTGCTCGACCGCTTCGAGTTCGTCATCGGTTCGATCCACTCGCGCTTCGGCATGGCGGAGGCCGAGATGACCCGACGTGTGGTCACCGCGATGGACGACCCGCACCTCGCGATCCTGGGCCACCCGACGGGGCGGCTGCTGCTGCAGCGCGAGCCGTACGCGATCGACCTCGAGCAGGTACTCGCCAAGGCGGCGCTGCGCGGGATCGCCGTCGAGGTGAACGCCGATCCCCACCGCCTCGACCTCGACTGGCGCATGGTGCGGCGGGCCCGCGAGCTGGGCGTTACCGTCTCCATCGGCGCGGACGCGCACTCGACCGCCGGCATGACGAACGTCGCGGTCGGCGTCGGGATCGCTCGCAAAGGGTGGCTCGAGCCGCCGCGGGTCCTCAACACGCGTGACGCGGACGGGTTTCTCGCGTTCACTCGCCGGCGGCGGGCGGGCCCGGATTGATGCCGACCAAGACCAGACCCCGCAAGCGGCCCGCCGAGACGCCGGCCGCGCTCAAGGCGAGGGCGCGGAAGATCGTCGCGCGACTCGAGCGGGCCTACCCGGACGCGACGTGCGCGTTGCACCACGTCAACCCGCTCGAGCTGCTGGTCGCCACGATCCTGTCGGCACAGTGTACCGACGCACGGGTCAACATGGTGACGCCCCACCTGTTCGCGAAGTACCAGCACGCCCGCGACTACGCCGCCGCGAACCCGAACGTGCTTCAGCAGGAGATCCAGAGCACTGGCTTCTTCCGCAACAAGACGAAATCGATCATCGGCATGGCGCAGGCGCTCGTGGAGCGGCACGCCGGGCGGGTGCCCGACACGATGGAGGAACTGACGAAGCTCCCGGGCGTCGGTCGCAAGACGGCGAACGTCATCCTCGGCACGGCGTTCGGCAAGAACGAGGGCGTGGTCGTGGACACGCACGTGCAGCGGCTCAGTACGTTGCTCGGCCTGACGCAGCAGTCGACGCCCGAGAAGATCGAGCGAGACCTGATGCAGCTCGTGCCGCGCGCCCGGTGGACGTGGTTCGGCCACACGCTGATCCAACACGGGCGCAAGGTCTGTATCGCGCGACGGCCGAAGTGCGGAGAGTGCGTGGTGAATCGGTGGTGCCCGAGCTCGAAGGTATGATGGAGGGCGGAGCCGTGGCATCAGCCCCGCCCCCCGGATCGGGGTACATTTAGGGGTCATGCCGAACCTGCTCGCGTCCGAACCCTCCGCATACCTGAAGTCCGCCGCCCACCAACCGGTGCACTGGCAGGCGTGGGGCGAGGCGGCGCTCGCGAAGGCGCGCGCCGAGGACAAGCCGATCCTGCTCGACATCGGCGCGGTCTGGTGCCACTGGTGCCACGTGATGGACGGAGAGTCCTACGAGGACCCCGTGGTCGCAGAGATCCTGAACCGCGACTTCGTGTGCATCAAAGTGGACCGCGACGAGCGTCCCGACGTCGACGCGCGCTACCAGCGCGCCGTGCAGGCGCTCACCGGCCAGGGCGGTTGGCCGCTGACCGCGTTCCTCACCCCTGAGGGAGAGGTCTTCTTTGGCGGCACCTACTTCCCACCCGAGGAGAACCACTTCGGCCGGCCGGGGTTCATCTCGGTCCTGAAACAGGTGGTGGAGCTGTACCGGCGCGACCCCGCGCGGATCGCGAAGAACGCCAAGGCGATCCGCCAGCACGTCACGGAGTCGCTGAACGAAGCGAAGGGCGGCCGGGTCACGCCGGGGAGCATCGAGCAGGCGGCCAGTCACATGGCCCGCCTCTTCGACGTTCGCCACGGCGGCTTCGGCAGCGCGCCCAAATTCCCGCATCCCGCGGCGTGCTCGTTCCTGCTCGCACGCTGGCACGACACGCGCGAAGACTGGGCGCGCGAGGTCGTCGAGAAGACCCTGGCCGGCATGGCGAGGGGGGGGATCCGCGACCACGTCGGCGGCGGGTTCCACCGCTATGCGGTGGACGAGCGCTGGATCGTGCCGCACTTCGAGAAGATGGCCTACGACAACTCGGAGCTGCTGCACGCCTACCTCGACGGGTATGCGGCCCTCGGCACCCCGCTTTTCAAGGAAGTAGCGCAGGGGATCGTGAACTGGGTGCTCGCGGTGCTCTCGGACGCCGAGCGGGGCGCCTTCTTCACGTCCCAAGACGCGGACGTGCGGTTCGGCGACGACGGCGACTACTGGACGTGGACGCCGGAAGAAATGCGAAGCGCGTTGAACGACGAGAAGGCGTATCACGTGATACGTCGAGTGTTCGACGTGGAAGTCCCCGGCGAGATGCAGCACGACCACGCGAAGAACGTGTTGTGGTGGAAGCGCGACCCGGCGGGCGACGACGAGTGGCCGATTCTCGAGAAGGCGCTCACGCAACTCAAGACTGCCCGCGACCGGCGCCAGGCCCCCTACGTGGACACCACCGCCTACGTCAACTGGAACGCGATGCTGGCCTCCGCATTCCTCCACGCGGGCGCGGTGCTCGACCGCCCCGAGTGCAACGCGCTCGCCCTCAAGGTGCTGAGCCGGATCTGGGCCGAGGCGTGGGACGACAACCGCGGGATGGCTCATGTCGTCGGTCGCGCGGAGCCGCACGGCCTGCTCGACGACAACATCCACGCCGCTGCCGCGTTTCTCGACGCCTATGAGGCGACGGGCGACGAAGCGTGGCTGCAGCGCGCCCTGACGGTGGTGCACTACTGTCGCCGGGTTCACTGGGATGAGGTCGCGGGCGGCTTCTTCGACGTGGCGCGCGATCGGTTGGGAGCCGCCTACCTCGCGACGCCGGCGAAGCCGGTGCAGGACGCGCCCACGCCGTCACCCAACGGCGTCGCGGCGCTCGTGCTCGCGCGGCTCTCGGCGCTCACCGACGACCCCGGGTGGCGTCGGCTGCTCGACCACCAACTCGCAACATTCGCCGGCACGACGGCCCACCTTTCGCTCTACGGCGCCACCCTGCTCCGGGCGGTGGACTGGGCGCTCAATCCCGTCACCCGGGTGGAGGTGGCAGGACCCCGGGGCGCGGGACCGGCCTGCGCCATGCATCTGCTGGCGCTCCAGACCTACCGACCACGCAAAGTGGTGGTGCGGAAGCCCGCGGACGCCCCGGCGGCCACCGTGTGCGTCGGAACGACCTGCTCGCTCCCGGTCGCCACGCCCGATCGTCTCGCGCACCTGCTCAGGTGAAGCGCCGCATCCTCGGCCGGACCGGCCTGTCGGTCGGCGAGGTCGGCTTCGGAGCGTGGGCGATCGGAGGGAACCGCTATGGCAACTCGTATGGTCCGACCGACGACGCCGAATCGAGGCGCACCGTGCGGCGCGCGCTTGATTTGGGATGCAGTTTCTACGACACGGCCGACGTGTACGGCCACGGCCACTCCGAAGAGATTCTGGGGGAGGCGCTCGCGGGGATCCGACAGAACGTGATCGTCGCGACCAAGGTGGGCGGCAACTTCTACAACCGTGACGTGAATCCGCAGATCAGGAACCGCATCGGCGAGGCGATCGGACGGCCCCTCGACCAGTGGCCCGCCGAAGCACCGCTCCCCCTCACTCACGACTCGAACTTCTCTCCGGCCTATGTCCGCTTCGCCGTCGAGCAGTCACTCCAGCGTCTGCGGACCGACTACATCGACCTGCTGCAGTTGCACAATCCGCCGATCGACCTCATCTCCAACACCGCGACCTACGGGGTGCTCGACGACCTGAAGCGGGAGGGGAAGATTCGCTTCTACGGGGTGTCGGTGCACCCGCCCGAGGAGGGGCTGGCGGCGATCGACGTCGCGAGACCGGACACGGTGCAGATCGTGTATAACCTCGCGCGGCGCGAGCCGGAGAACGCGTTCCTCCCCGCGGCGCGCGCCGCGAACGTGGGCGTGATCGCGCGCGAGCCGCTGGCGAACGGCCTCCTCGCCGGGAAATACGGCCCCGACAGTCAGTGGGAACGGGGCGACATCCGCGTCAGGATGCCGCGGCCCTACGTGGCCCGGCTCGCAGCGCTCGGGCAGCGCGCGCGGGAGCTCGCCAAGCCGGCGGGCCTGACGCCGGCCCAGCTGGCGCTCAAGTTCGTGCTGGACAACGCAGCGGTCTCTGTGGTGATTGTAGGGATGAAAACCGTCGCGCAGGTGGAAGAAAACCTCGCTGGAGCGAAGTAGATGCCGATCAAGAAAGCGGTCGTCGAGACCGCCAAGGGAACCATCGAGGTGGAGCTCTACAGTGATGAAGTCCCGAACACCGTCGCCAACTTCGAGAAGCTCGCGAACTCGAGGTTCTACGATGGCACCAAGTTCCACCGCGTGATTGCGACCTTCATGATCCAGGGCGGTGACCCCTATTCCAAGACCGGCAAGGGCCGCGTTGGCACGGGCGGCCCCGGCTACATGATCAAATGCGAGACGGACAAGAACGTCCACCGGCACGTGAGGGGGACGCTCTCCATGGCGCACGCCGGGAAGGACACGGGGGGGAGCCAGTTTTTCATCTGTCACTCTCCCCAACCACACCTGGACGGCGTCCACACCGTTTTCGGACAGGTCACAGAGGGGATGGACGTCGTCAACAAGATTGTACAGAACGACGAAGTCAAGTCGATTCGGGTACAGTGAGGAACATGGAGTAGGAAAGGAAACGGCCATGACCCGCGCACTCACTCGTGTTCTCGTCGCCTCGATCGCCGTCCCCGCGGCCCTCGCCGGGCAGAGCGGCTCGTTCGTGGTCCGCCTCGGGAACGACACGCTGGCGATCGAGCAGTACACGCGAACCGCCGAGGGACTGCAGGGCGAACAGGTGATTCGCAGCCCGCGCGCGGCGCACCGCATCTACACCGCCACGTTCGGGCCCGGTGGCGCCATCGAGCGCTTCGAGCTCGTGACGCACAACGTCGACGGCGGCCCCGGCCCGGCCGAGACGAAGGCCGCCATCGAGTTCCGCCGCGACAGCGCCATCGCCCAACAGTCACGCGGCGATACCACCGTCACCCAGCGCTTCAAGCTCCGCGCCGGTGCGCTGCCCTATTGCAGCCAGTGCTACGGGCTCGTGGAAGAGGCGGTGCGGCAGGCGCGGGGCGCCGGACGCGACAGCTACACGGCCGACATGCTCCCGGTCGGCGCCGACGAGCCGTGGATCGTCGAGGTCGCCCGCCTCGGTCGCGACTCGGCGACCATCAAGCTCGGCCCCATCGGTCCGCTGCGCATGCGCGTGGACGATCAGGGCACGCTCCTGGGCCTCAGCGGCGTGGGGAGCACCATGCAGGTCACCGTCGAGCGCGTGCCGCAAATCGACTTCGCGACCCTCGGGAAGTCCTTCGCCGCTCGGCCGCTCGGCCCGCTCTCCCCGGCGGATTCGGTGCAGGCCACCATCGGCGATGTGTCCCTCACCGTGCGCTACCACCGGCCTTCCATGCGGGGACGGGTGATCTTCGGCAACGTGGTGCCGTGGAACCAGGTGTGGCGTACGGGCGCGAACCAAGCCACGGAACTCGAGACGAGCGCGGACCTGCTCATCGGCGGAACGACGATTCCCGCCGGCAAATACACCCTGTGGACGATCCCGTCACCGTTGGGCTGGAAGCTCATTGTCAACCGGAACACCGGGCAGTGGGGCACCGCCTACGCCCCGCAGCACGACCTCGTCCGGCTCGACATGAACGTCGAGTCCATCACGCGGCAGGTCGAACAGTTCACGATCGCGATCGAGCCGCAAGGCGATCGAGCTGTGCTGAATCTCGAGTGGGGGCGGACGCGAGCCTGGATCCCGCTTTCGACGAAGTAGCTTGCACCTCGACTTTGCCGTCGTCGCGGACTACGCGCTCGTCGACCAGGCGGGCAAACTCTCCGTGCTGGGGATCTTCCAGCACATCTGGGTGCAGCAGTTTCCGGCGATGCATCCGCGCCTGCACCTGGTGCTCCGTCTCAAAGGCAGGCGCACCGAGGTCGGTGAGCATCAGGTGCAGATCAAGCTGCTGGACGAGCAGCACGTCGAGATCCTGGGCGGTAACGGCGGCGTCACGTTCGCCGAGCCGCCCGCAGGCGTCACCGAGATCGAGGCCGGGGCAATACTCGTGTTCGACGTTCCGTTTCCCCACCAGGGGATATATCGGTTCGAGATCACCGTGGACGGGGACCTGAAGGCTTCCGTCCCCTTGACGGTATCGCAGCTGCCTGCGCAGGCGCCGGGCCCTCAGACGCTTCACTAGTGCGCGCGCCGCCGTCCGCCTGGTTTCCGGTGCTGCTTTGCCTCGCGGCGGTCGCCCTCGGCTGGAACCTGAACGGCCATCCCCTGCTCGACCCCGACGAGGGCCGCAACGCCGAGGTGGCGCGCGAGATGGCGCAATCGAACGACTACCTCGTGCCGCACCTCGACGGGCTGCCCTATCTCGACAAACCGATCGTCTACTTCGCCGCCGCTGCCGTGCTGATGGAGGCCCTGGGGCCGACCGAGGCCGCCGCGCGGCTGCCGGCCTATGTGGCGACACTCGCCACCGTCGCCCTGCTCGTGACGTTCGCCCGCCGGCGCTGGGGCCCCGACGCCGGCTGGCTCGCAGGTATCGCGTACGCCACGATGCTGCTGCCGCTCGTTTACGCCCGCACGGCGATCTTCGACAGCACGCTGACCCTGTGCACGACCATGGCCATCCTGTGGTTCTTCGAGGAGCGCCCGGCACACGCCTGGGCGGCAATCGGCGTCGGCGCGCTGACCAAGGGGCCGATCGCGATCGTGATCCCGCTCCTCGTGATGATCCCCCATGCGCTCGCGACCGGTGACTCGCCGCGCCGCCTCTTCCCCTGGCGGGCGCTGGGGATCTTCGCAGCCGTCACACTCCCGTGGTTCGTCGCCGTTTCGCTGCGGATCCCGGAGTTCCCGCACTACGTCTTCGTCCGGGAGACCCTGCAGCGCGTGGCGACCGACAGCTTCCACCGCACCGCGCCGTTCTGGTACTACCTGCCCATCGTGCCCCTCGCCGCCTTCCCGTGGATCGTGCCCGCGCTCGCGCGGATCGGGAGCAGGCGTGCCGCGTGGCGGGCGCGGCGGGAACCTTGGGCGCGTGAGCCGTTGCTGCTCGCGATCTGGGTCATCGCCCCTCTCGTGTTGTTTTCCGTCAGCCAGTCGAAACAGCCGCAGTACGTATTGCCGCTCATGCCCGCCTTCGCCCTCGCGGCGGCAAGGAACGTCGCCGCCGGCGGCGTCGCGCTGGGGTGGCGCGCGTACGGCGGCGTGGCGGTCGTCTTAGGCATCGCGCTCGTCGCCCTCACGCGCTGGATGCCCGTGCCCATCCCCCTCACGCCGGCCGAGCGGGCAGCGATCCCCGCGACTGCTGCGGCCCTCGGCATCGTCCTCCTGGGGTCAGCCGCCCTGGTGACCGTCGGCGCGCTCCGGCGGCAGTTGCGGCTCGCGATGCTCGGGTATGCGGTCGTCGTGATGGCGATTCCTTTCGCGAGCGGCAGGCTGCTCGCCGCCGTCGGTGAGGACCGCTCGACGGCGACGATCGCCGCCGCGACCGCGGCGGCGCTGGCCCGCACCGGCGGCACCGGGGCCGTCCTCGGCGTTCTCGCCTACCCGCCGTCGCTGCCGTTCTATCTCGGCCGGCCCATCGCGGTGGCGACGGCGACGGGGACGGAGTTCACGAGCAACTACATCGCGGACTATCACCAGCGTTACCGGGGGGTGGCGGGATCGCCGCTCCTCCCGGCGGGATACTGGCGCGACGTGCTCGCGCGCTGCCCCGTGCCCACGGTGTTCGTGACGCGGGTCGGGAACCGCGACGCGCGCGCCGCATTGGCCGCCGCGCTGCCTCTGGTCGCCGCCGACGGCCGTTACGCCGTCTACGGGCCGTGCGCGCCGGCCAACGCGAAGGGTCGGGGTGGTTGATGTGCGGGATCTTCGGCGCAGTGTCGCTCACCGGGCGGACGCTGCGGCACGCCGACTGCCTGGGAGCGATGGCAACCGCACTGGCGCACCGCGGGCCCGACGGCGAGCAGATCGTGGGGCACGCGCGGGCGAAGATCGGGGCGCGCCGGCTCGCCATCATGGACCTCACGACCGGCGACCAGCCGTTCCAGAGCCCGGACCGCTCGGTGTGGATGGTGTGCAACGGCGAGATCTACAACGCCCCCGAGCTGCGTCGCGCGTGCGCCCAGGCCGGCTACCGGTTCCGCTCGACCGGGGACATCGAGGCGATTGTCCCGCTGTACGAGCGCTTCGGCCCCGACGCGGTCGGCCGACTCGAGGGGATGTTCGGCCTCGCGGTCTGGGATGACCACCTGCGGCGGCTGGTCCTCGCCCGCGACCGCGCGGGGGAGAAGCCCCTGTTCTGGACCCAGGTCGACGGCGAGGTGAGGTTCGCGTCGGAGATCCAGGCGCTGCTCGCCTTCCCGGACCAGCCGCGCCGCCTGAACGCCCAGGCCGCGGCGCTGTACGCCGCGCTGGGATACGTTCCCGCCCCCTACACGATGTTCGCGGGCATCTCGAAGCTCCCGGCGGCGCACCTGCTCGTCGCCGACCACGCCGGCGCGACGCTGCGCAAGTACTGGGATGCGGCGGCCGCGGCCGCGCGACCGTCGCGTCTCCACCACCCGGCAACGCTGCGCGACGTGCTGCTCCGCGCGGTGGAGCGCGAGCTGCAGTCCGACGTTCCCGTCGGCGTGTTCACGAGCGGGGGCCTGGATTCGTCGGTCCTCGCGGCCGCGGCCACCCGCGTGACGTCGGGCGACCAGATCCACACGTACGCCGTGAAGTTCGTCGATCCTGGCTACGACGAGAGCTCGTACGCCGAGGCCGTGACGCATCACATCCGCACCCGCCACCACGTCGTGACCGCCGACGACGCCGCCCTCGAGCGTGCCTTCGAGACCGTCACGCGATCGCTCGCCGAGCCGATCGGCGACCCCGCGATCCTGCCGACCTACCTGCTCGCG
>JBOHSI010000129.1:0-3931 GCA_050733055.1 Gemmatimonadales bacterium
ACGGGAAGGAGCGGATTGGGCAAGGCCGCGAGAATGCCAAGCTGTACCTCAAGGACCATCCCGAGCTCGCCGTCGAGATCGAGGCCAGAGTGAAGGAGCACCTGGGCGTGAAACCCGCCGCCCCAGCCGCCGCCGACGAGGAGGGGCCGGCGCCGGAGGAGTAGGTGCCGCACCCGATTCTCACGGGACTCGCCCCCGATCCGCGACAGCCGGGGTATCGGCTCGTCGATGTGGATCGGGGGCGGTTTGCTTCCATTCCCGCCGAGTCGCTTGAGCCATTGCGGCTCGAGATTGGGCGCGAGATCGCCCCGGCCGCGCTGGCGCGGCTGCGCGAGCTCGCGGACATCGAGGCGGCGCAGCGGGCCGCGCTGCGCGCGCTCAGCCGGCGGCCGCTGGCGCGCTGCGATCTGCGCCGCCGCCTTGTCAACAAGCAGCATCCACCCGCAGCTGCGGACGCGGTGCTCGAGCGGCTCGAGGCGCGTGGGTTGATCGACGACCACCGGTTCGCGAAGGAGTACGCCGCCGTGCGGGCCGCGCGCGGGCGCGGGCCCTCGCGCCTCATCCAGGACCTGCTCGCCCGGGGTGTGGACCGCAGGGTCGCCGAGGAGGCGGTGGGCCGGGCGCTCGCCGAGGAAGGCATCGATCCCCGGATCGAGGCGCGGGCCGTGGCGGCGAAGCGTGCGCGCCAGCTCGCAGACCTGCCGGCGGCGTTACGGAAACGGCGGCTGCTCGCGTACTTGACGCGCCGGGGGTATGGGGGCGCAGGGGGGAAGCAGCTGGTGGAGGAGGTGTGCGACGCCTTGCGGTAAGTCTCGACCAGCCTTTCAGTTGTCTCCCTAGGGACAGTATATTCCCGGCATGCGCTCCGCCGAGATCCGCCAGCAGTTCCTCGACTACTTCAAGGCCCGCGGACACCGCCAGGTAGCGAGTGCCGCTCTCGTCCCGGCGGACGACCCCACGCTGCTGTTCACGAACGCCGGCATGGTGCAGTTCAAGCGGGTGTTCCAAGGCCTCGAGCGGCGCGACTACAGCCGCGCCGTCACGTGCCAGATGTGCGTGCGCGCAGGCGGCAAGCACAACGACCTGGAGCAGGTGGGGCACACCGCCCGACACCACACCTTTTTCGAGATGCTGGGCAACTTCTCCTTCGGCGACTACTTCAAGAAGGAGGCGATCGAGTACGCGTGGGAATGGGAGACTGGAAGGGACTGGCTCGGGATCGCGCCCGGGCGCCTCTACATCACGGTGCACCACGGCGACGACGAGGCGCGCAAGCTGTGGCGCCAGGTCGCCGGCGTCCCCGACAAGCGTATCTACGGGCTCGGCGACGCGGACAACTTCTGGCAGATGGGGGAGACGGGCCCCTGCGGCCCGTGCTCCGAGATCCTGGTGGACATGAGGGAGCGGGGAGCGGGGAGCGGTACCCTCAGTCTCCAAGACTTCGTGCGGTTGAGCGAGGCGGGGCAGCTGCTTGAGATCTGGAATCTGGTGTTCATGCAATACGACCTGCAGAAGGACGGCTCCCGCCTCCCGCTTCCCGCGCCTTCGGTCGACACCGGTGCCGGTCTCGAGCGCATCGCGGCGGTCATGCAGGGGGTGCCGTCGAACTTCGACACCGATCTATTCAGGCCGATCATCGACCGCGCGGTCGAAGTAGTCGGCAAGAAATACGACCGTGGAGACAGCGGCGCGTCCTACCGCGTTCTGGCCGACCACGCTCGCGCGGTCGCGTTTCTGCTGGCCGATGGCGTCTACCCGTCCAACGAGGGGCGCGGCTACGTGCTCCGCCGCATTCTGCGGCGGGCGGTGCGTCACGCGTGGCTACTCGGTCGCCGGGAGCCCACTCTCGTGCAGCTCGCCCACGTGGTGACCGAGTTGATGGGTGACGTCTATCCCGACCTCGTCAAGAAACGGACCCACATCGAGAGCGTCACACGCGCCGAGGAGGAGCGGTTCTTCGAGACCATCGAAGGCGGACTGAGGCGGCTCGACGAGCTGAAGGGCGCCAAGGCGATCTCCGGCGAGGAGGCGTTCAAGCTGTACGACACGTTCGGTTTTCCGATCGATCTCACGCAGCTGATCGCCGCCGAGCGCGGCCAGACGGTCGACCTCGTGGGGTTCGAGCGTGCGCTTGCGGCACAGCGTGAGCGTTCGCGTGTTGCCGGGAAAGGACTTGGGATGATGGGAGACTGGGTGACCGGCCCCGCTGTGCAGGTCAAGCGGAGCGGCGAGTGGCGCACGGTCAAGCCGAAGGGGAAGCAGAAGTGGGTCGGCTACGAAACCACGCGGGCCGAGACCGACGTGCTCAGGTTCCGCCAGTCAGGCGACCACGTCGAGGTCGTGCTCGAGGAGAACCCATTCTACGCCGAATCGGGCGGCCAGGTGAGCGACACGGGACGGGTGCGGGGGGAAGGGTGGGAGCTGGAGGTCGCGGATGTCGAGAAGGTCGACGGCAACAGTGCCGTTGTGGGCCGGCTCGACGTGGAGTTCGAGCCCACGACCGTGCTCGCCCAGGTGGACGAGCCGCGCCGCACGAACATCGAGCGGAACCACACTGCGACGCACCTGGTGCATGCCGCCCTGCGGGTTATGCTTGGCCCTCACGTGCGCCAACAGGGCTCGGTCGTGGCGCCGGACCGGCTGCGGTTCGACTTCGCGCATCACGGGCCGGTCGAGGACGCCACCCTCGCGCGCATCGAGGAAGAGGTGAACCGGCACATCTGGGAGAACCTCCCGGTAGTGACGCGCGAGATGACGTACAAGGAGGCGATCGCCGCGGGCGCGATGGCGTTCTTCACGGAGAAGTACGGTGACGTCGTGCGCGTCGTGGACGTCCCGGGTGTGTCGCTCGAGCTGTGCGGCGGCACGCACGTACCGATGACGGGGCAGATCGCCCTGTTCCGCTTCACGCACGAGACGGGCGCTGCGGCCGGCGTGCGACGCATCGAGGCCGTCACGGGGCCCGGCGCCTACCATCTGGTCCGGAGGCTGGAGGAGCAGCTGGCACAGGCGGCCGGGGTGCTCAAGGCGCAGCCGGAGCACCTGGCGCGTCGCATCGAGAGGTTGCTCGAGGAGAACAGGAAGCTCGAGAAGAGGATCGAGGAGCTGCTCAAGCAGGGAGCAGGGAGCGGGGAGCGGGGAGCGGTGGAGAAGATCGGGGATGTGGAGCTGTACATCGACGAAAGCACGCTCGACGACCGCACCCAGATCGGTGCGCTGATGGACGCGTTCCGGGCCAATC
The DNA here is from genome assembly GCA_050733055.1 of Gemmatimonadales bacterium. GTDB lineage: Bacteria > Gemmatimonadota > Gemmatimonadetes > Gemmatimonadales > GWC2-71-9 > DASUAL01. The sequence goes on from JBOHSI010000129.1 coordinate 3,242, forward strand.
ACAAGCGGGCGATCTCCGTGCTGTTCACCAACGGCGACCGCCCCGGCATCCACGTGGCCGTGACCGACGATCTCGTAGCGCAGGGCATCAAGGCGGGCGAGATTGCCGGCGCCATCGCCGCGGTGAGCGGCGGGAAGGGTGGGGGCCGGCCGCACTTCGCCTCCGCCGGAGCGGGCGACCCAGGAAAGCTCGCCCAGGCGCGCGCCGAGACGCCAGCCATCGTCCGGCGGCTGCTCGCCCGATGACCCACCACGAGCTGCTGGCGTGGCTCGACGCGCGGCGCCCCGCGCCGCCTGCCGCGCTGCGGGCGCACCTGGAGGCGGCCGCGACAGGGTCGGACGAGCGGTTGCCCGAGCATCTCGCAGACATTGGCGGGGCGCTCGTCTCCCGGGTCGCACGCCACTTGCACAGTGGCCGAGAGCTGGCGCTCGATCTGCTCGCCGCCGACGCCTTCGTCACCTATGCATTCGAGGCGCAGGCCGAGGCGGACGTCACCCAACTCGCGGCCCTCGCCGACCGCGTAACGGCAGGAAGGAGGAGGTACACGACGTGATTGCTTTGTTCGATCGCCGGCCCGGGCTCCTCGTGCTGGTCGACCCGAGCCGCTCGACTGCCGCCGACGCGGCAGGACTCGCACGCGCCGCCCGCGAAGCGGGCGCCGCGGGCGTGGTCATCGGGTCGTCGTTCGAC
>JBOHSI010000130.1:0-7386 GCA_050733055.1 Gemmatimonadales bacterium
CATCGGTGGCGGCCTACACGAGCATCACGTACATCCTGCAGCTGCTCGCGGGCTTCGCCGTGCTTTCGATACGCGGCGTGGACAGCATCACGTCCCCGCTCGATCTCCAACCAGCCTTCGGCCTCGATCTCCTGGCGCCCGGGGCGACCGGATACATCGGGGCGGTGTTGAGGGGCGTCAGCGTGTTTTCGGTGTGGGGCTGCGTCCTCAATGGAATGGGGATCACGGTCACCCACCGGACGTCCAAGGGGACGGGGTACGGTGCCGCCATTGCGACCTTCGTCGTGATGGTGCTGCTCTTGAGCCTGTTGGCTCTGCTGCAGCCGAGCCCGCCGAGCTAGACCGTCGCCATGGTGCGGTTGATCACACCCTGCTCCTCGAGCGCCGCTTGCGCGGCGGCAAGCCGGGCGATGGGGACGCGGAAGGGCGAGCACGACACGTAGTTCATCCCGACGTGGTGGCAGAACTTCACTGAGTCTGGCTCGCCGCCGTGCTCGCCGCAGATGCCGATCTTGAGCTCGTTCCGGGTGCCGCGGCCCAGACGCACGGCGATCTCGACGAGCTTGCCGACCCCTTCCTGGTCGAGGACCTGGAAAGGATCGTCCTTCAGGATGCCGCGGTCCACGTAGAACGGCAGAAACCGGCCGGAGTCGTCGCGGGACAGCCCGAACGTCGTCTGCGTGAGGTCGTTGGTGCCGAACGAGATGAACTCGGCTTCCTTGGCGATCTCGTCGCTCGTGAGGGCCGCCCGCGGCAGCTCGATCATCGTGCCGACGACGTACGGCACGGCGCGGGCTTCCGCGTGAAACACCTCCTGCGCCACGCGGCGCACGATCCCCGCCTGGTGGCGCAGCTCCTCCACGTGGGCCACGAGCGGGATCATCACCTCGACGACGACGGTCTTGCCCCCGGCGACGACGCGGCACGCGGCCTCAAAGATGGCGCGCGCCTGCATTTCGGTGATCTCGGGATAGGTGATGCCGAGCCGGCAGCCACGGTGGCCGAGCATCGGATTCGCCTCGACCAGCGAGTCCACGATCTGCTGCAGCCTGCGCGGCGGTAGCTTCATGACCTTCGCAAGGGCCACGACCTCCGGGCGGGTATGCGGCAAGAACTCGTGCAGCGGCGGGTCGAGCAGCCGGATGGTCACCGGGTGTCCGGCCATCGCCTCGAAGATTCCCTCGAAGTCGGCGCGTTGCATCGGCAGCAGCTTGGCGAGAGCGCGGCGGCGGCCGGCCTCGTCAGGCGCGACGATCATCTCTCGCATGGCCGTGATCCGGTCGCCCTCGAAGAACATGTGCTCCGTGCGGCACAGCCCAATCCCTTCGGCGCCGAGCTCGCGGGCGCGTTTCGCGTCCGGCGGCGTGTCGGCGTTGGCGCGGACCCGCAACCGGCGGCGCGCGTCGGCCCAGCTCATGAGCTTCGTGTAGTGCCCGCCGATCTTCGGCTCGACGAGCTTCGCGGCGCCAAGCAGCACCCGCCCGGTGGTCCCGTCTACGGTGATGACCTGACCGCGTTTCACGACGCGGCCGTTGGCGTGGAACCGGCCAGCGCTCGCGTCCACCGCGATGTCTTTGGCGCCCACGACGCATGTTTTCCCCATGCCGCGCGCCACGATGGCCGCGTGGCTCGTCATGCCCCCGCGCGCGGTGAGCACCGCCCGCGCGGCGACGATCCCGTGAAAGTCCTCGGGGCGCGTCTCCGGGCGCACCAGGATGACCTGATGTCCCTGCTTCGCGAGCGCCTCCGCCTCGTCCGCGTCGAACACCGCTTCGCCGGTCGCGGCACCGGGTGAGGCCGGGAGGCCCTTGGCGACGACCGTGACCGGGGCTCTGGGGTCCACGGTCGGGTGGAAGATTTGGTTCAGGTCCTCGGGCGGAACCCGCTGCACGGCCTCGTCCTCCGTGATCAGCCCCTCCTGGACCAGCTCCACCGCGACGCGCACCGCGGCGAGGCCCGTGCGCTGCGCGCGGCGGGTCTGGAGCAGGTACAGGCTCCCGTGCTCGAAGGTGAACTCGATGTCCTGCACGTCCCTGAAGTGTCGCTCGAGCTTCGCCGCCATGCGCTCGAGATCGCGGTATACCTTCGCGAACTTGCCGCGCTTCATCTTGGCGAGCGGCTCGGGGGTGCGCGCGCCCGACACGACGTCTTCCCCTTGCGCGTTCGTGAGAAAGTCGCCGTTCAGTGCCTTTTCCCCGGTGCGGCAGTCCCGCGTGAAGGCGACGCCGGTCCCCGAGTCGTCGCCCATGTTGCCGTACACCATGGCGACCACGTTCACGGCCGTGCCCAGGTCGTTCGGGATGCCGTGAACTCGCCGGTAGTCCTCGGCGCGGCGCGTGTTCCAGCTCTTGCACACCGCCTCGATCGCGCCCCAGAGCTGCGCCATCGGATCGTCGGGGAAGGGGACACCGCGCTTCGCCTGAATGATGGACTTGAACTCGCTCACCAAGGCCTTGAGGTCGTCCACCGGGAGGTCGATGTCGCGCCGCACTTTGCACCGTCGCTTCGCCTCCTGCAGCACTTCCTCGAACGGCTGCTTGCCGAGGTCGAAAACCACATCGCCGTACATCTGGACGAAGCGCCGGTAGGAATCGTAGGCAAACCCGGGATTCCGTGAGCCCGCGATCACCCCCTGCACGGTATCGTCGTTCAGGCCGAGGTTGAGAATCGTCTCCATCATCCCTGGCATGGAGACCGCGGCACCCGAGCGCACCGACACGAGCAGCGGGTTCTCCCGATCGCCGAACTTCTTCTTGGTCGCTTGTTCGAGCTGCTTCAGGTGGCGGGTGACTTCTTCATGCAGCTGATCGGGGAAGGTGCCTTGCTCAAGGTAGGTGAGGCACAGCTTGGCGGAGATCGTGAAACCGGGCGGAACGGGCAGGCCGAGATTCGCCATCTCGGCCAGCCCCGCGCCCTTGCCGCCCAGGATGTCGCGCATCGCGGCCGAGCCGTCGGCCCGACCCGGCCCGAAGAAATACACCCAACGCTCGAGGGACGGCACGGCGTACTAGACGGCGATTGCGACTTGCGGCGGCGCCGCGTGGCGCGCCCGTACCACATCGTCCGGGATCGGTGTCGGATAGTCGCCCGAGAAGCAGGCGTGGCAGAACTCGGCAGGATCATTTCCCCGCGCGGCGCGCAGCATCCCTTCGAGCGACAGGTAGCCGAGCGTGTCCACGCCGAGATGCTCCCGGATCTCCTCCACCGTGTGACTCGAGCCGATGAGCTCGCCCTTCGTGGGCGTGTCGATCCCGTAGTAGCAGGGCCCGGTGATGGGCGGGGAGGCCACGCGGAAATGGACCTCCTTCGCGCCCGCCTGCCGGATCAGCTGGACGAGGGCTCGGCTCGTCGTACCGCGAACGATGGAGTCGTCCACGACGACCACTCGCTTTCCCTCAAGCACCTCGCGGACCGGATTGAACTTGATCTTCACCCTGGCCGTTCGGCCCGCCTGCGCGGGGTGGATAAAGGTGCGACCGACGTAATGATTCCGGATCAGCGCGTGCTCGAGTTTGATCCCGGACTCCTCGGAGAAGCCCAGGGCCATCGCGTTGGACGAGTCGGGGACCGAGAACACGCAGTCCGAGCCCGCCGCCGGGTGCTCCCGGGCGAGCTCGCGCCCGAGCGCCCGGCGCACGCGATCCACGGAGCGGTGGAACACGGTGCTGTCCGGGCGGGAGAAGTACACCAGTTCGAACACGCAGCGCCGGTGCGGCTGGGCCGGCAAGGGGGGCAGCTCGTCGACCTCTGCATCGTGGATACGCAAGAACTCGCCTGGCTCGAGCTCGCGGACGGGGGTCGCGCCGGTGATGTCCAGCGCGCACGTCTCCGACGCGACGACCCAGCCGCGTCCCAGGCGCCCCAGGACGAGCGGCCGGAAGCCGCGCGGGTCCACGATGGCGTAGAGCGTCCGCCCGATGGTGATCACGAGGGAGAACGCACCCTCTACGCGCTCCAGCGCGTCGAGCAGCTGGTCCTCCGGCTCGCGCGCCTCGGAGCGGGCGATCAGGTGGACCAGGACCTCACTGTCCGAGGAGCTCTGGAAAATCGAGCCCTTGGCGACGAGATCGGTGCGTAGCTGCACCGCATTCGTGAGGTTGCCGTTGTGCGCGAGGGCGAGGGGCCCATCGCGGTATCCCGCGAGCATCGGCTGTGCATTTGCGAGGACGGACGTGCCGGCGGTGGAGTAGCGCGCATGCCCGATCGCGACGTCGCCCGGGAGCTGATTCAACACGCGCTCGCCGAAGACGTCGGAGACGAGGCCCATGCCGCGGTGCGGGCGCGCCACGCCGTCGCCGTCCACGGCGACGATCCCCGCCGACTCCTGCCCGCGGTGCTGCAGGCTGTACAGCCCGAGGTACGCGACGTGGGCCGCGTCGGGAACGCCGGTGACGCCGATGATACCGCACATGTGCCGTCAGTCTCCCATGCGACGGGGAATGCCCGAGAAATATACCTCCCGGAGACGGTCGACGCGGTGATGCACCTCCGCATCCCGCATACGGATGCGCAGCGCTCCGGCCCGCTCGCCCACGGTGCCGGCGCGGTGCACCGGCACGCCGAGCTGCTGCGCGAGCGCGGCGACGGCACCCGCGCGGTCAGGATGGCACGTGATCACGACGCGGCCGTGCGACTCGCTGAACAGCAGCTCGTGCGCCTGGAGCGGTGCGCCGTAGGTCGCGAGGTCGATGTCCAGGCCGCAGCCCGACTCGTCGTACGGTCCGCCCATCGCGACCTCGGCGAGCGCGATGCCCAGCCCGCCGTGGGAGCAGTCGTGCGCGGAGCGGAACAAGCCCACGTCGGCGCCCGCCACCAGGAGGTCTACGAGGCGCCGCTCGGCGACGAGATCCACGCGCGGCGGCTCGCCGCCCACGAAGCCGTACAGAAACTCCCACAGCTGCGACCCGCCCAGCTCGGCGCGGGTCTCCCCCAGCACGTACACCACGTCGCCCGCGGCGCGCGCGTGACTCGGCACCGCGCGCTCCGCCCGCGCGAGCAGCCCGACCATCCCGACGACCGGAGTCGGATCGACCGCGCCCGTCGGGCTCTCGTTGTAGAAGGACACGTTGCCGCCCGTCACCGGGGTGTCGAGAGCGCGGCAGGCATCCGCGATGCCGCGGCACGCCTCGCGAAACTGGTGGAACACCGCGGGCCGCTCGGGGCTGCCGAAGTTGAGGCAATCCGTGACGCCGAGCGGCCGGGCGCCGGTGCATGCGACGTTCCGCGCCGCTTCCGCCACGGCGGCCTTGCCGCCCTCGTACGGATTCAGCAGGACGTAGCGCGCGTTACAATCGGTCGTCACCGCAATGCCGAACTCGGCACCGCGGACGCGAATCACTGCGGCGTCGCCCCCGGGGGCGATGACCGTGCTCGCCTGGACGGTCGAGTCGTACTGCTCGAACACCCAACGTTTCGACGCTACGGGCGGGTGATCGAGGAGCCGGAGCAGCACGTCGTCGGGAGGCGGGAGGCGGGAGGCAGGGGGCGTGGCTGCGCGCAACCGGATGATCGCTTCGTCCTCCCGAGCCTCGGGGTGATACACCGGGCAGTCCTCGATCAGCCGCCGGCCGGGGATCTCGACCACGACCTGATCGCCCCGCATCGCCCGGTACAGGCCGTCGTCCGTTACCCGGCCGATCGGCGTGGCGGCGAGCTCCCACCGGGCGGCGATCGCCTTAACCTCGGTCACGCGGTCCGCCTTCGCCACCACGAGCATCCGCTCCTGGGACTCGGAGAGCAGGATCTCGTAGGGCGTCATTCCCGGCTCGCGGGTCGGTACGAGCGCCAGGTCGATCTCGACGCCTACGCCGCCTTTCGCCGCCATCTCGGCCGACGATGACGTCAATCCCGCCGCGCCCATGTCCTGGATCGCCACGATGTGCCCTGAGGCGATGAGCTCGAGGCTGGCCTCGAGCAACAGCTTCTCGGTGAAAGGGTCACCGACCTGGACCTGCGGCCGGCGTCGCTCGCTGTCGCGCGTCAGCTCCTCGGACGCGAATGCCGCGCCGTGGATGCCGTCGCGGCCCGTACGGGAGCCGACGACGACGAGGACGTTGCCGACGCCGTGGGCGGCCGACCGAATGAGGTCCTGCTCCCGAACCAGCCCGACGCACATCGCGTTGACGAGCGGATTGCCGCTGTAACCGGGGGCGAAGTCCGCCTCGCCGCCGACCGTGGGGACTCCGACGCAATTGCCGTAGTCGCCGACGCCCCGCACCACGCCCGCGAGCAAGTACCGGTTACGCGCGTCCTCAAGCAGCCCGACACGCAGGCTGTTGAGCAGCGCCACCGGGCGCGCGCCCATCGTGAACACGTCGCGCAGGATGCCGCCCACGCCGGTCGCCGCGCCCTGATAGGGCTCGACCGCCGACGGGTGGTTGTGCGACTCGATCTTGAAGGCCACGGCCCAGCCTCCCGGGAGCCGCAGCACCCCTGCGTTCTCGCCGGGGCCCTGGAGGACCTGCGGGCCCGTCGTGGGCAACGCTTTGAGCACGGGCTTCGAGTGCTTGTACGAGCAGTGCTCGCTCCACAGCGCGGAGAACACGCCCAGCTCGGCGAACGTGGGTGCCCGCCGCAGGATCGCCTCGATGCGACGGTATTCCTCGGCGGTGAGGTTGTGCTCGCGCACCAGGTCCGGCGTGATCGGTGGGTCGCCCGGGAACGGGGTCGCCCCGGTCACGCGTCGGACCCCTTCGCCCCGGACACGCCTCGCATCACGGCCTTGAACGCCCGGGCAAGCGCGTTCGGCTCGGCGTGCGTCAGCAGGCTCTCGGCCTCGCCCGCGTCGAACCAGATACCGTGGCAGTTCGTGCACTGGTCGATCTGCACGCCGTGCCACTCGCCGGTGATGAGGTCGTAACCGCACTTGGGACACTTCAGGTAGTGCGAGCGGCGCTCCGCCTCCACGGCGGTCTTGCGCACGGCGTCGCGCTGCTGACGCAACAGCTCCGCGTCGCGCTTCGCGAAGTATTCGTCTTCGTTTCTGCTCGGTTTCTCGGTCATCGGATCACGGTATTGAAGGTGACGGAATGGTCAGCGTGTCGCCGCCCGGGTTGGGCACAGGTACCGTGCCGGGCGGCGACGAGGATTGTCCGCTGTAGCCGTGGCCGTGCCAGCGGAGCACCGCGTCCACCACCTGGCCGTTTTGCAGCGTGACCACGTCCTCCGTCCCGCACGAGTACTCGCACCCGTTCCGGAAGAAGAGGTAGGTGAACTCACCGTGGCGGCGCACGGCGACGGGCGGACCCCAGAGGGTGTAGACCTCCCGCTCGGTCATTCCCGGGGCAATCGTGCCCGTATCGGGTGAGTCGTAGGGCACGTCGCGCCGGGCCTGCGGACGCTCCGGGAGCTCCCGCCGTGGCGTCGCCTCGCCCGGCTGGGCGGGCT
>JBOHSI010000131.1:0-5374 GCA_050733055.1 Gemmatimonadales bacterium
ATCATCGGCAGCTCGGTCTTCACGGTCCACGCGATCTTGCCGGTGTTCAGGTCGATCGCGTTGACGTTGCCCCACTCGCCCGAATAGCCGCCCTTCTCATCGGGGACCCGCACGAATGCGGAGCCGAGCCACAGCCGTCCCTTCTCCCACGGCGCATAGTGGACCTTGTAGTGCATCGGCTGGTGCAGGCCCACCGTGTACGCGTAGGCGAGGTCCGGATGGATCGCGATGGGCGACCACTCCTGCCCGCCGTTCGCGCCCGGGAGCATGAACACACCCTCGGCGGTCGGCTGCGTGTACATGTTCTGCTGCGGCACGAACGCCACCGAGCGGCGGATCAGCTTGCCGGTGGCGGCGTCGAGCACGTAGACGAAGCCGGGCTTCCCAGCGTGCACGACCGCCTTCTTCCCTCCCACCATCGCGATGACCGGCGGGCTCACAGCATCGAGGTCCCACACGTCGTGCGGGACGGTCTGGTAGCCCCACTTGAACTTGCCGGTGTTCGCGTCGATGGCGACGACGCTCTCGGACCACAGGTTGTCGCCGGGCCGGATCGAGCCGTCGAGATCGGGCGACGGGTTACCGATCGCGACAAACAGCGTTTTGGTCGCGTCGTCGTACGCCGGAGTCATCCACATCGAGCCACCGCCGTGCTGCCAGGCGTCGGCGTACTTGGCCGAGTCGGCCTTCTCCTTCGCGATGTCGCGCTTCAGGTCGTCGCCCTCGGGCGTGGTCCTGGACCACTTGCCCCACCAGCCGCCCTCTTCGGGCGACGGGATGGTATACCAGGTCCACACCGGCGCGCCCGTCGTGGCGTTGTACGCCTTGACGAATCCGCGGATGCCGTACTCGGCGCCGGAGGTCCCGATGATCACTTTGTCGCCGATCACGAGCGGCGCCATCGTCTCGGTGTACCCGAATGCCGGGTCGCCGACCTTGGTGACCCACTTCTCCTTGCCGGTCTGCTGGTCGAGCGCGACGAGCTCGGCATCGAGCGTGGCGACGTAGACGTTGCCGCCCGCTATCGCTACGCCCCGGTTGTTCGGCCCGCAGCACGCAGTGCTCACCGGTGCGTTCTTGTGCTCGTACTGCCACAGCAGCTTCTGGGTCCGCAGATCGAACGCCCGCACGATGTTGTTCGGCGTCGCCGGCGACGTGATGTACATGATCCCGTTGACCACGATCGGGGTGTTCTCGAAGCTGCCCAGTCGCTCGGCGCCGTGGGTATAGACCGCCCGCGCGACGAGGTTCCTGACGTTCGAGGTGTTGATCTGCTTCAGGGGGGAGAAGCGGTTGTTCCAGTAGTTGTGCCCGTACATCAACCAGTTGCCGCTGCCCGCGGCCTGGAGCAGCATGTCGTTCGTGACGACGGTGTGCGGCGATGCGGGGGGCTCAGCGACTCCGCCCGACCCCTGCGCGCACAGCGGTGCGGCGGCCAGCGACGTCACGGCCACGGCCGCGCACCATCGAGTCCAATGCGTCATACCCACCTCCGTTGAAGGTCGACGACTACTGACCTGCACCCAACGAGAATCCGACATACATGTTGCGGCCGGGAGCGGGCTCATAGTAGCGCCCGTTCGCGGCGTTGATGACCACCGATCCGACATAGGATCGGTTGAACACGTTGTTGAAGCCGACGAACGGCCGGAACCGCACGCTCCCGAGCGTCCCCTCCCAACCAATCCGGACGTTGGTGGTCCACCACGTGCTCGTCCGCGTAGCGAGCGCGTCGTCCACGAAGTAACCCGACGACTGCGTCTCCTCGAGCTCCACCCACGCGCCGCGGGCGAACTCGGGGCGCGCCTGCGCCAGGATGTGGAGCCAACTCTTCGGGATGCCCGGGAGCGCGCGCCCGTCGAGCACGACGCCGCCGCTCGTGGTGTAGTCGGTGTACACAAAGTCGGAATAGGTCCAGCTTGTGGTCAGGTCGAGCCCCGGGACGAGGACGGCCGTGACGCCGAGCTCCACGCCCCGATGGCGCGAGCGTCCCGCGTTCTGGAAGAACACTCGTCCCGGCGGCGCGGGCGGGGGGAGCTGGAACGGAATCAGCGCATCCCGCACGTTGACCTGGTAGACCGCGGCGGAGTAGTTCACCCGGCTGCGCCAGTCCCCCCGCACGCCCAGCTCGAAGTTGGTGGCTTTCTGTGGCCGGAGCGTCGGATGGAAGCCGCCGGCCGCGGTGGGCCGGTTGGTGAGCTCGGTCGTGGTCGGGGTCTCGAACGACGTTCCTACGTTGGCGTAAACGGTCACCGCGGCGGATGGCGCGACGCTGACCCCGACCGAGCCGGAGAGCGCCTGCATCAGCCGCCGCCCCGAGTCATCGGGGTTGGGAGGGGTGGTTGTGATCAGGCGATCCTCCGCCTCGAAGTTCACCCAGTCGTAGCGGAGGCCGCCCGTGACGGTGACGCGCTCCGTCACCTCCACGGCACTCTGCACGAAGGGGCCGACCTCCGTGACGCGCTCGAGCTGATCCAGCAAGCGCACGTTGTCGGGCTGGCCGCCGGTGTTGCCGAAATTGCGCCGGTCGTCCCGTTGCCGCTGGAAGTCGAACCCCGCCGTGATGCGCTGTCGGATGCTGCCGATCGGGGCGGGGCGCGTCACCGTAGCGCGAGCGCCATAGGCGCGACGGCTCAGATCGATGTAGGCGAACGTCGTGGGATTCTCGAGCTCCCGCGTCAGGCCGAACACGGTGAGCGCCGCCTCGCCGCCGGAGGCGAACTGGCGGCGCAGAGTGACGCCGCCCTGTCCCTGCGACACGTCCTTCCCTGCCCGTCGCGTGATATTGATCGCGGCGGCGGAGTCGGGGTTGGCCCGTATCTCGCCGGCGGTCAGTGCGCCGGGATTGTCGGCGCGGGGGTCGTGCCCGTAGTCAGCCAGCAGCGCGAGCGCCCAGCCGGGCGCGAGCGGGATGTGGAACCTGCCGTTGAAGTTGCGGATGTCGGCCCGGCTGTGCTGGCGTTGCCCGTTGAAGGCGAGTTGGGACAGGGTGATCAGCCCGCTGCCGTCGCCCACGCGGAACTGCGTGCTCGTCTGCCACTTGTACCACGTGCGGCCGGCGTACGGGTCGAACACGTTGAGGTCGTGGCGATCGAACGTCCCGCCGAGCAACCGGATTTCCTGGAGGAACTGGCGCGGCGCCGCTGGATCCGTCCAGATGCTGATCACGCCGCCCGACGCGTTGCCGAACAGCGCCGACGAGGATCCGCGCAGCACCTCGATGTGGTCCGCCGCGCCGAGCTCCAGGTTCGTGAGCTGACCCTGGCCGTCCGGCAGCGTCTGCGGAATCCCGTCGAGCAGCACCTTGATCCCCCGCACGGCGAACGCCGAGCGGGCGCCGAACCCGCGGATCGAGATGCGCTGATCGAGCGAGAAGTTGTAACGGTTCGCCGCATAGACTCCAGGGACGGTCGCGAGCGCTTCGTCGAGTCCCCACGTGGGCCGGGCGCGACTGATTTCGTCCTTTGACACGAGGTGCACCGACTGCGGGATCTGGCTGAAGGGCGGATTGGCACGACTCACGGAGACCACGGCCGGCGGGAGCGTGTACACCTTCAGGCTGTCGCGCGGCCGGGCGGTGGTATCCGGCAGCTGCGCGGACGCGATCCGCGGGAGCATGCCGCAACACACGGCGGCGGCGACCGCCACGCACCGCATCGTCACGAGGTGCGACACCAAACGAATCCTAGGGTGAGCAAGCGATGGGTTTTAACCGCTCCGCGGGGGCGCGTCAAGGGACACGGGAACTTGGCGCAGGGACGCGGGTTGCGCGGGTGACCCCGCGGAGCGGGCCACCCGTACGCTAGGTCCTCACGGGATGTGCAGCTTGTACGGCGCGATCGGATGCGAAATGCCGAGCTGGTAGCGCACGCGCCCCCCGCTGGAGAACGGCACGCCGGCGTGCACGTACACCGTGAGCTCGTGCAGCGGCGTGCCGTACTGCGCGCCCAGCTGACCCCAAGCGCGTACGACGTAGGCGCCGGGGGTGGACTCACCCACGCCCTGCCGCGTATCAATGATGCCCAGCCCACCCGTAACGTTGAAGTCGTGGAACCGCGGCAGCACCCACGCCAGCACGCCGGCCGTGATCGTCGGGCTCGGGCCGTCCTTCGGAGCGATCTCCATCGTGGAGAAGATCCCGACGTGCGGGATGAACGAGCCGGCTTCGAAGCGCGCGCGCACCAGCGGCGTCGTCCCGTTGGACGAGACGCTCGGCCGCGTCTGGTCGGCGCGCCACAGCGCGGCGCCGTCCACGAACAGCCACGGCGCGCAAAAGGTACACTGGTCCCCCGAGCCAGCGGGCTCGTGGTGCATCTGGGCGCGCGCAGGGACGACCAGCAAACCGAGGACGGCCGCGAACGCGAGGGTCTTGAGACTCAATCGCAACATATGTGGCATCCTCCTCAGGGTAGTGGTGACTCGGCGAGGGCGGCCCGGGCGACAGCCGGGTACGTCGGATGGAACAGGGGGTTGATCGCGAGCGCTTCGCGCAGGTACCGCCGCGCGGCTGCCCGGTTGCCAAGGGCGCGCTCGATCATCCCCGCGTGGAAGAAGAGGACGGCGTCGCGCGTGCCCATCCGCAGCGCTTGGGTCATCGCCTCCCGCGCGGCCGCGTCCTCGCCCGCGAGATGCAAGGCCCAGGCGAGCTGGTCGTAGCCGTAGACGTCGCGGCGGACCGCGATCTCCGCCGACAGCAGTGCGAGCGTCTCGGGCACGCGCCACCCGTGCTCCAGCCGGAACTGGGTCCACTGCCGGTTGAACGGCTCTGGCCGCTCGGCCGCGGCGCGCTCGACGGCCGCATAGTAGGCCTCGGCGCGCGCCGAGTCGCCGAGCGCGGCATAGCCGTCTCCGATCAGGGCGAGGGTGGCGAGGTCGGCGCCTGCGCCGGCCCGCTCGCCGTAGGCGATCGCCTGAGGCCAGCGCTGGCGCAGCGCCTCGAGGCGGGCCCGTGCGGCGAGGAGCCGGGGATCATCCGGCCGCGCCTCGAGCCCCGCGCGCAGCACCCACTCCGCCTCACCCAAGCGGCCGTGCCGCAGCTCGAAGTCGCCCAGACGCAGGTAGAACCACGCGACCTGTTCCAAGGCGAGGTCTCGCCGCGGGACCGCCTCCGTCAGAGCCCGCCGGAGGAGATGGCCGGCTTCGGCGGTGTGCCCCTGGATCTCGGCCCAGCGCGCCAGGCGCGGCGCGACCGCGAGGTGGCGACGCTCGGACGCGAGCGCCGCGAATGTCTTTCGGGCAGCGTCGTAATCGCCCAGCTCGAGCTGGATCTCGCCGAGCAGGGCACGGGCGCCGGGCTCCGCGGGCGCGAGCTCATTCAGCCGGCGGGCAGCCTCGAGCGCCTCCGGAAAGCGGTGCTGCGCGAGCAGGCTGGAAG
>JBOHSI010000132.1:0-3585 GCA_050733055.1 Gemmatimonadales bacterium
AAGGGCTTCACCGCGATCGAAATGGTCATTGTCGTGGTCCTAATCGGGACCATAGCAGCGATCGGCTTTCCGCGGATCAGGGACAGCATCGAGAAGGCGAACCGGCGGGCGGCCCGGACGGCGGTGCAGACCTACCTGGTGACCGCGCGAAGCGCTGCGGTGGCACGCGGCTGCCGCTCGTCGTTCCACTTCACGCAGGGGCCCAACAGTCGCATGTGGGTCAGCTCCTGTGCCGTGAACGGCGCAGGTCGCGACACCATCGCCGGGCCCGACCAGCTCGAAGAGCGGTGGGGCGTTCGGCTCCAGTCCGGCAGGGACTCCATCACCTACGACCCGCGCGGCGTCCGTGTGACGTTTGTGGAGACCACGATCAAGATCCGTGACAAGAAAGACAACGATCGTGATTCGGTGGTCGTGAACCAGTTGGGAAAGGTGATCTACCCATGAAGCAGCCGTCGTGCGAGGCAGGCTTCACGCTGGTCGAGGTGATGATCGCGATCATCGTGCTGACGATCGGCCTCTTGGGTCTCATGGGCACGGCCGCGCTGGTGACTCGCATGATCGGCCGGGGTCAACGATCGGCCGTGGCCGGAATCGAGGCGGCGCAGCGGTTCGAGCAGCTCCGGGCCACCGGGTGCCGGACGCGCGCCGATGGCTCTGAACAGTTCTACCGCGGCGCTACCGTCATCGGGCGGAACGACTGGGCCTGGACCACCGCGGGGACGAACATGTTCCGCTTGACAGTGCGCACGACTTACACGACGACCCAGGGCCGGCAGCGGTCCGAGACCCGGGAGGCGACGATCTCATGCGTCCGCTAGAGCGCGGCTATACCCTGATCGAGATGCTCGTGGCGCTCGTCCTGCTGGGCATCGTGTCGTTCGGGATCTACCGTGTCTTGGTGGGTAATCAGCGTATTTACCACGCGCAGGTGCAGCGGGTCGAGCTCCAGCAAAACATCCGGGCGGCGGCGGACCTTCTGCCCGCCGAGATCCGCGAGCTGGACGCGAACGACGGCGATCTCTACGCGATGTCCACCACGTCGCTCGATATCCGGGCCATGCGCCAGCTGGGGTTTCTGTGTTCCGCCCCGGTCCTGCCTGTGGGTGCAGTGGGCACCTTCATGGTGCGCAGGGACCTATTCTTTGGTGCGCGCAATTTCGACGTCGCCCGGGACAGCCTGCTGCTGTACTACGAGGGCGACGAGGCCACGCGGAACGACGACGGGTGGGTGTTGGCGCGCCCCACGCTCATCACTAACGGCGTGTGCCCCGGGGATGGCCGCGCCGCGTGGCAGATCACCGCCACGCTGGTGTTTGGGCCGGGTCAGGTCAATGGTGGTGGGACCCAGCGCATTCAGAACGGCTCGCCGGTGCGCGGCTTCGTGCCGGTGCGGTATCAGCACTATCTGTCGGCGACGGACGGTCGCTGGTACGTCGGGTACGACGAGCTCACCGATGCTGCGGCCGTTCAGCCGTTGATCGGGCCGCTCACCGCGAACGGCCTCACGTTTGCCTATTACGATTCGGCCGGGGCGGTGACGGCAAACCGGGCGCTGGTCCAAATGATCGAGGTGCGGTTGCGTGCCGAGACAGCAGAACCGGTGCATCGAGCGGGGGCCGGCGGGGGGGGCGGCGGTCTGTACACGCCGGTGGACAGCGTCGTCACACGGGTGGCACTGCGAAACAACCGCCGTTGGTAAATGAGGACCGGCGGAACGTTGCTCTTGAAGGAGTGATCGATGAAACCGATGTTGAGTAATGAGCGCGGGATGGCGCTTGCCTTAGCGGTCGTTGCCCTGGTCGTAGTGGGCGCGCTCGTCGCGGGGGCGTTGTTCATAGGGACGCAGGAGCAGCGGGTCGGTGAGAACCAGCGGCGCATCGGGCAGTCGTTCGGCGTGGCCGAGGCGGCGTTGATCGAGGAATCCAACCCCGCCACCTGGAACACCGCGCAATACAACCACATGCGCAGCTATCCCATGGACACGGCGAAGCTCGCGTGGCCGACGTGGAAGACTGCGCCCGGCGGCACGGGCCAGTACGGCGGCTACATGGTCAAGCTGAACGACAACCTGTACTTCATGGACATGACCGGTTCGGACCAGGCGTCGCGATCCGGCGCGCTCTTCTCTGGCGGGTCCCGCCAACGGCTCGGTATGCTCATGCGGCTCCGCCCGGCGCAGTTCCCGATGGAGGCGTCACTGACGACTCAGGGGAGCGTGGATCTCAAGGGCCAGTCGGAGGTGGACGGAACCGATCAGAACCCGACCGGCTGGACCGACTGCGCGCCGCCCGACACGAACAAGGCAGGCATCCGCACCAGCGCGAGCGGTACAGTGAACGTGCAGGGCGCGGCGGGCGTATACGGCAACCCCCCTGTGGTCAAGGACCCGGCGGTGACGGACTCGACCTTCCTGAGGTTCGGGGACTTTCTGTGGAGCGACCTCGTGGCCATGGCCAACATCACGCTGCCCGGGGGGAATTACACGACCGAGCCGACCTTCATCGGCGGCCAGTGCAACAACGCCGACCTCCTCAATTGGGGGGACGGCATGAACAAGACGTCCGCGTGCGGCAACTATTTCCCGATCGTCTATGTCAACGGGAACGTGGTCTTGAACAACATGCAGGGCCAGGGCATCCTACTTGTCAACGGGAATGTGTCCGTTCAGGGTAGCTATCAGTTCTTCGGGATCACGATCATTCAGGGCGAACTGGCGACGGCGGGCGGCGGCAACACGGAGGCGCATTTCTGGGGCATGACGATGGCCCGCAACGTGAATTTCGAGACGCAGAAGTTCAGCGGCAAGGCCGAGCTGAACTACTCTAAGTGCGCAATTATTGATGCCTTACAGCACACGAGCCTCACATCCCAAATGCGCTCGCGCGGCTGGGTGCAGCTGTACCAGTAGAGCGTAATACTCGTGGTTTCAGCGCCCCCATCGCCTAGGTGGGGGCGCGCTTTTTTTGACCCTCGTCGCGTTTTTGTGATCTATGGTGACCCGGCCCTTGCGCATTAGCGTAGGCCCGTGCGTCGTGTCACAGGAACGTCCGGCTTCACTCTCGTCGAGCTGGTGATCGCGATCGTCGTGCTCACGGTCGGCTTGCTGGGGCTCGTCACCACGGCGGCTCTCGTCACCCGCATGATCGGGCGCGGCCAACGCGCCGCCGTAGCCGCGACGTTCGCCGCCCAGCGGCTCGAGCGCCTGCGGGCCCAGGCGTGCAGCGATCGCGCCTCCGGCTCGGAGACCTTGGATCGCGGCTCGAGCGCGGCAGCCGGGAACGAGTGGCGCTTCCAGGGCGCGGGTGACAGCACGTACCGCATCCTGCTCGTGACCACGTACCGCACCTCCGCCGGGCGGACGCGGGCCGACACCGTGGAGACATCCATTACGTGCCGCATCTAGCATGCAAGGGCCTTACCCTCATCGAATTACTCGTCGCTCTCGTCCTGCTCGGGATCATCATGACCGCGCTTTACCGGACGCTCGTCACGCACCAGCGCATCTATCAGGCGCAAAGCCAGCGGATCGACCTCCAGCAGAACATGCGCGCCTCGGGGACCATCCTGCCGGCGGAATTCCGC
>JBOHSI010000133.1:0-3865 GCA_050733055.1 Gemmatimonadales bacterium
GGTGCTGAGCGCGGAGATTCCGGGCAGCACCGTGTTCATCGTGGGGTGTGGGCCCATCGGCTGCTTCGCCGTCGGCATCGCGCGGGCGGCCGGCGCGGCGAAGGTCATCGCCTCGGACGTGAACCCGCGACGCCTCGAGCTCGCGCGCCGGATGGGCGCCCACGTCGCGATCAACGCGGCCAAGGACGACGTCGTGCGCACCGTGCTGGGCGAGACGGGTGGCGAAGGCGTCGACGTGGTGTGCGAAATGTCGGGCATCCCCTCGGCGCTGCATCAGGCGCTTGCCGCCGTCCGGATGGGAGGTCGCGTGCAGCTGCTCGGCATCCCCAAGGGCGAAGTGCCGGTCGATTTCGCCAACGAGATCATCTTCAAGGGCGTTACGCTGTACGGCGTCATCGGCCGCAAGATGTACGAGACGTGGCACCAGATGCGCCGCTATCTCACCGCCGGCCTGCTCGACCCCACGCCCGTGATCACCCACCGCTTTCCGCTCGGCAGGATCGACGAGGCCCTCGCAGCGATCCGCTCGGGAGACGCCGGCAAGATCATCCTGGAGATTGCATGACCCTCGAACGTCGGCTCACCGCCGAGCTTGAGGAGTTCCAGCGCGACGGCGTCTACAAGCGCCTCACCTACCTCGCCTCCCCCCAAGCGAGCCGCGTCGAGATGGAAGGCCGGGGCGAAGTGATCATCCTCTCGTCCAACAACTACCTCGGCCTGTGCAACGAGCCCGAGGTGGTCGCGGCGGGGAAGCAGGCGCTGGACCGGTACGGGGCGGGCACGGGGTCGGTGCGCTTCATCTGCGGCACGTTTACGATCCACCGGGAGCTCGAGGCGGCTCTAGCCCGGCTCGTCGGATGTGAGTCCTCGCTCACGTATGGGAGCTGTTGGGCCGCAAACGAGGGCCTCTGCCCCACCCTGCTCGGCGAGCAGGACATCGTGATCTCAGACCAACTGAACCACGCCTCGATCATCGACGCCATCCGCCTCGCAAAGACGATCACCAAGTGCCAGACCGCCGTCTACCAGCACTCCGACATGGCAGACCTCGAGGAGAAGCTCAAGGCGGCGGAGCACGCCAGGCTGAGGCTGATCTTCACGGACGGTGTGTTCTCGATGGAGGGGGACATCGCGAAGCTCCCCGACATCCTGGCGCTCGCCCGCACGTACGAGGCGGTCGTCGCGGTCGACGACTCGCACGCCACGGGCGTGCTGGGGAAGAACGGCCGAGGCACCGCCGAGCATCATGGCGTGCTCGGACACGTGGACATCATCACCTCGACGCTCGGCAAGGCGCTCGGCGGCGCGGCTGGGGGGTTCACCGCCGGCCCGGCCGCTCTCACCGACTACCTCACCCAACGCTCGCGACCGCAGCTGTTCAGCAACGCCCTGCCGCCCACGGTTGCGGGCAGCGCCCTTGCCGCCGTGCATTGCCTCGAGCGGCAGCCCGAGCGGGTCCAACGGCTTCACGAGAACGCCCGGTACTTCCGCGAGCGACTCGCCGCCCTCGGCTTCAAACCGCTGCCCGGCGAGACCCCGATCGTGCCCGTGATCCTCGGGCAGACCGCCAAGGCCATCCAGATGAGCGACTTGCTGCTCGACGAGGGCGTCTTCGTCACTGGGTTCGGTTATCCGGTGGTTCCCCAGGGACACGCTCGGGTGCGCTGCCAGCTGTCAGCAGCACACACCCGGGATGACCTCGACTTCGCGCTGCGAGCGTTCCAGCGCGTTGGGACGCGACTCAGTCTGATCTAGCCTGCTCTTGTTTCGGCTTTTATTCGGTATCGGGCGCTTCGGGCGTACGCGTCGACCTTCAAGTACTTTCAAGCTTTGGAGGCTTAAGCCGAAGGGGTATCGCGTTTTCCGGAGGAAGTCCCTATTTTGGTGGGCGTTTTTCTGACCTGGCTACGCACGGAGGGGTTGTCCCATGCGGGTAGTCACTGTCATCGGGGTGTTGCTGGTCGGCGGGGCCGCGACCGTGAGGGCCCAGCATGCCCGGCAGGTTGAGTTCGGCGGGTTTGGCAGCTACACCCGATACGACCAGGCGTACCAGCTGGACAATCAGTTCGGCGGCGGCGGCCGGCTCGGGTACTTCTTCAACGACTACCTCGGTATCGAGGTGGACGGCAGCCTGACGCGGCCACTGGGGGCGCTGTTAGCGGTCCCCGGCGCGACGACTACCCAGGTCCGCTTCGGCAGCGTGAGCCTCGTCCTCAACTCCGGTGGGCGGCGCAACATCCTGTACGTGCTGGGCGGGTTCTCATGGCTCGACATGGGAGTGAATCCGCTCTACAACTTCCACAACTACGCGGCGCACGGCGGGATCGGCGACCGGATCTTTCTGGACGATCGGCTGGCGCTGCGCCTCGAGGCACGAGCCTTCTACGTGCCGAAGAGCTGCTGCCTCTCATCCAGCTGGGTCGGTCACGTGCAGGGCACTGCCGGCGTCTCCTACTTCCTGTTCGGCGGCGGGCCCAAGGAAAAAGCTCCCCCGCCGATCCCCAAGGAGAAGCGCGACTCGATCATCGCGGCGGGCGGCGAGGTGCCCAAGCCGCCGCGGGTGGGCGGCCCGACGTACGAGCACCGGGCGGGCGACTGGGCCCACAAGTGGTACTGGGGTGGGCAAGGGGGGATGTTCGTCTTTAGGACGAATTTCGATGGTATCTCCTTCGAGCCGACGTTCGGCGGGCACTGGCTCGTCACGGGGAAGCGGACGGCGCTGTACGTGGCGTACGAGCAATCGTTCTTCCTGTCCGAGCGACACACGACGTTCGTCGAGCCGGACGGCTCGGTGACTCCAGGCAACGTGGCGTTCAAGGACCTCCGTCGTATCATGGTGGGCGTGCTCGCCTTCCCGGCGCAGAAGCGCGTAGAGCCGTTCGGCGGCATCGGATTCGCTCTCATGGAGGCCTTGAACGTCGAGGCGAATTGCGCGAGCTGCACGACCGGCGCGCAGTTCGCCGCCCTGCAAGACGCCGCCGACGAATCCGCCAGCAAGGCCTTCTTCTTCTGGATGGGTGGGGTCGACATCAAGCAGGGACGCCTCGCCCTCTACGGGCACTACATCCTGACTTCGTCTGCGAGGGGCTTCATCATCGACGGCACGACCCACACCTTCCAGGGAGGCATCCGCTACAGCATGGGGAGCGCGAAAGAGGGGGTCAACGAGCGCTAAGGAGCAGTCCTAGCGGGAGACCCACGGCGAGTCCCTGATCAGGAACCGCAGCGGCCAGTCGACCGCCCGGGTGATGCCGATCCGCGGTGTCACGATGACCGCGAAGCCCTGGCGGGATGGGCCGCGGACGATGCGCAGGACGCCGCGCTGAAGCGAGGCGCCGTCGAGGCGCCCCGTCACCGCCAGAGCCTCACACAGCTTAGCCGGGCCCGAACAGAGGTGGCCCACCCGCACGGCGCCGCGGCGCCGCCGCATCGTGGCGACTCCCTCCAGCGGCTCAAGCGCCCGAATGAGCACAGCGGCGGGAAAGCCCTCGGTCTCGGTGACGGCGTTGAGGCACCAGTGCATGCCGTAGGTGAAGTACACGTAGGCGGTTCCCGCTGCCCCAAAGAGACTCGCGTTGCGTCGGGTCTTGCGGGCGCGGTAGCCGTGGCAGGCCGGGTCATCCGGGCCGACGTAGGCCTCGGTCT
This sequence comes from Gemmatimonadales bacterium, assembly GCA_050733055.1. GTDB lineage: Bacteria > Gemmatimonadota > Gemmatimonadetes > Gemmatimonadales > GWC2-71-9 > DASUAL01. The sequence continues at coordinate 3,646 of JBOHSI010000133.1, forward strand.
CGACGATGCGACCGGCGACTCGCCGGCCGCCCACTGCACTCACGAGGAGCTGGCCCAAAAGTCCACGCGCGACCTCGGGAGTCGGTCGCGCGTAGAACGACGCCGGGAGCGCCGAGCTCGTCACGCGCCGCCGGTCAGCCCGCGCTTCACCTTCGACCAGAAGGACTCGCCCCCTCCCTCGCCCTCGCCGGCGGACTCTTCCGCCGGGCGTTCCGCATCC
>JBOHSI010000134.1:0-9606 GCA_050733055.1 Gemmatimonadales bacterium
CCACAGCAGGGCCCCCGCCCCCGCCCCCGGCCCCGCCCCCGGCCCCCCCACACCATCGCTCTGCGCCGTAAGCACGTCGGGTTGGCGGGCCACGAACGCGAGGTCAACGTCGCCCTTGAGCTTCAACTTCTTCTTCAGCTCCCTCAAGGCCGCGACCACCTGGCGCGCTCGTCCCAGGTCCACGGCCACCGCCCCGTCGGCCCGCGGCGTCTCGAGCCAGCGCCCCGTAACCACGACGTGGCCGCGATCGAGCAGCTGGCGGAGCCGCTCCCGCAGCTGGTGCTCCATCCCCGCGAGCTCGGGCGGGAGCTTGAACTGCGGATTGTAATACCGGTGGTTCACCGTGCGGATCTCGATCGAGAGCCGCCCGCCGAGGACCTTCCCGTCGGCCGAACCGAACCCCGTCATGCTGCGCGGCACAGACTTTAAACGTAGTCGACGAAAAGCACTTAGGTCAATCGGCCTAGTTTGTAAAGAGCCAGCGCACGCCGTAAGACTGGAACTGCGATGGGTAGTCGAGGCCCGGCACGTAGCTCTCCCGCATGCGGTTTGCGTTGCGCTGAATCCAGTAGATGGTGACCCCCGCGACCTGCACCTCCACGTTGAACTCGATGAACGTCGCGCCGGGGAGCGCAAGCAAGCTGCCCGCGCTGTCGCGCCCCGCCGTTCCGCGGCTCCACGACTCCATGGCGACTTCCCCTCGCAACGCGAAGATCCCGCTGCGGTATATCCGCCAGAACTTCGAATAGAACGTGGCGGACGCCCGGGCGTGGTGCGGCGGCTCGAAATCACTGCCCGACGTGATTAGAGGGTGGAAGTACCATCCCGCGAGGTGCAGGCCGGGGAGCGGCTGGAGCGCGGCCTGGCCGGTGACGTAGCGCGTGCGTCGCGTGGGGGTCAGGCCGGCGACCGGCTTCAGTCCAGCCGCGCGCCCGAGTGGTGTGTAGGGATCGCGTCGGCCTCCACCCACCTCGATCGTCGCTCGAGCCCGCTCCCAGCGCAGGGCGCCGGAGACGTCCATGGTCTCCTGAGCCGTATCGGTGGCGAGCGTGGGCGCCTGGAGATCCTTCGCCCACGCCGCGTCTCCGTGGACTGAGAAGCCCAGCGGGAGCGCCAGCCCCGCAGCGAGATGGGCACGCTCGCCGCGACGCGACCCGTCGTAGCGCGCGTGCCGGGCGTCAGCGGCGAGCAGGAGCGGTCCGAGGGGGCGCCACGCGGCTGCTGCCTCCACCTGCCACGGCCGCTCGTCGTCCTGCACACGCAGCGTGATTCCGAAATGCGCCCGCTCCCAGGCATTGCTCAGTGCCAGCATGCTCTGCGACAGGGACCGGCGCGGCACCGCCGTATCTCGCTCGGCGGTCGCCGCCGCGAAGGTAAACTCGGCTCGCGGGCCGAGGCCATCGCCCCGGCCGGCGGCGAACGCTCGCAGGATTCCATCGCGGCGCCGATATTCGAACTTGTCCGTGACACTCACGTCCGACTCGTTCCGCTTCCAGCTCGAGCTGAGCATCTGGTACGAGACGCCGAATCTCGGGCTCGGCACCCACTCGCCGTTGAGCCAGAGATCCACACTGTTGAACGTGGTGCTCGAGCTACGCGCGATGCCGTCCGTGTTGTTGTAGTCGGCGAGGAGCGACAGCCCCAACCCGGAACGCCAGCGCTTGCCGTAGTAGCCGCGGTAGCTCCCCGTGCTCACCTCCCCGGTCGCGATCCGGATCTGGGTGGCGGGTACGGTGGACCGCTGCCTCGCGGTGATGAGATAGACGCGGAGCGTCGCCGGCAGGACCACGACGTCTACCCGCTCGTGCGGGGCGAGCGAGATGCGAGCGGGATCGAGGAACACCGAGTCGCGGCCCAGCGGCAAGTACGGTACGCCATCCCAATAGATCTCGAGTCCCGCCGCGCCGCGGCCGCCATAGAACACGATCTCCGCCTGGCCATAGATGCCGCCCCGCGCGACGTACACACCGGGGATGCGGCCGAGCAGGTCGCTCAGGGTCTGAATGCTGGAGAGCGCGAAGGAATCGGCTGTGAAGGAGTATCGGGTACCGGCCGCGAGCGGGCCGGCGGGGCGCGACGCCGCGAACACGGGCAGGTATGCCGCCGTGGTGTCGCGTGCGACGCTGTCGCGGCGAGTCGTCGTGTCCTGCCGCGCCGTGGTGTCGCGCGCGGTGGTGTCCGCTTGGGCGGCGACTCCCCGCGCTTCCCCCGCCCAGGCCACGAGTGCGGCCGTGCAGAGAAGTCCGCGGATCACGCGCCCGCGCGCTTCAGGATGAATTCGATAAAGAGGCGGACCCCGATCGCGGTGGGGCCCTTCGCGTGGTGGGGTCCCTCGCCTTCGGTGTAGGCGGTGCCGGCGATGTCGAGGTGTACCCAGGGGAACCCGTCGACGAATTCGCGCAAGAACCAGCCGCCGGCGATCGTGCCCGCTGCGCGCCCGCCCGAGTTCTTCACATCGGCGATCTCGGACTTGAGCAGGTCACGGTACTCTTCCCAGAGAGGGAGAGGCCAGCACCGCTCGCCGGCACGCTCCCCTGCCTCGCGTACCTCGGCGAGCAGCGCCTCGTCGTTCCCCATCACGCCGATGGCCACGTGTCCGAGCGCCACCACCACCGCGCCGGTCAGGGTCGCGGCGTCGAGCACGGCGGCCGGCTTGAAGCGTCGCGCGTAGGACAGCGCGTCGCACAGGATGAGCCGGCCTTCCGCGTCGGTGTTGATGATCTCGATCGTCTTGCCGAAGTGGCCTTTGATGACGTCGCCGGGCTTGACCGCCGTACCGGAGGGCAGGTTCTCGGTGGAGGGGATGAGTCCCGTCACATTGATCTTGGGCTTGAGGCGCCCCAGCACCTCGAAGGTCCCGAGCACCGCGGCGGCGCCGGACATGTCGAACTTCATGTCCTCCATGTTCTGGGCCGGCTTGATCGATATCCCGCCGGAATCGAACGTGACGCCCTTGCCGACGAGCACCACCGGCGCGGCGTCGCCCGCGCCCCCGTACTCGATCACGATGAAGCGCGGTTCCTGCTGCGAGCCCTGGGCCACGGCGAGGAGCGCACCCATGCCTTCCTTCTCCAGAGCGACGCGGTCGAACACGCTGAGGCGGAACCCGTAGGTGGTCGCGAGCTGCTGCGCCCGATCGGCGAGGTAGCTCGGGGTGCACAGGTTCCCGGGGAGCATCTGCAGGTAGCGTGTGAGGCGGTGCCCGGCGGCGACCGCGTCACCGATCTTCTGACCGCTCGCGACGTCCTTTGCTTCCTTGGGATCACAGACACTGACGACCGAGTCGACCTCGGGCTTCGGGTCCTCGGGCGTCGCCTTGAGCTCCGTAAAAGCCCAGGCGCCCTGAGCCGCGCCTTCCGCGACAACCTGCCCGAGATCCTTCGCCGTCACGCCGTTCCGCGCCTCGGGGGCGACCGCGAACGCGACCTGCCGCGTGCCCAGCGTCCGGGCCCGCTTGGCGCCGACTGCCGCCGCCCGACGGATGCTGGAGCGCGTCACCGCGCCGCCCTTGCCCATGCCGACCAAGAGGATGCGCTGCGCCTTCCCGCCGCCTGGGTAGAGCAGGACCGTCTCGTCCCGTTTGCCCTTGAAGTCCCCGCTCGTGACGGCGCGGGACAGCACACCGCCGGACGTCCGGTCCAACTCGGCGAGCGAAGGGGGAAGCGCGGATGCTTCGGTCAGCGCCACGGCGAGGAGCGGCGTCTCCACCTGCGCGAGAGGCGACGCCGTGACGGTGCTGGTCATGTCAGACATGCTCGATAATGCACTCGGCGAAGGCGGAGGTCGAGACCTCGGTGGCGCCCGGCATCTGGCGCGCGAGATCATACGTGACGTGCCGCGCCCTGATCGCGCCCTCGAGGCCGCGCACGATTCCGGCCGCCACGTCGTCCCAGCCCAGCTCCTCGAACATCATCGCTCCGGAAAGAATCACGGCGCCCGGGTTCACCTTGTCGAGCCCAGCGTACTTCGGCGCCGTGCCGTGCGTCGCCTCGAAGACGGCGTAGCCGTCGCCCACGTTGCCGCCCGGCGCCATGCCGAGGCCCCCGATCTGTGCCACGCAAGCGTCGGAGAGGTAATCGCCGTTCAGGTTCGGCGTCGCGAGCACCGAGTACTCCTCGGGGCGGAGCAGGACTTGTTGGAACATCGAATCGGCAATCCGATCCTTGATGATCACCTTTCCCGTTTTCGCTTTCCCCTTTCCCGCGTCGGTCTCGGGGATGGTCCGATCAGCGAATCGCTCCCGGGCGATCTCGTAGCCCCACTCCCGGAACGCGCCTTCGGTGAACTTCATGATGTTGCCCTTGTGCACGAGCGTTACCGATGTCCGTCCCGCCTTGATCGCGTACTCGATCGCTTTCGCGACGAGTCGCTGAGAGCCGAAGCGCGACATCGGCTTGATGCCGACCGCGCTGTTTTCCCGGATCCGGGCGCCGAGCTGGTCGCGCAGGAACGCAAGCAGCTGCTCCGCCTCCTTGGAGCCCGCGGCGTACTCCACGCCGGTGTAGACGTCTTCCGTGTTCTCACGGAAGATTACCACGTCCAGCTTCTCGGGCTCCCGCATCGGGCTCGGCACACCCTCGAAGTAACGCACCGGGCGGATGCAGGCGTACAGGTCGAGCAGCTGGCGTAGCGCGACGTTAAGGGAACGGATCCCGCCCCCGACCGGGGTGGTCAAGGGACCTTTGATCCCCACGCGGCAGCGGCGGATCGTCTCGAGGGTCGCCTCCGGGAGCCAGCTTCCCGTCTGCTTGAACGCCTTCTCGCCCGCGAGCGTCTCGACCCACTCGATCCGCCGCTTGCCACGCGAGACCTTCTCGACGACTCCATCGAACACCCGCCGCGCGGCCCGCCAGATGTCGGGTCCGGTGCCGTCCCCCTCGATGAACGGGATGGTGGGCCGGTCGGGCACCACCCAGCGGCCGTCCCGAAAGTCGATGCGGTCACCCATCGGTGTGCGCTCCGCGTGGATACACTGCGCCGGGGTGCGATGCGTGCGGCGCGGATCGGCTGGCGTAAAGCGTGCAGTCTATACGTTCCGGCCGGGGTTGCGCCAGCCGCACGCGAGCGCCTAGACTTTCCGGCGATGCAGCGCTTCCCGTCATTCGGCCTGTTCCTCCTTGCCGCCAGCTGCTGGCTCGCGGCCGGACCGGGTGGCGTAACCATCCAGGCCATGACCGCGTGCCAGCACCACGAGACTCAGGTGCCGCACGGCGATCACTCCGGCGTGCCGAGCGATGGGCCTTGCTTCTGCGACGAGATGACCGGCGGATCCGACCTCGCGCTTTCGCCCGCCGTGCCGGCGCCTGTCGTGGCGCCGCCGGTGGTGACGCCGACGGTTCGCGCGCAGCTGGACCCTTCCCCCTTCTCTCTTCCCCCTTCCCCGTCGTTCGCTCCGATCCCGCCTCCTCCGAACGGGCTCGTCTGAACTGAGCCGTTCACCCTTTACAACTCGGGAGGAGTGTCATGCGCAGTGCGCTATGCAGCGCGCTGCTTCTGGGCGTCGTGGCGGGGAGCGCCGCCGCCCAGGAGCGCGAAGTCAGCTTTGAGGAGCAGAAGCCCGTCTCCGTGACTGGGTTCGCCGTGGGGCTGGTCAGCTACGACCGCAACCTCGTCAAGAACACCGCCGGCGCCACCAAGCTCGCGCTGAGCCTGTTCCAGCCGTGGTCGGACAACCTGTACTTCTTCGGCCAGCTCACGACCCACGTGGCGCAGCACGACACCTCGCCGGTCCACACCGACATCGAAATCGACAACCTGATCGTGAGCTGGACCCCGCCCAGCGCGTCGGCCCTGAACGTGTCGTTCGGGCGCTTCGACACCCCGATCGGCTTCGAGCGGGACGACGAGCCGCTGAACCTGGTGCCCACCGGCTCGTTCAATTTCGAGTTGGCGCGCCCGGCCAAGCTCACCGGCGCCCTGGCCCGCTACGCCGTCTCCCCCCGCGTCGCGGTCGCCGTGCTCGCCGCCAACGGCTGGGACGAGGAGCTCGACAACAACAGCGGCAAGACGGTCGGAGCTCGGCTGCAGCTCTTCCCCGTGCGCGGGACGGCCGTGGGCCTCAACGCGCTGTACGGTCCCGAGGAAGACGGCGCCAACGGCAACCAGCGCACCCTGCTCACCGCGGACGCCACCCTGCAACCGGTGTCGCGCTTCATCCTGGGGCTCGAGGCGAACCACGGCATTCAACGCGACGGCGGCACGGGTCTCACCTGGACCGGTGTCGCGGCCACAGCGTTCTGGCGCTTCGGCCGGTCGACTGGCTTGACGGTGCGCGGCGAGGTGCTGGACGATCCGGACGGCGTCACGACCGGCGCACAGCAGACGCTGTCGTCGTTCACGATCTCGCCCTGGTACTTTTACCGCGAGGCGCAGGAAGGCGTGTTCTCCACCGTGGAGCACACCACGTTCCGGCTCCCCGCCTTCGCCCTGCGACCTGCGGTGCGGTTCGACCGCTCCACCCAACCGTTTTTCGACGCCGCACGCGGCCCGCGGCGCACCAATGTCACGGCCGTGGTCGAGCTGGTCTACCTCTTCTAGGAGACGGCGATGCGCTACGAGCTGCGACGGGCCGACCCGATGGTCAAGTGGCTGGTGACGTGCCTGCTAGCCACCTTCGGGGTGTCGTACGTGTTCGGCGCCTGGATGGTGAGGCTGTACGCGGGCTTCACCCCGAATTCGGTGGCGGCCACGTACGCCGAGCCGGAGATGCACATGCGCATGCCACCCGACACAACGGTCGTCGTCCAGCGCCCCGTCACCCTCGCTGAGCTCACGGAAGGGGAGCATCACACGGTTGATCGCGACCTGCTGATCCAGGACACGCACGTGCACCTGCCGATGTATGGCGTGATCGCTGGGGCGCTCTCGCTCGTGGTGGTGGGGCTCGCCCTGCCGCGCTGGACCGGGTTCGGCCTCATCAGCCTGCTGTTCGCGGCGCCGTGGCTCGACTTCGCGGGGATGTGGCTCACGAAGCTCGTAGCACGAGGTTTCGCTGTGGTGACGCTCGCCGGTGGCTGGGCGATGGGGCTTGGCTACACGATCGTCACCGCAATCGCCCTGTGGCAGATGTGGAGACCCACGAGAGGAGTCACCGTATGACTAAACTGATCGCTGGCGCAGCCGTTGCGGCGCTGCTCCACATAACCCCCACCGTGGTTCTGGTTAAGCGCCCGGAAGTCGTGAAGACGCTCCTTCCCGGCGCTCAGGTGTACTTCGCCCGCGAGGTTCACTTGAGCGATGCGGACGCCCACCGATTGCACGAAGCGGTCGACTGGAGTCGGGAGGACGGCGTTCTCACCTTTTACACCGGCAAGGCGGACGACCGGGTCGTCGGGACGCTGCTGTTTGTGCGGGTCGACAGCCCGCACGGACCCGTCGAGGTCGCCGTCGGGTTCGGCACGGACGAGAGGGTTCGGGGCGTCGTCGTCACCAAAGCGACCGTCGAGACCAAGCCGTGGCTGCTCGAGGCGCTGCGGGCTGGGTTGACCGAACGCTACAAGGGGTTGAAGCCGGGCGACGCGCCGGGCGGTGCCGCCGCGCTGAGCGGCCGCGTGAGGTCGCTCCCTCGGTACATGGCGGACCAGGTGGACAAGGGCGTGGCCCGGGCGCTGGCGGCGTACGCGCTGTTCAGCGCCGCCAGAGCATGATGCTGGACGTACCCCGGAGCGTTGCGCGGCGCTATCATTAACGGCCAGGTGACCCGCATGCGCATGTCGCACCTCGTCTCGATCGTGGGGATCTGGGCAGCCGTCGCGTGCCCCGGTCCCAATGCGCCGACAGGCGTGGGCACGGCACAAGGCGCCGGGGCCGCCCGGTCGGGCGATGTCCTTGCGTTCGCGGTTCAGCCGAGCAATGCCACCGCCGGCGACGTGATCACGCCCGCGATCCAGGTGGCCATTCTCGACAGCCTCGGCACTCCCGACTCGAGCTTCACGGGCAGTGTGACGGTCGCGATCGCCGAGAACCCGGTCGGTGGGAACCTGCGCGGGACCAGATCGGTCGCGGCGACGAACGGCATCGCGCTGTTCGGCGATCTGAGCATCGACCGAGCCGGGAACGGCTTCACGCTCCGGGCGAGTGCCACCGGCATGACGTCGGTGACGAGCGCCGCCTTCAACATCCTCTCGCCCTAAACGCCAGAGCACCGCCCGGCGACGATGCCGGGCGGCGCTCTCGTGGCTCTCCGACGGCTGCCTCTCAGGCCGAGGCGATGTACGGCTCGTTCCACGCGACTTCGAACAGCCCATTGCAGCGGTGGCAGCGCATGCTCGCGGGCTCCCCATTGAGCGCGGCGCGATCCCGGCAGTTCGGGCACACCCCGTACTGCTTGCCCCAGGTCGCCGGGAAGCGCGGCGCGTTCTTGGGCGCCGGCACGACGGCCCAGCGCTGGCTGGGGGTGAGCGCGAGCTGCAGGTGGGCCCGCGGGACGGGAACCGGCTTGCCCTTTACATCCACGGTCGCCTCGGTCGGGGTGAGCTTCAGGATGCGGTACCAGCCGCCGAGGCGGAGGGGAGTCTTCACGCTCTCCTTGAGCCGTGCCCACTGGAATGACGACATCGCGGCACCTCGGGCGCCTGGGAGGCCAATACTGTGGTGACGAAACGGCAGCGCGTCAACCACCCTGGCCTCCCCGGGCGAGCCGCGCCGCCTCTTCGAGGAGGGGTTTCAGCGACGCGAGCTTGCCGGTGCACAGACTGGCGAGCTGCTCGAGCTCGGTACTGAACTCGCGCGCCGGGGCGCCGGTGCTCCGCGTGGTGAGCCGCTACTGTAGCGTCACGAGGCCGAGGTAGAGGCCGCTCGACTCGCTCGTCTGCGGGTGCCCTGCCTGCTCGAGGGTGTCGAGGATTGCCTTGGCCTGGTCGCGGGCTCTTTGGATGGCATGGAACAGGGCGGGCATGGTCATGTCGATAGGACCTCCCTCGGGCTCACCCCTCTTCGAGCTTGCGGATGTCGCCGACGAGCCCGAGGGCGGCCCGGACGATCCTCTCATAGGCGACGAGATCGCCGGCCTCGGCGGCCTTCGCTGCCTCGAGGTGGCGTGCGAAGAGCTGGCGTAGCAACCACAGCGCCTTCTCACGAACACGAACCTCCACCTGATCCTGAACACTCCGGATCTCGTGGAGTTGCCGCTGCACCCACGCCGGGTCGATCCGGCCCGTGATTGACTTCACACATCCAAGCTAGTGTCCGTCGGGCGGGTGACTAGGGTGCGGCCGCGCCGTCGCGCGCGGTAGAACTCGACGATCCCGGGGAGCACGGACAGGAACACCACGATCGCGATCACCAGGTGGATGTGCCGGTCGAGGTTGGGAACCGTGCGTCCAAGGAGGAAGCCCACGAGCACCATGCTCCACACCCAGAGCAGTCCTCCGGCAACGTTGTACAGCACGAACTTCCTATAGGTCATCTCCGCCGCCCCGGCCACGGGGGGCGCGAACGTCCGGATGATGGGCACGAAGCGCGCGAGCACGATCGTCTTGCCACCGTACTTCTCATAGAACTCATGTGCGCGCTCGAGGTGCTTGCGCTTGAAGAACATCGAGTCCGGTCGGCTGTACAGCGCCCTGCCCGCCTTGCGGCCGATCCAATATCCCACCTGGTCGCCGA
>JBOHSI010000135.1:0-6531 GCA_050733055.1 Gemmatimonadales bacterium
GAGTACGGCACGGGGAGCTGTCGGACCCCGAGCTGCGGGCCCGGCAGCGCTACGCGGACCTGGCCGTGCACCCGGAGGTGCGGGACATCTTCCGGCTGCGGGCGCGGGCCGTGAGCTACGTCCGGAAGTTCCTCGACGCCCGCGGCTACCTCGAGGTCGAGACGCCGGTGCTGCAGCCGCTCTACGGCGGGGCCACGGCGCGGCCGTTCAAGACGCATTACGAGGCGCTCGACGCGCCTTTCTATCTCCGCATAGCGGACGAACTGTATCTCAAGCGCTGCATCGTGGGGGGGCTCGAGAAGGTCTACGAGATTGGGCACGACTTCCGCAACGAGGGGATGTCGCGCTTCCACAACCCCGAGTTCACGATGGCCGAGTGGTATGAAGCCTATGCCGACTATCAGGTCATGCTCCGGCTCACCGAGGAGCTCATCGCCGGGATGGTGCGGGAGCTGTTCGGCACGACGACGCTCGAGCGGCACGGCGCGACGCTGTTGTTCGAGCCCCCGTTCGCGCGTAAGGAGTACCACACGCTGGTGCGCGAGACGGCGGGGCTCGATCTCGCGCGCGCCACCGACGCCGAGCTGCGCGCGGCGCTCCGGCGGAAGGACGTGCCCGAGGCGGACACGCTGGCGGGGGCGAAGCTGGTGGACGAAGTGTTCAAGAACTACGTCGAGCCCACGCTGGTGCAACCCACCTTCGTGCTCGACTATCCCGTCGCGCTGTCGCCGCTGGCCAAGCTCAAGCGGAACGACCCGGCGAAGGTGGAGCGCTGGGAGCTGTTCATCCAGAAGCGCGAGATCGCCAACGCCTTCAGCGAGCTGAACGACCCTGAGGAGCAGCGCCGGCGGTTCGAGCAGCAGGCCCGGCTGCGGGCCGCCGGCGACGAAGAGGCGCAGCAGCTCGACGAGGACTTCCTGCGGGCGCTCGAGTACGGCATGCCACCGACCGGCGGGGTGGGGATGGGTGTCGATCGGCTGCTCATGATTCTCGCGGACCAGACGAACATCCGCGACGTGATCCTGTTCCCGATGCTCCGGCCCGAATGATGTCGCGCCTCGAACTGGGGATCGCCCTGCGGTACCTGCGCAGCCGTCGCTCGTCGCGGCTCTTGTCGCTCATCACCGTCATTGCCGTCGGCGGCGTGGCGGTCGGCGTGATGGCGCTCGTCGTGGTGCTGGGGGTGATGAACGGGTTGCAGGCGGACCTGCGGGACAAGATCCTGGTCGCGAACCCGCACCTGCGGGTCCTCACCTACGGCGAGGGGCTGCGGCTCGACGACTGGCGTCGGGTGCTGGCGCAGGTGCGCCGCGCCCCCGGGGTCGAGGCCGCCGCGCCCTTCGTGCTCACGCAGGGGTTGATCTCGGCGGGACACGACTACGCCGAGGGCGTCGTGGTATTGGGGGTGGAGGCCGACACCGGGCGCCGAGCCGTCACCAGCTTCGCGCAGCACTTCACCAAGGGCGATCTGCGCTTCCGGACCAGCCGTGGGGGCGTGGAAGGCGGGATCGCGCTCGGCGCGCGGCTCGCTTCGAAGCTCTCGGCGTTCCCGGGGGACGTGGTGACGCTGGTGGCGCCCGCCGGTGCGCGCTTCAATCCGAGCATCGGTGCGTTCATCCCGCAGTTCCGCCGTTACGAAGTCACCGGGATTTTTGACACCGGGATGTACGAGTACGACAACAGTTATGTCGCGCTCGACCGCAGCGTCGCGCAACGCTTCGCGGGACTCGATACCGCGGTAACGGGCGTCGAGGTCCGTCTCGCCGACCCCTGGCAGGCGCCGGAGATCGGTATGCAGCTCGAGGCGCAACTCGGGTACCCCTACCGGGCGCTGGACTGGCAGAGCCAGAACCAGTCGCTGTTCTCGGCGCTGAAGCTCGAGAAACTGGCGATGGCCCTCGTGGTGTTCCTGATCTGCGTGGTCGCCGCGTTCAACGTCGTGGGCACGCTGACGATGGTCGTGCACGACAAGACGCGGGAGATCGGGATCCTCCTGGCGATGGGGCTCAAGCAGGCCTCGATCCGGCGCATCTTCCTCGCCCAGGGCGTTCTGATCGGCCTCACGGGGACGGTGCTGGGCCTCGTCCTCGGGCTCGTGGTCGGCGGGATGGTGAACCGGGGCCACTGGATCCCGATCGACCCGTCGATCTACTTCATCGACCACCTGCCGGTGCATACGCAGCCGGCGGACGTGCTGGTCGTGATTGCGGCGAGCCTGATCGTCGCGACGCTCGCCCCGCTGTACCCGTCGAACCAGGCGGCACGGCTCGACCCCGTGACGGCCATTCGCTACGAATGACCGCCCTGCTCGTGGCCCGCGGAGTCCGCAAAGTGTACGCCGGCGGCGACGGCCAGCCGCTCGAGGTGCTGCGCGGCGTGGAACTGGAAGCCCACCGCGGGGAATTCGTCGCCATCGTCGGCGCATCGGGGGCGGGGAAGAGCACCCTGCTGCACCTGCTCGGCGCTCTGGACCGGCCCACGAGCGGGGATGTCTGGCTCGAGGGGTCCCGCTACGCCGACTTGGACGCCACGGGGTTGGCCGAGCTGCGGAACCGCCGATTGGGCTTCGTCTTTCAGTTTCACCATCTCTTGCGCGAGTTCTCCGCCTTGGAGAATGTGATGATGCCCCTCCTGATCGGAGGCATGGCGCCGCGCAAGGCGCGGTCGCGGGCCGAGGAGGTGCTCTCGCTCGTCGGGCTCGCCGGGCGGATGACGCACCGCCCGTCGGAGCTGTCCGGCGGCGAGCAGCAACGTTGCGCCGTGGCGCGGGCCCTGGTGCACGACCCGAGTCTCGTGCTCGCAGACGAACCGTCGGGGAACCTGGACCATGCGAACTCGGAGCGGTTGCACGAGGTGTTCTTTCGCCTCGCGCGCGAGTATGAGATGGCGGTCGTAGTCGTGACCCACAACCGGCAGCTGGCGGGCCGCGCGGACCGAATCTTGCTGTTAGAGGACGGCAGGCTCACCGCCGTGAGCTCGGTGGACGCGATACCATGATGCTGTGCGACAGCTGCAAAGAGCGCGAGGTCGAGATTCACCTCACAAAGGTGGAGAACGACACCAAGGTAACGCTCCACCTGTGCAAGCAGTGCGCTCAGCAAAAGGGCTTCGAGACGGGCGACTCGATCCTCAAGTCGCCGCTCGGCGGCTTCATCCAGGCGATGGGGAAGGGGGGCGGAAACGTGCTCCCCACCCCGGCCGACGGCCTGCGCTGCGCCGCCTGTGGTAGCACGCTCAAGGACTTCCGCGAATCCGGGCGGCTCGGCTGCGCCCAGTGCTACCAGTCGTTCGACGGCCACCTGCGGGACCTGTTGCGACGCCTGCACGGCTCCAGCCAGCACGTCGGCGAGCGCTACCGCGCGCCAGGGGCCGATGGGTCGGCCGACCCTCGACTGCAACTGCTGGAATTGAAGGAGCAGCTGCGCCGCGCCGTCGACAACGAGAACTTCGAGCTCGCCGCCGAGCTGCGCGATCGCATCAGGGTGCTCGAATGATCGACCTGTCGCTGCTTCCCGACGGCGGGATCGGCTGGCTCGACGCCTCCGGGCCGAAGGCAAGCATCGTCCTTTCCACGCGCGTACGCCTGGCGCGCAACCTCGAGGGCTACGTGTTCGGCCAGCGCGCGCGGGACGCCGACCGTACCACCGTGCTGACGCGCGTGGCGGAGGCGAGCTCGGCGAGCGACCGGATGGCGGCGGCCGTGACATTCCGGCTCGACGACCTGGAGCGGATCGAGCGGCAACTGCTGCACGAGCGGCACCTTGTGAGCAAGGAGCTGGCGGGGCTGGACCGCGAGGCCCGGCCGCGGCCGGGTGCCGCCCTGCTGATCCAGGGCCCGGTCGGCGTGATGGTAAACGAGGAAGACCATCTGCGATTGCACGGAATGCGCTCGGGATTTGCGCTCGAAGAGGCGTATGCCGAAGTGGAAACGATAGATGGCGATCTGGGACGCCTGCTGCCGTTCGCATTCCACCCGGAATTTGGCTATCTTACCTCCTGCCCGACCAACGCCGGAACGGGGCTTCGCGCGAGCGTGCTTATCCACTTGCCGGGCCTCGTTTTGACCAAGGAGATCGGGAAGGTACTTCAAGGGCTGGCTCAGGTGGGACTGACCTTCCGGGGTTTGTATGGGGAAGGCAGCGAGGTCGTCGGGAACTTCTTTCAGTTATCCAATCAGACGACGCTGGGCAAGTCCGAAGAGGAACTGCTGGATCACCTCGGCAAGATCGTCCGCCAGGTGATCGAGTACGAGGAGCAAGCCCGCGACGTGCTGTTGCGGGACGCGCCCACCATCATCGCCGACAAGGTATGGCGGGCGTACGGCCTGCTGAAGTACGCGCGCAGCCTGACCTTCGAAGAAACGATGAACCTGCTGAGCGGGGTGCGGCTGGGGGTCGGGCTGAATCTGATCACCGGCTTGAGTGTATACACGTTGAACAAGCTGCTGATCTTCACCCAGCCCGCGCACCTCGCGGCCCTCGAAGGACGTCCTAGCGGCGATCCCGAGCTGCCCTCGGTGCGGGCCACCTATGTGCGCCGGGTGCTCGAGATGGAAGCGGTGTGAGGCAGGGGGGGAGATGAACGGCTACAACTTCACGGATCGGGTGCGCAAGGTCCTGCAGATGGCGCGGGAGGAAGCCGCGCGTCTGCACCACGAATACGTTGGGACCGAGCACATTCTGCTGGGTCTGATCCGCGAAGGGGAAGGCGTCGCGGCGGCGGTGCTGACGAACCTCAACGTCGACCTCGAGGAGATCCAGCAGAAGATCGAGGAGACGGTGAAGAAGGGCAAGGCGGCGGCGGCGGCGGGGCCCGACCTCCCGTACACGTCGCGCGCCAAGAAGGTCCTGGAGCTCGCCATGAGCGAGGCGCGCGAGCTCAACCACTCCTACGTAGGCACGGAGCACCTGCTGCTCGGCTTGTTGCGCGAGGAGAAGGGGATCGCGGCGCAGGTCCTCACCGACGCGGGCGTCAACCTCGAGCAGGCGCGCGCGGAGACGCTCCGGCTGCTCGGCAGCGAGATGCCCTCCGGGCCAGCCCCGGCCGGACCCGGAGCCCAACCCGCCAGCCCGAAGAGCGAGAAGAAATCGAAGACGCCGGCGCTCGATCACTTCTGCCGTGACCTGACGCAACTCGCGGGGGAAGGCCAGCTCGATCCCACGATCGGGAGGCAGAAGGAGATCGAGCGCGTCATGGAGATCCTCTCGCGGCGCAAGAAGAACAACCCCGTGCTGATCGGCGAGCCGGGCGTCGGCAAGACGGCGATCGTCGAAGGACTGGCACAGCTCATCGCGAGCGGCCAGTGTCCGGACGCGCTCAAGGACCACCGCGTGCTGTCGCTCGACATGGCGGCGGTCATCGCGGGCACGAAGTATCGCGGCCAGTTCGAAGAGCGGCTCAAGGCGATCATCAACGAGATTGGGCAGAACCGCAACATCATTCTGTTCATCGACGAGTTGCACACGCTGGTGGGCGCGGGCGCGGCGGAGGGCGCGGTGGACGCCTCCAACATGCTGAAGCCAGCGCTGGCGCGCGGCGAGTTGCAGTGCGTCGGCGCGTCCACGCTCAACGAGTACCGCAAGTACATCGAGAAGGACGGGGCGCTCGAGCGGCGTTTCCAGACGGTGATCGTGGATCCGCCGAGTGTCGTGGAGACGATCGACATCCTGAAGGGCCTGCGCAAGCGTTACGAGGAGCACCATCGGGTGATCATCCCGGACGAGACGCTCGACGCGGCGGCGAAGCTCTCAGAGCGCTACATCACCGACCGCTTCCTCCCGGACAAGGCGATCGACGTGATCGACGAGGCCGGGGCGCGGGCGCGGCTCGCGGCGCAGGTGCCGCCACCCGAGGTCGCGGCGCTCAAGGACAAGCTCGAGCACATCAACACCGACAAGGAGACCGCGGTCCGCGACCAGAACTTCGAGCGCGCCGCGGCCCTGCGCGACCAGGAGCGCGAGCTGCAGGCGGACATCCGGCGCAAGCAGGACGCGTGGGAGAAGGAGCGCGCCACCCACCGACCCACGATCAGCGAGGAGGGCGTGGCGTTCATCGTGTCCCGCTGGACCGGGATCCCGGTGACGCGCCTGCGGGAGGCGGAGACCGCCCGGCTGCTGCGGATGGAAGACGAGCTGCATCAGACCGTGGTCGGGCAGGATGAGGCAATCGCCGTCATCTCGCGCGCCATCCGGCGGAGCCGGGCGGGCCTCAAGGACCCCAAGCGGCCGATTGGTTCGTTCGTCTTCTCCGGGCCCACCGGCGTGGGCAAGACCGAGCTCGCCCGCGCGCTCGCCCGGTTTCTGTTCGCCGACGCCAACTCCCTCATCCGCGTCGACATGTCGGAGTACATGGAGAAGTTCTCGGTAAGCCGGCTGATCGGGGCGCCTCCGGGCTACGTGGGATACGAGGACTCGGGCACGCTGACCAAGGCGGTGCGGCGCAAGCCCTACTCGGTCGTGCTGCTCGACGAGATCGAGAAGGCGCACCCCGACGTGTTCAACATCCTGTTGCAGGTGCTGGACGAGGGGCACC
>JBOHSI010000136.1:0-12152 GCA_050733055.1 Gemmatimonadales bacterium
CCCGGCCTATCTTTCGCGCTTATGACGCCCCCCCCGTCTCCCGCATTCGAGGTGGCCGCGCATGCGGGCGGCGACGCGAAGCGCTCCTACGTGCGGAGCATGTTCACCGCCATCGCGCCGCGCTATGACCTCGTCAACCTCATCCTCAGCTTCAATCTGGACACGCATTGGCGCCGGGCCGCGGTACAGCGACTCGGCTGGGAGGCGAGCCCGAACGGCGTGTATCTCGACCTCTGCGCGGGGACGCTGGACCTCGCCGCGACGCTCGCCCGTGCGCCCTCGTTTCGCGGCACCGTGATCGGTGCCGACTTCGTGGTCCCGATGCTGGAGCGGGGGAAGCGCAAGGCCGCACGCACCCGTCCCGTGGCCGCCGACGCGCTCGTGCTCCCCTTCGCCGACCGTCGGTTCGACGGCGCGATGGTCGCCTTTGGAGTGCGGAACCTCGCCGACCCCGACGCAGGGCTCCGGGAAGCCGCCCGGGTGCTCAAAACCGGGGGGCGCTTCGTGGTGCTCGAGTTCACGACGCCGCGTTTCGCCCCGCTCCGCGCCGCCTACCTCTTCTACTTCCAGCGCCTGCTGCCCGCCATCGGTCGCGCGGTGTCGAAACATAGGGACGCGTATACCTACCTGCCAGAGTCGGTGCTCGAGTTCCCGGATCCGGACGATCTCGCGCGCCGGCTCCGGAGTGCGGGGTTCTCCGCCGTCGGCTACGAGCTCCTGACCGGTGGCATCTGCGCCGTTCATCATGGCACTCGATAACCTGCGCGCCTTCATCGGGGCGATCGAGGCAGCCGGAGACCTCGTGCGCGTGGAGCGCTCGATTTCGGTGAACCGGGAGATCACCGAGATCGCCGATCGCTGTATGAAGTCTCCCGGCGGTGGTCCGGCGCTACTGTTCACGCACCCGACGCTCCTGACGGGCGGGCCGTCCCGCTATCCCGTCGCCGTCAATCTGTTCGGCTCCGAGAAACGCATGGCGCTGGCGCTCGGCGTCGACTGCCTGGACTCAATCGGCGAACGGATCGCGACGCTGCTGAATCTCAAGGTGCCCGACAGCCTGTTGGGGAAGCTCGCGATGCTGCCGCAGCTCGCCGAGGTCGCGAAGTTCCCGCCGAAGACCAGCGGGGGGCGGCCGCCGTGCCAGGAGGTCGTGATCCGCGAAGGCGACGTGGACCTCGCACGCTTCCCGGTACCCGTGTGCTGGCCCGAGGACGGCGGTCCCTACCTCACGCTCGCGGGCGTGATCACGCGCGACCCCAAGACCGGCGTGCGCAATGTCGGGATGTACCGCGTCCAGGTGATCGGCCGGAACGAGGCGGCGATGCACTGGCAGCGCCACAAGGTGGGTGCCGCACACTGGCGCGCGATGGCGGCGCGCGGCGAGACGATGTCCGTCGCGATCGCGCTCGGCGGGGACCCGGCGTCGATCTACGCCGCGTCCGCGCCGCTGCCGCCGTCGATCGACGAGTTCCTGTTTGCGGGCTTTCTGCGCAAGGAACCGGTGCGTCTCGCGAAGGCCGTGACGTCCGACCTCGAGGTGCCCGCCGAAGCGGAGATCGTACTCGAAGGCTACGTCGATCCGCGCGAGGAACTGGTGCTGGAGGGGCCGTTCGGGGACCATACCGGCTTCTACTCGCTGGCGGACTACTATCCGAAGGTCCACGTCACGGCGGTGACGATGCGTGCCGAGCCGATCTGGCCCCACACGATCGTGGGCCGGCCGCCGATGGAGGACTATTACCTCGGCCACGCCACCGAGCGGATCTTCCTGCCGCTGTTGAAGCTGACCATCCCGGAGATCGTGGACATCCACATGCCCGCCGAGGGGATCTTCCATAACCTCGTGTTCGTGAGCATCGACAAACATTATCCCGGCCAGGCCTACAAGGTGATGAACGGGCTGTGGGGGCAGGGGTTGATGTCGCTCGCGAAGGTGATCGTCGTGTTGGACAAGGACGTGAACGTGCGCGACCCGAAGGAAGCCTGGTGGGTCGCGCTGAACCACATCGACCCGGAGCGCGACGTGCGGTTCACGATGGGCCCGATCGACGTACTCGACCACTCGAGCCGGGGGTTCACGTTCGGCTCGAAGATGGGGATCGACGCGACGCGCAAGTGGAAGGAAGAAGGGTTCACGCGCGAGTGGCCGAACAGGATCGTGATGGATCCGGAGACGAAAGCGAGGGTGGACGCGATGTGGGGAGGTCTCGGCATCGACCTGGGTGGGAAGGGGCGGTAAGTGGCGGTAAGAGGCGGTACGGCGCCGCGGGAAGGGCAGACCTTTGCCGGCGAGTCGCTCCTCGTCCGCTTTGCCAACCTCGTCAAGCTGCCCCACACCCTGTTCGCGCTGCCGTTCGCCCTGCTGGGCGTGGTGGCCGCGTCATGGCGCTTCCCGCTGACCTGGAGTACCGTGGCGCTCGTCGTGCTTGCGTTCACGGCGGCGCGCTTCGTCGCCATGGGGTTCAACCGCATCGCCGACCGCGAGCTCGACGCCCGCAACCCGCGCACGCGGCAGCGGGAGCTGCCGTCCGGCCGCCTGTCGGTCGGGCAGGCGTGGGTCGCCGTGCTCGGCGCGGCGGCGCTGTTCGTGGGGGCGGCGTGGGCGCTCAACCCCCTGTGCTTCGCGCTATCGCCCCTCGCGCTGCTGTGGATCGGGTCGTACAGCTACACCAAGCGATTCACCCATTGGTCGCACCTCTGGCTCGGGCTCGCGCTCGCGATTGCGCCCGTCGGCGGCTACCTCGCCGTGGCGGGCGCCTGGAGCGAGCCGGGGTGGCTTCTCTGGACGATCGCGGCGGCGGTGGCGTGCTGGGTCGCGGGTTTCGACGTGTTCTACGCGCTGCAGGACGAGGACTTCGACCGGGCGGAGCGGCTGAAATCGCTCGTCGTGCGCCTGGGACAGGCACGGGGCATCGTCGCCGCCAAGCTGTTGCACGGGCTCGCGATCCTCGCCCTGCTCGTCTTCGGCCTCGGTGCCGGGCTCGGGCCCGCCTACGTCGGCGGCGTGGCCGTCGGCGCAGTGCTCATGGCCTGGGAGCATCACCTCGTGAGACCCGGGGACTTGTCGCGGCTGGATGCCGCCTTCTTCACCGCCAACGGGCTGGTGAGCATCATTGTGTTCCTGGGTGCGTTGGCGGACCGCGTGATATGAGGTCAGTGCGCGGTGCGCGGTACGCGGTTGCCCCGGAGCGCCGGAAGCCGTCAGCGCCGCGGAAGCCACCGCGCACGGCGTACGGCGCACCACCGCCCCGCAAGCCCCCGCGCCATCCCGTGCGCTCTCCCACACCCAACAGGCGCGGCAGATGACGAAGCTCCCTGTCATCCTTGCCATCACCGGCGCGTCCGGCGCCGTGTACGGCGTGCGGCTGCTCGAGCTCTTGGCGACCCACCACATTCCGACGTGGCTCCTGATCTCGAGCCACGGCTGGCGGCTCCTGACCGAGGAATGCGGTATCGCGGACGACCGCGGCTTGAAAAAGGCGACGGGCGGCGATTGGGCGAGCGTGCGGGTGTTTGACGACAAGGATCGCGGTGCCGAGCCGGCCTCGGGCTCGGCGAAGACCGCTGGGATGGTGGTCTGCCCGTGCTCGATGGGGACGGTGGCCGCGATCGCGCACGGCACGAGCCGGTCGCTGATCGAGCGCGCCGCGGACGTGGTCGTGAAGGAGCGCCGCCGGCTGATCCTCGTGCCGCGCGAGACGCCGCTCTCGCTCGTGCATCTGCGCAACCTCACGCTCGCCACCGAGGCCGGGGCGGTGGTGCTGCCGGCGGCGCCGGGGTTCTACCACAAGCCCCAAAAGGTGTCCGAGCTGGTGGACTTCGTCGTGCAACGGGTGCTCGATCATCTCGGGCTCGAGATCAATCTGGTCAAGCGGTGGGAAGGGAAGTGAGGCTGGGCGTCATCGCGGACACCCACGGGCTGCTCCGCCCCGAGGTGTTCGACATGTTCCAAGCGGTGGACCACATCCTTCACGGCGGGGACGTAGGCAAGTGGGAGATCCTCACGGATCTCGCGGCCGTCGCGCCGGTCACCGCAGTCTACGGCAACGTGGATCCTCCCGACCTTCGCTCGCGTCTTCCCCAGGTCGCGACCGTCGAGCTCGACGGCTTCGAAATCGTGGTGACGCACGGCGACCAGTTCGGCCACCCGACGCCCGAGAAGCTTCACGCCGCGTTTCCCCGCGCCGAGATCATCGTGTACGGGCACACGCACCAGCCGTTGCTCCAGCTCGTGGACCGGACGGTGACGGTGATGAACCCGGGGAGCGCGGGGTCGGCGCGGTTTGACTTCAAGCCGTCGGTGGGCATCATGGAGCTCGAGCCGGGGATTCCGCCGCGGGCGCGGCTGGTGGAGCTGGTGCGTTGAACGGGGGTGCCGCATTCTCGCACCTCGGTGCCGACCGGCGAACCCTGCGGCGTTCTACCGCTGGCAATTCGGGCAAAACGTCGTCGCCCGCAGATCGATCGTGTGCGTCGTGACGAGCTTCTTCCCACACGTCACGCACGGCTCCCCGCCGTGGCCGTAGACCTTGAGTTCGAACTGAAATCGCCCCCGATCACCGGTGCCCGTGCGGTAGTCGCGCACCGTGGTCCCCGAGGAATCGACCGCCCGCTCGAGCACGCTCGTGACGGCTGCGTGCAGCCGTGCAAACTCGTCGAGTGACAGCTTGTTGGTGGGTTTGGACGGATCGATGCCGGCCTCGAACAGCGCCTCGTTCGCGTAGATATTGCCGACGCCCGCGACGCGGCGCTGATCCATGATCGCCTTCTTGATCGCGGCGCGCGTCCCCTGCAGTCGGTCGGCGAACACGAACGGCGTGAACGTGTCCTCGAGCGGCTCGGGACCGAGGCGGTCGGTATAGGCCGCCCACCCCTTTTCGTCGAGCAGCCACACGGTGCCGAGCCGCCGCACGTCGCCGTACACGAGCAAGCGGGCGTCCTCGAGCGTGCAGGTGAGCACGGCGTACTTCTTCTCGTCCTTCGTGAGCGGACGATCGTACACCACCAGGGAACCGGTCATGCGCGGCTGTACGACCAGTCTGTGGCCGCTCGCGAGCCGGAACACCGCGTGCTTCGCGCGGCGAATCACTTCCTCGATGGTATTCCCCCGCAGCGTTCGGAGCAGGCGGGGCTTCGACACCTTGCGCAACACGTCGGTTTTGGCGAGACGGGCGCGCGCGATGCGGTACCCCTCGAGCCGGGGCGCGAGCTCCCGGACGATCGTCTCAACCTCTGGCAGCTCCGGCACGCCCCAACCTCAGCTCCCGCCACCCGATGTCCCGGCGGTAGGTCTTCCCGTCGAACGCGATCCGCTCGCACGCGGCGGCGCACCGTTTCGCAGCATCCGCCAGCGTGTCCCCGAGCGCGGTGACCGTGACCACGCGCCCGCCGTGCACGTGCAGGGTCCCGTCCGGGTCGCGGTCCGTCCCGGCATGGAAGACGAGCGTCCCAGGCTCGAGGTCCCGCGGCACGATGATGGCGGCGCCCAGCTCCGGCTGCTCGGGGTAGCCGCGGGCGGCGAGCACCGTCGCCAGGGCCGCCCGTGCCGGTGCGGGGAGGGCGGTCGCCTCCGGCGGTCGCCAGTCGCCCGCCGCGATCTCCGCGACGTGGCGCGTCACGCCGGGCAGCAGCGGGAGCAGCGCCTGGGCCTCGGGATCGCCGAAGCGGCAGTTGAACTCGAGCACGTACGGCGTGCCATCCGGGGCGATCATCAGGCCGGCGTACAGCACGCCGGCGTACGGCGTGCCGCGCGCGGCCAGGTCGGCGAGCGTCGGCTCGAGCACCGCGCGGTGCACCCGCTCGAGCAGCTCCGGCGTCGCGAGGCTCACGGGGGCGTAGGCGCCCATCCCGCCCGTGTTGGGCCCGGTGTCGCCCTCCCCGAATCGCTTATGGTCTTGGGCGGCCGGGAGGATCAGGAGACGTTCGCCGTCGGTCAGCGCGAGCACCGACAGCTCCTCCCCCTCGAGGAATTCCTCCACGACGATCTCCCGTCCCGCGTCCCCGAGCGCGCCTACGGCCAGCATGGCGCGGGCGGCGCTGGCGGCGTCCTTCCGGGTAGCGCAGACCACGACCCCCTTGCCTCCGGCGAGCCCCGACGCCTTCACGACCAGCGGCTCGGCGTGGCCGCGGATGTAGGCGAGCGCGGGGTCGAGCACCGTGAAGGTACGGCTCGCCGCGGTGGGCACGCCGGCCCGCCGCATGACCTCCTTCGCGAACGCCTTGGAGGACTCGATGCGGGCGGCTGCGCGACTCGGGCCGAAGACGGGGCGGCCGGTCGCGCGCAGCCGGTCCGCCAGGCCGGCGGCCAGTGGGGCTTCGGGGCCCACGACCGTGAGGTCGATGCGGTGCTCCCGCGCGGCCGTCACGACGTCGTCCACGGACGTGGCGTCGAGCTTGAGATTGGTGCCGAGCTGTTCGGTACCTGGGTTGCCGGGGGCGGCGAAGAGGGTCGCCTCGGGGGTGTCGCGCTTCAGCGCCCAGCAGAGCGCGTGCTCACGGCCGCCCCCGCCGACGACCAGTACTCTCACTTCTTCTTGAAAGCGTCCGAGAAGGCCTGAGCGGCTCGCTTGGCGGAATCCACCACGTCGTTCACAACGGCCTTCGCTTCCTTCATGTAGTAGTCGCGCGCCTCGTCGATGTCCTTGTCGAGGGGCCGTTGCTCGGCCTCGGGACCGCGCTTGGGGTACTCGCCGCGTAGGATGTGGTCGTAGTGTCCGGCCTCGATCCAGCGCTGCAACTCGGCGGCGCGCAGCGTGTTGAACGGATGCGTCCGGTCGAGTGTGTTGAGGATCTGGAAGATGCGGTCCAGCGCGCCGCCCGCTTCCTCGTACTCCTTGGCCTGCACCAGGAACGCGTTCAGGTCCATCTCCGCCATGTCACCGCCGCCCGCCATCTTGAGGAACATCCGGAGTGAGGCGGTCGCGTCCTGGCTCCCGAGCAGGCCGGCGCGGTCCGAGGACAGCTCGCTCTTGCGGTACCACTCGAGCAGCGCGATCCGGATCGGGAGCAGCGCGATCCCGGCGATGAACGGCAGCGACGCGAAGCTGACGTTCAGAATCAGGATGAGGATGGTCCGGTACAGCGCGTGGCCGCTCATCACGTGCCCCAGCTCGTGGGCCAGCAGGGACCGCATCTCGTCGTCGTTCAGCAGACGCAGCGCGCCAGAGTTGATGACGATGAACGGCTTGTCCATCCCGAACGCGCCGGCGTTGACGAACGGCGTCTGCGACACGAACAGCTCGGGCCGCTCGGCCCAATCCAGGGTGGTCAGCACGTCGGTGTACAGCTGGTTCAGGCGGGGGAACTGGGTCGGGCCGACCCGCACCGCGTCCGCCTGGAACAACAGCCGGACCCCCCGCTCCCCGATGAACCCGTAGATCTTCTTCACCAGCTCGTCGAACCCGGGCACCGAGCGCAGCGACTGCAGCGCCGCGCGGTCGGCGGGGTGCTCCCACGCCACCGGGGCGATCTGGGTGAGGATCTTGCGGGGGCGCGCGGCGGGCAGGCCGGTCGGCTCGCTCATAAAACTCTCCTGCTAATGAAAGTAGTCACTCACTACGCCGGGCGACGCTGCGTGTTTCGGGCTCATCCCGCTGCCGCGAGTGCCTGATCGAGGTCCGCGATCAGGTCGTCCACGTCCTCGATGCCGACGGACAGCCGTACCAGGCTGTCGGAGAGCCCCATCGCGCGCCGCATCTCCGGCGGCACGCTCGCATGGGTCATGGTGGCCGGATGGCCGACCAGGCTCTCCACGCCCCCCAGTGATTCCGCCAGCGCGAAGATCTGCGTGGCCTCGACGAACCGCCGCGCGCGGTCCGCGCTGCCCAGCTCGAGCGAGATCATGCCGCCGAAGCCCTTCATCTGACGGCACGCGAGGTCGTGTTGCGGGTGCGACGGCAGCCCCGGATAGTACACCCGCATGACCCTGGGGTGCGTGGTGAGCCACTCGGCGATGCGGCGACCGTTCGCGTCGTGCTGGCGCATGCGCAGGGCCAGCGTCTTGGTGCCGCGCAGCGCGAGCCAGCAGTCGAACGGCCCCGGGACGGCGCCCGAGGCGTTCTGGATGAACCCGAGCCGCTCGGCGAGGTCGTCCGCGTTCACGACGACCATCCCGCCCACCATGTCGCTGTGGCCGTTCAGGTATTTCGTGGTCGAGTGCAGCACGACGTCCGCGCCGAACTCGAGCGGGCGCTGGAAGTAAGGGGTCGCGAACGTGTTGTCGACGACGAACAGGGCGCGCGCGCGGCGCGCGATCTCACCGGTGGCCTCGAGGTCGCACAGCCGCATCATCGGGTTGGTCGGCGTCTCGGCGTAGATCATCTTCGTGGCGGGCGTGACGGCGGTGGCGATGTTGTCGGCCTCCGCGGCGTCTACGAACGTGAAGTCGAGGCCGAGCCGCGCCCAAATGTGCGTCATCTGGCGGTGGGAGCCGCCATACACGTTTTCGCCGCTCACCACGTGATCCCCGGCCGAGAGGAGCTTCAGGGCGGCGTCCAGCGCGGCGAGCCCCGAGGCGAACGCGAAGCCGTGCTGGCCTCCCTCGAGCGCCGCGATGTTGCGCTCCAGCGCCTCGCGCGTGGGGTTCTGGGTGCGGGCGTACTCGTAGCCCTTGTGCCGTCCCAGCGCGTCCTGGACGTACGTAGAGGTTTGATAGATCGGCGTCATAACGGCGCCGGCGAGCGGATCGGGGATCTTGCCCGCGTGGACCGTGCGCGTGCCGAAGCGCTGCCTCAGGTCCTCCCCCGCGACCTTGGTCATGGCGGGAACGTAAGGGTGCCTTTCGCGCCGAGCAAGCGACCTTTACGTTAGACACCGATGCCGCAAGCCAACGCCGTGAAATGCCTGGTCGTGGACGACGAGCCGCGGCTGCGCCGCGT
This sequence comes from Gemmatimonadales bacterium, assembly GCA_050733055.1. GTDB lineage: Bacteria > Gemmatimonadota > Gemmatimonadetes > Gemmatimonadales > GWC2-71-9 > DASUAL01. The sequence continues at coordinate 8,877 of JBOHSI010000136.1, forward strand.
GCTGGTGCGCCTGCTCGAGGGGGAGGGCTTCACTTGCACCGAGGCGGGCTCCGGCACCGAGGCGCTGGAGATGCTGCGGACGGATCCGGTGCCGCTCGTGATCTCCGACCTCCGGATGCCCCAGATGGACGGAGTCACCCTGCTCCGCGAAATCTTGGCACACTGGCCCGACACGGCCGTGGTCGTCGTGACCGCCGTGGCCGAGGTGGAGAGCGCCGTGGCGTGCCTCCAGTTAGGCGCGCTCGATTACGTGGCGAAGCCATTCCACCTGGACGAGGTCCGGGCGCGCGTGATGCAGGCGCTCGACAAGCGCCGCCTCATCCTTGAGAACCGGAGCTACCACGAATTGCTCGAGCAGCGGGTCCAGGAGCAGGCGCGCCGCATCGAGGAGCTGTCGCTGGAGCGGCTCCAGGCGCTGGTGCACTTCCTCGAGGAGAAGGACACGTACCTCCGCGGTCACTCCGTCCGCGTGGCCAGCTACGCCCTGGCCGTCGCGCGGCGGATGGACCTCACCGAGAGCATGATGGACAACATCACCCTGGGCGCGGAGTTGCACGACATCGGGAAGATCGGCGTGAGCGAGTCGGTGCTCCACAAGCCCGGGAAGCTCACCGAGGCCGAGTACCGCCACATCATGGCGCATCCGGTGATCGGCGCCCGGATCCTCGAGCCGCTGATGCGCGAGGCGCCGGCCGCCCTCGCCATCGTCCGCTCCCATCACGAGCGGCTCGACGGCAAGGGCTTCCCCGACGGCCTCCGCGAAGACGCGATCCCGCTCGAGGTGCGGATCGTGACAGTCGCCGACTCGTTCGACGCCATGACCAGCCTGCGGGCGTATCGGCCCGCCCTCTCGGCCCAGCACGCGGTCCAGGAGCTCAATGACGGGAGAGGCGTGCAGTTCGAGTCACGCGTCGTGGACGCGTTCTTCGCCGCCTTCCCGGACGTGCGGGCGCTGCCCGTCACCGTCCCGGAGCTGCGACCGCTGCACCTCCCGACCCCTGCGGCAGGAGTCCGACGCGTCTGACGCGCGTCCAATTGACGCGCCCGCCCCGACTTCCTACGTTGCGCTCATGACCGGCACCTTGATGGTCGGCGTCTCGGGCGTGCGCGGAATCGTCGACAAGGACCTCACCCCGGCGATCGTCACGCGCTGGGCCAGTGCGTTCGGCCGGTGGGTGCAGCAACGGAAGGCAGTGGTGGTCCTCGGGCGCGACTCGCGGAACTCCGGACCGGCGTTTGCGCGGGCCGCGCAGGAGGGGCTCACCGCCGTCGGTTGCGACGTGGTCGACATCGGCCTCGCTCCGACTCCCACGATTCAACTTGCGGTCGAGCATCACCGGGCCGGCGGCGGCATCGCCATCACGGCCAGTCACAACCCCATCGAGTGGAATGCGCTAAAATTCATCGGGCCAGACGGCATCTTTCTTGATGGCGCCGACGGGGCGCGGGTGCAGCAGCTGGCGGGGGAGGGTGGTGAACGGGGGGGTCGGGCGGGGAAGGTCACGACCGACGACCGGGCGATCGAACGGCATCTCGATGCGGTCCTCAGGCTCCCGGCCGTCGACGTAGAGCGGATTCGGAAGCGGCGGTTCCGGGTGGCCATCGACGCCGTGCGCGGCGCCGGCGGCCCCATCATGGTGGCGCTGCTGGAGCGGCTCGGTTGCAGCGTGGCGGGGATCAACCTGGAGCCCGACGGGCGGTTTCCTCGGCCCCCTGAGCCGGTTCCCGAGAACCTGGGCGAGCTCTCGTCTTTGGTGAAGCGCACGGGTGCCGAGATCGGGATAGCGGTGGATCCCGATGTAGACCGGCTGGCGATCGTGGATGAGACCGGGACGCCGATCGGCGAAGACTACACGCTGGCGTTCGCGGTAAGAGCCGTGCTAGGCGGTCAGACGGTTGGACGGCCGGAGCGCCCGGAGCCTCGACCCGTCAACCCGTCTACCCGTCTAGCCGTCGTCTGCAATCTCTCCACCTCGCTCGTCGTCGAGGACGCGGCGCGCGAGTGCGGCGCCGAGGTCGTGCGGACGCCGGTGGGCGAAGCGCACGTGGCCCGCAAGATCCTGGAGCTGAGCGCGCCGATCGGCGGCGAAGGCAGCGGCGGCGTCATGTATCCGGCGCTGCACGTCGGGCGCGACGCGCCGGTGGCGGCGGCGCTGGTGCTCGAGCTGCTGGCGCGCAGCGGCAGGACGGCGAGCGAACTGGTCGCCGCCGCGCCGCGGTATGCGATCGTGAAGGCGAAAGTGCCTCGGGGTAGGGGACCCGCGCTCGGGGACGTGTACGCGGCGCTGCAGCGCCGGTTCTCCGAGGCGCGCGTGGACACGCAGGACGGCCTCCGGCTCGCCTGGCGGGACCGCTGGTTGCACGTACGGCCCTCGAACACCGAGCCGATCATCCGACTGATCGCCGAAGCCCCGACGGGGGCGCTCGCGCAGCAGCTCGTGGACGAAGGCAGGCGACTATGTGCGGCATCGTAGGGTACACAGGGCCCCGGCAGGCCGCGGCGCTGCTGCTCGAAGGGCTGAAGCGCCTCGAGTACCGTGGCTACGACTCGGCGGGCGTCGCCGTGATCGAGGACGGCCGAATCGAGGTGCACAAGGCCGCTGGCAAGATCAGCGTACTGGAGAAAGAGCTCGGCGCGGTCCGGCCCGTGGGCCGCTTGGGGATCGCCCACACGCGCTGGGCCACGCACGGCGCGCCCAACACCGTGAATGCGCATCCGCACACCGACTGCGGCGGGACGCTCGCGCTCGCGCACAACGGGATCATCGAGAACGCGGGCGCGCTCCGCATCGCCCTGGGGAAGCGCGGCCACGTGTTCCGCTCGGAGACCGACACGGAAGTCCTCGCCCACCTGATCGAAGAGCTGCTCGCCAAGGGGAGCACGCTGGTGCAGGCCGTGGCGGGGGCGCTCCAACAGGTCGAGGGCACGTACGGGATCGCGGTGATCTCGACCAAGGAGCCGGAGACGATCGTGGCTGCGCGCCATGGCTCGCCGCTGCTGGTCGCGGTCGGGTCGGGGGAGAACTTCGTCGCCTCCGACGCCTCCGCCGTGCTCGCGCACACGCGCTCCGTGGTCTATCTCGACGACGGCGAGATTGCCGTGGTGCGGCCGGCCGACTACCGCATCCTCGACCTCGACGCCGTGGAGAAGAAGGAGAAGGCGGTGACCCGGGTCGACTGGGACCTCGCGACCATCGAGCGGGGTGGCTTCGCCCATTTCATGCTGAAGGAGATCATGGAGCAGCCGGAGAGCCTGCGGAACGCGCTGCGCGGCCG
>JBOHSI010000137.1:0-23170 GCA_050733055.1 Gemmatimonadales bacterium
GAGGCAGGCGGCGGCGGTGGATGCGCCCGAGACGAGGAACAGGATTCCCAGGACGTTCGAGTCGGCCCAGATCGGCCGGTTGGTCACCGCGAGCAGGACCCCGGTGTATCCGGCGAGAAACAGGCCCAGCACGGCCCCGATCGCGGCGACCAGCGCGGCCGGCACACCACGGGCGAGCGCCCGCACGGGGGCCCAGGAGAGCGGCTTCCACGGCAACCGTCCCTCCTCGGCGGCCGCGCCCAAGGCCCCGAGAAACGCGAACCCGCCGAACAAGAGCAGGCCCCAGGCCCCGACCGACATCGGCGACCAGGCCTTGAACATCGGGCGGCCCGTGTTCGACTGGATGAGCATGTGCCAGAACCGCTCGGGCCGCGTGAGGTCGAGCGTGAGCAGGAGGCCGCTCACGACGGCGCCGACGAACGCCACGTAGTAGCCCAGCCGGATCAGCGGTCGGTCCTCCGGCCGGCCGAAGAAGTGCAACAGGGCGGCGAGGAAGAACGCTCCACCGGCGATCCCACCGACGAAGAAATAGCCGATGATGTACCACGCCCAGTGCGGCGACGAGGTGAAGAACGTGTCAGACATGGAACCCGGCTCCCGCGTTGGCGGCGCGCTCGTCCATGCGCCGCTTTCTCAGGCTCACGAGCCCCCACAAGCCCAAGAGCAGCGCGCCGGCCGTCGAGAACATCGAGCTCTTGAACAGGTTCCGCGTCGGGAGCTTCGGGTTGCGCGGCAGCCCGTAGACCTCCGGCTCGTCAACCAGCAGGTAGAACGAATTCAGGCCGCCGAGGATCTTGTCGTCCGCGCCGTAGAGGTGGGCCCGCGTTTCACCGAGCAGGTGCAGCTGGCGCACGCGGGCTGCGGCGCGCTGCTTGAGCTCGCGGATCGGGCCGAACTGAATGGAGTTCGTGGGGCACGCCTGGGCGCACGCCGGGACCATGCCGACCTGGAGCCGGTCGTAGCACAGGGTGCATTTCTGGGCCGTGTTGGAGGCGGGGTTGATGTCGATGACGCCGAACGGGCACGCCGCGATGCACAGGCGGCAGCCGTTGCACGTGTCCGACATGATCACGACGGTGTCGAACTCCGTGCGGATGATCGCGCCGGTGGGGCAGACCTCGAGGCAGGGCGCCTGGACGCAATGCTTGCAGACGTCGCTGATCATCAGCCAGCGCGCCTTGCTGCGGTCCTCGCTGAACTGCTCGATGAACTTGACGTGGCGCCAGTCCGTGCCCGAGAGCCGGAGCGTGTTGTCGTAGCTGTCGCCGCTCATTTTCGGCGCGCCGCCGTCGCGCGCCGGCAGCTGGTTCCACTCCTTGCACGCGACCTCGCAGGCCTTACACCCGATGCATACCGTCGAATCGGTGTAGAACCCCATCGGCTCCGGCATCAGGCCCGCTCCACGTTGCACACGAAGGCCTTGCCTTCGTGGATGCTCACGTTGGGGTCGCCCACGAGCGCCGTGAGCTGGTTCACGACGGCGCCCGTCACGACGCCCTCCCAGCCCCAGTGCCATGGCATGCCCACCTGGTGCACGACCTTGCCGCCGATCCGGAACGGCCGCAGCCGCCGCGTGACCAGCGCCTTGGCGCGGATCTCGGCGCGCGGCGTGCTGATGCGCACCCAGTCGGTGTTGCGGATGCCCTTTTCCGCGGCGAGCTCGGGGGAGAGCTCGATGAACAGCTCCGGCATGAGCTCGCTCAGCCACGGATTCCAGCGGCTCATCGCGCCCGCGAGGTAGTGCTCCGTCAAGCGGTACGTCGTAATCACGTAGGGGAATCGCTCGTCGCCCACCGGAGCCAGCGGGTTGTCGTCGCGCTTCCAGTACTTGAGCACCGGGCTCGCCTGCTGCTTGTAGAGCAGGTTCCTGACCGGCGACTCGGCAGGCTCGTAGTGCGTGGGCAGCGGGCCGTCCACGAGCCCGTTCGGTACCGCGAGCCAGCCCACGCCGTCCGCCTTCATGATGAACGGCTGATGGCCGGAGAGCGCGTCGAGGCCGATGCCGTCCGGGTCCGGCGGCGCCGTGGGCGACTTGGTGAGCGCGAAGTCAGGCGTGTCGTAGCCCACCCACTTGCCCTGTGCAGCGTCCCACCAGATCCACTTCTTCCGTGCGCTCCAGGGCCGTCCCTCCGGGTCCGCCGACGCCCGGTTGTACATCACGTGGCGGTTGGCGGGCCAGGCCCAGCCCCACTTGAGCTGCGCGCCGATGACGCCTTTCGGATCGGGCTCCTTGCGTGCCGCGAGGTTCCTGTCGGGGGCCGGGAACACGCCGCAGTAGATCCACGACGCGCAGGTCGTGGATCCGTCGTCCTTCAGCTCGCCGAACCCGGCGAGGTGGCGCTCCGGTTCGCCTGTGCGGTAGCCGTTCAGCTCGCGCAGGATCTTGAGGGCATCGGGCTCGCCAGGCGGGGAGATCGGCTCGTCCGGCTCGAAGTCCCACGTCAGGTTCCGGATTCCGTGATCGCGCGGCAGAGCGCTCGCGGCGTAGAGCCGCTTGAGGCGCAACGCGAGCTGGTGCGTGAACCAGAGATCGGAGCGACACTGGCCCGGGGGCTCCGCGGCCTTGTGGTGGTACTGGAGCAGGCGCTGGGTGTTCGTGAAGGTCCCGTCGGTCTCGGCCACCTGCGCGGATGGGAAGAAGAACACCTCGGTCTGGATGTCCTGCGGCGCGAGCTCGCCGCGCTCGACCTCGGGCGCGCGGTACCAGAAGGTCGCCGACTCGGTGAGGAAGTTGTCCTTCACCACGAGCCACTTGAGGCGACGCATCCCCGCGCGCTCGAGGCCGGCGTTGAGCGAGGTGGCGGGGTTCTGGCCCACGCAGATCATCCCCTGGACCACGCCCTCGGCCATCGCGACGAACATCGGCAGGTGCGAGTGGTCGCCCGTGATCTTGGGGTGCCACTCGTAGCCGTAATCGTTCGCCGCGGTCGCCGCGTCGCCGTACATCGACTTGAGATATGACACCATGAACTTGGGCATGTTGGCCCAGTAGCTGGTGGCGTTTGCTTCGGCGGCGAGGTACTCGCGCAGCGTGCCGTGCCGCTTGAGCGCCGACGGCGCGTTCATGTAGCCCTGGATGCTGTGGTACAGCGTGGGGACATCCGTGGAGCCCTGGATCGAGGCGTGGCCGCGCAGCGCCATCACCCCGCCGCCCGGCCGGCCCACGTTGCCGAGCAGCAGCTGCAGCAGCGCGCAGCAGCCGATCATCTGGGGCCCGTCGGTGTGCTGCGTCCAGCCGACCGCGTACACCCACGCGGTGGTCCGGTCGCGGCCCGAGTTCTCGAGCACGGTCTCCGCGACCTTGATCAGTGTCTCCTCGGGGCAGCCGGTGACCTGCGCCACCATCTCCGGCGTGTAGCGGCTGAAGTGCCGCTTGAGGATCTGGAACACGCACCGCGGGTCGCGCAGGGTGGGATCACGCTGCGCGGGGGGCGGTTTGAGCGAGCGGATCAGCGTGTCGAACGGCGTCCCAGGCGCCGTGGCGGGCGCGCCGGGCGCGCCGCTGCGGGCGTATTGCCAGCTGCGCCCATCGTACTGACCCACGAAGCCGTCGAAGGGCCAGTCCTTCTTGTTGCCGGTGAAGTCGCGCAGGCCAGAGAACACTCCGTCCAGATCCTCGGTGTCCTTGAAGTCCTCGGACAGGATCGTGGCGGCGTTGGTGTAGTTGACCACGTACTCCCGGAAGAAGGGGTCCGTGTTCCAGCGCCGGCTGTTGACGACGTAGTTGATCAAGCCGCCCAGGAACGCGATGTCGGACCCCGCCCGCAGGGGGGCGTAAATGTCGGCCATCGCGCTGGTGCGCGTGAAGCGGGGATCCGCGTGGATGATCTTCGCCCCGTGCTCCACCTTGGCCTTCATGGGCCAGCGGAAGGCCACGGGATGGCATTCGGCCATGTTGGAGCCCTCGATGACGATGCAGTCCGAGTGCTCCAAGTTGCGGGGGTAGAGGGTCGCGGCACCGCGACCGAGCCGGGTCCCCAGACCGGGGACGCTAGAGGAGTGTCATATGCGGGCCTGGTTCTCGATCGCCACGACGCCCAGTCCACGCATCAGCTTTTGCTGGACGTGGTTCCACTCGATGTCGAGCGTGGCACCGCCGAGCGCGAAGATGCCGAGCGTGTGGTTGACGAGCGTGCCGTCCGAGACCCGCTCGAGGAATGTCTCGTCGCGGGTCTGCTTGACGAGCTCGGCGACGCGGTTCATCGCCCAGTCGAGGTCGACCTCCTCCCATTCCCGTGCGCCCGGATTGCGGTGCAGGACCTTGGTCGCGCGGTTGGGATTCTTGTGGAGCTGATAAGTGGCAGCGCCCTTGGGACAGAGGCACCCCTCGCTGTGCGGGCTGCGCGGGTCGCCCTCGATGTTGACGATCTCGCCCTCGACGGTGTGAACCACGGTGGCGCACCCTACGGCGCAATACGGGCAAACGCTCGGGGTCGCCTTGGCGTTGCGGATCCGCAGTTGCTGCGCTCGGGCGGTGGCGGGGGCGAGGCTGGCCCCGAGGCCGATGAGCGAACCGAGCGCCGTTCCCGCACCGCCGCCCGCGGCAGCGCGGAGTAGGAATTCCCGTCGTGAGAGGGCCATGACCTCCCCTCGCTCGAGTGGCACGGTGCAACGACTGAGAGGCAGGTGCTTGGCTAATAATAGACCGGCGCTCGTACCGGGCGCAATCACGCGGCCACGGAGTGTCGACCCGCCCTCGGACGTGCGACGAGCGCGCCCGTCGCGAGCGCGCTCGCCGTTACGCCGGTATGCCGCGGGGCTAGGCCTTCTTCGCGAGCATTCCTCCGGCCATTTCCGAAACGTAGCCCAGGACGGCGCCCACGATCATCGCCAGCGCCACCATGAGATAGCCCTTGATGTCGGTCGCTCCGCTCGCAGCCGTGATGGCGGCGCCGCAGAACGCCCCCGGAATGAACGAGAGCAGGGGGACCTTCGATTGCAGCACCACGATGAACGCAACGATCCCGACGAACACGAATGCGAGATTGCTCATGTTCGTCATGCCGATCAGGGTCATCGCGAGCCACACCCAGAAGACTCCGGAGACGTTGGCCGCGATCGCCTTCTGCAGCCCGGTCGTCTTGCCGCCGGCCGCGAAAAAGCACGCCCAGGCGACGATGCCCGCCGGCACCGCGATCGCCAGCGAGCTAAACAGCATCGGCCCGACCTTCACCCACACGGCTATGAGCACCCCGATACTCAGGGCCAGCGCCATCAGCATGTCCATACGCTCAGGACCTCCTCGACTAGAGGTGGAAGCAAAAAACGGCTGCCGCGTCCACTGGAAGAGTGGATCGTGCGAGCCGTCCAGCGTACTGCGTGGACCAGCCTGATCGATGCATCCAGACCTCTTCCCGGTCCTGCGAGAAGATTCCGGTGCGTCACAAAGTTGCCCCACGCTAGGGAGGGGCCGCCCAACTGTCAAGCCGCGCGTCGCCGCGTACGCATCCATCCCGCTCGACGGCAGACGGGTGCGCTTGCCCACCCGAGCGAATAGGAGAAGCTTCACCCGAACGCCTGTAGTGTCCCCCAGGGCACAAGGGGTATGCTCAGGGCGCCCCATGTGAATTATTTCACATGGCCGCTGGCGCCCCGCCGCAAGCAACCGCAACCTGAAGGGCCCATGACCGAGACGGCCGCCTTGCCCGCGGAGTTCACCTACCGCGACAGGAAACTTGGCGACGCGCAGGCGATCACCGTCGCGACCGCCCGGGGCGTGTTCTACCCCACGTCCACGACGGTGCTGTTGCTGCGCGCGGCGCGGCGCGTTGTCGCCCAGCGCCCCCCGCGCTCGGTGCTCGATCTGGGGTGCGGCTGCGGCATCGTGGCCGTCGTGCTGGCGAAGGTCCTCCCCGCGAGCGTGCGCGTGTGCGCGTCGGACCTGAGCGCGACCGCCGTGGAGCTGGCGCGCCACAACGCTGATCGCAACGGCGTTCGGGTGGACTGCCGCCGCGGGAGCTTGTTCGAGCCCTGGGCGGGGGATCGGTTCGACCTGGTCGTAGACGACGTCGCGGGCGTGGCGGAGTCGATCGCCCGGCTCTCGGGGTGGTACCCGGGGCAGGTGCCGAGCGAGGCCGGCAGGGACGGCACGCGCTGGATCCTCGAGGTGCTGGATCGTGCCCCGGAGTTCATCGTCCCCGGCGGGCGTCTCGTCTTCCCCGTGCTCACCCTCTCACGGGAATCCGCCGTGCTCGAGCGGGCGCGCGCCCGGTTCGCGGTGCTGGAGCAGGTCGAAGAGCAGTGGTATCCACTGGGACAAGAGCTGGCGGCCCACTTCGGGGAGATCAAGGCGCTGGCGGCCGAGGGCGCTGTTCGGATCGAGAAGCGCGGCAGCCGCTGGTGCTGGGCGACGCGGATCTTCATGGCCTACCGGGAGGGGCCGTGAGCGTATTTGAGCGCGGCTTCGGTGCGGTTCTTCACGCCTAGCTTGGAGAACAGGTGCTGCACGTGGAACTTGACTGTGTTGTCCGAGAGGCCGAGTCGCTGCGCAATCTCGGGGTTGGTGAGCCCCCCCGCCACGAGTGCCCATACTTCGCGCTCGCGCGGAGTCAGGTCGCTGGCAGCGCCGGCCGTGCGACCTTCGATCCAGCGCCGCGCCGCCTGCGGGAACACGAGCTGGCCGGCGTGCACCTGCCGGATCGCGGTGAGCGTCTGCTGCGGGGATTCGGTCTTGAGCGCGAGCCCGTCGGCGCCGGCGTCCAGCGCGGAGCGCAGCGACTCGCCGTCGTTGTAGGCGGTGAGGACGAGCACCTTGGGGGGAGTCGCGTGGTTCCGCAGTGCCGCGATCACCTCCGTTCCCTTGATGCTGGTCAGCTCGAGGTCCAGCACGACCACGCCGGGCTTGTGCTGTTGCACGAGTTTTACGACCTCGGTCCCGTCCGTGGTCCACGCGACGACCCTGATGTCCGGCTCGCCCTCGAGCAGCGCCCGCAGCCCCTCGAGCACGATGGCGTGGTCATCGGCAAGCAGGACCCGGATCATCGATGGCGCCTCACTCGCCGGGGAGGGTGACCGTCAACGACGTGCCCCGTCCGGGTGCGCTGTCGAGCGCGAACGTCCCGCCCAGCATCTCCACGCGGTCCTGAATCCCCCGCAGCCCGAAATGACCGCCCTCCACTCCGACGTCCTCTTCGCTCGCGAGCACGCGCTGCGGGTCGAACCCCCGGCCGTCGTCGGAAACCGTCAGCGCGAGTGAGCCACTGTCCCGCGCGACCCGGAGCCGCTGGCGTGCGGCGCCGGAGTGCCGGTGACCGTTGGCAAGCGCCTCCTGCAGAATGCGGTAGATCGCGATCTTCGTCGGGAGGGCGCAGTCGCCGAGATCGGCCGGCAGGTCCAGCTCGACCGCCTGATCGGTGAGGGTCTCGTGCTGCACGGCGAGTCCCTCGATGATCTCCCCTAGGGCGCGGCGCTCGAAGCCCGGGGGGCGGAACGCCCCGATGAAGTTGCGGATTTCGCCGAGCGCGCGCTCGAGCAGTCGCACCGCCTGGCGGGCGCGCTGCTGGGCCGCCGGGTCGGCGGCGAGCGCGCGCTCGAGCACCTGGAGCTGGGACAGGGCGGCAAAGATGTCCTGCACCGGTCCGTCATGCATGTCCAGGACGATGCGCTGCAGCTCCCGCTCGCTCGTGGCGAGGAGGCGCCGCGAGGCGGCGCGGGCCTCAGCGTCCTGGGGGCTCATCGCGACTCACGACGACGTAGGCCTCCATCGCATAGTACTCGGGCAGGCCGAGGCGGTCCGCCCGGGCCGCCGTCTCGAGGTTGCGCGCCTCCACCCGCTGCCAGAACTCGCGGTCGTCGTGGCCGCCGGGGAACGGGGCGGTGTCCTTCTGCGACTGGTGCTTGAAGATGGCGAGGATCTTCGCGCGCAGCTCGTCTTGCGAGAGCGGGACCAGCACGTCGGCGTCGGTGATGGGCCACTCCTGCCACGCCCCGCGATACAGCCAGACCTCAGGGGGCGGGCCCCCGTAGCTGGCGAGGGCCCGCTCGACTGCCGCCTGGCACATCCGGTGCGTGCCGTGTGGGTCGGACAGGTCGCCCGCAACGAACACGAGACCGGGATGGATGTCCTCGAGGAGGGCGCGCACGATCGCGACGTCCTCCGGGCCGATCGGCCGTTTGCGCACCTCGCCCGTGCGGTAGAACGGGAGGTTGAGGAAGCGCGCAGCGCTCGGCGGCAACCCAACCGACTCGAGCGCCGCGACGGCCTCCGACTCCCGGATCATGCGCTTGAGCTCCTGCACCACGGGCAGGTCGACGTCGCCCGGCGCCTTGCGTTCGAAGCTCGCCTCGACCTGGTCGCGCACGCGGCGCACCGCCGCGCGGTCGAGGCCGAGCGTCTCCGCGGCGCGCTCCACGAAGTCGAGGTGGCGCCGCACGTCGTGATCGAACACCGCGATGTTGCCGCTCGTCATGTAGGCCACCACGATCGTGTTCTCGTTCTCCCACAGCTTGCGCAGCACGCCGCCCATCGAAATCACGTCGTCGTCCGGGTGGGGGGAAAACACGAGCACCGCCTTGCGGGACGGCAGCTTCCGCCGGCCGCGGATCTTATCCCGCAGGCGGTTGAACACGAGCCCGTTGATCGGTCCCGGAGCGCCGTGCTTCGCGAGCAGCGGGCTCAGGTGGTTCTCGGAGTAGTCGCGCGCGGTGAGCTTGAGAATGCCCTTGCCGACCTGTTCGGCGAGCCACACGACGGCACGCTCCGTCATGGCCGGCGTCCATTCCACGGGCTCGAGCAGCCACGGGGTCTTGATCCGCGTGAGGTCCGCGGCGGCCGCCAAGTCGAGGTATACCGTGACATCGGGGTGGCGCTGCAGAAACGTGGCGGCGACGTCCGGCGATACCTCGCCCTCCACCGCGCGCTGCACGATCGCGGCCTTGTGCTCGCCGGTCGCGATGAGGGCGATCTCCCGCGCCTCGAGAATCGTCGCGACCCCCATGGTAATCGCCTCGCGCGGGACGTTGTCCTCGCCGAAGAAATCCGCCGCCGCATCCTTGCGGGTGATGGTGTCGAGCATGATCAACCGGGTGCGCGAGTCCGGCGGCGAGCCGGGCTCGTTGAAGCCGATGTGGCCGCTCTTGCCGATCCCCAGGATCTGAAAATCGATCCCGCCGGCGTCGGCGTTCGCCCGCTCGAAGGCGGCGCAGTGCTCGCTGAGCTGCTCCCGCGGCGTCCCGCCGTCGGGGATGTGAACGTTGTGCGGGCTGATGTTCACGTGGGCGAAGAGGTTCTCCCACATGTATCGCCGGTAGCTGTGCGGGCGGTTCGGCGGCATCGGGTAATACTCGTCCAGGTTGAACGCGATCACCCGCGAAAAATCGACCTCGCCCGCCTGATGGCGCCGGATCAGCTCGCGGTAGATTCCGAGCGGGGTGCTTCCGGTGGCGAGGCCGAGGACGCAATGCCCCTTGCGCGCGACTTCACGCGCGATCGCCTCCACCAGGCGGTCGGCGACGAGCCGCTCGAGGACGTCGTGATCCCGCACCACGACGGTGTGGAGGCGCTCCCGATCGCGAGGGCCCTCGACGGGCCGCGCCGGCTCGTCGCGGGTCGTCTCCGGGCGCCTCACTGGCGTGCATCTCCTCGACGGAGCAACATATGGCCAGAAGAATACGTCGGCCTGGGCGTCGGGCAAAGTCGTCGTGCAGAGTCGATGCGAACGGAGGTTCCAGGCGTCATGCGTCGCCGCACGCTTCTCGCGTGGCTGGTCATCGCGCTCACGGGGCGCGAAGCGGCTGCCCAGCAGCCGCTGGAGCGGTTGTTCTACTACACGGACACGGAGAACAGCTACTCGAGCCTCGTCCGGAACATCGACCAGATCACGGTGCTGGGCCCGCAGGTGTACACGGTGGACAGCCTGGGCATCGTGTGGGGTGGCGTAGACCGCCGTGTGCTGGACCTGGCGAAGCGCCACGGCGTGCTGGTGATGCCGCTGGTCGTGAACGAGGGGTTCCACCAACCGTCGCTGCGCCGACTGCTCGCGGACACGGTGGCACGAGGGCGCGCCACGCGCGCCCTCGCCGGGCTGTGCCGCGAGCACGGGTTCTGGGGGATCCAGTTCGACATCGAGAACGTGAACCTCGAAGACCGCGACCGGCTGACCGCCTGGTACGGTGAGACGGCAAGGGCGCTCCGCGCGACCGGCTGCAAGATCAGCATCGCGGTGGTGCATCGGCCCGAGGAGTTCGCCGGCCCGCTCGGCTACCATCGGTTTCTGTACGAGAGCTGGCGCGAGGGCTACGATCTCGCGGCGCTCGCCAAGCTCGGCGACTTCGTCTCGCTGATGTCCTACGCGCAGCACACGCGGCGCACGCCGCCGGGGCCGCAGGCGGGCCTCCCGTGGATGCGCGAGGTGGTGGACTACTTCCTCAAGTTCATGGGCCCCGAGAAGCTCTCGCTGGGCATCCCCCTCTGGGGCGAGCATTGGTTCACGCGCTACGACAACTCGATCCCGGAACGGGCGCGCTCGTGGTCGGAGACCGTGTCGTGGACCTGGGGCTCGGGCCTCGCCCAGCGCAACGGCGCGCGCCTGGAGTGGGATTCGGTGCAGGCCGTCACCTGGGGCTCCTACGAGAACGGCGGAACGTTCGAGTGGCTGTTCCTCGAGGATGTGCGGAGCTTCCAGGCAAAGCTGACGCTGGCGAAGGAGAAGAAGCTGCGGGGGTTTTCGGCCTGGGTGCTCGGCCCGGAGGATCAGCGCATCTGGGATGCGCTCCGGGCCGGGCGACGAAACTAGCGGCGGGCGCTCAGCATCCAGCGCTCGGGTTTGTCAGGCATTCCTGCAGCGGAATGGGCAGCCACTGCATCACCGGCGTCGTTGTGATCGCGGCTCCGAGCCGCCGCGTGTCCTCCCAGCGCAACCCCTGCATGTACAGTTCGTGGCGTCGTTGCGTCGCGATCTCGGCGAACAGCTTCGTCGGGGTGTCGAGCTGGGTCGCCGGGTCGAGCGCGGCAAGCCCCGCGATCGGCTCGTCCACGGTCGAGGTGGTCTGGGTGCGCACCGCGTTCACGTAGAGCGCTGCCGAGTCAAGCCGGGCGAGTTGGGTGAACGCCTCGGCCTTGATGAGCTTCATCTCGTCGGGCAGGTACACCGGGTAGTCGTCGAATTGTCCGGCGTACTTGCGGAGCGGCTGCAGTACCGAATCCGGGTTGCCCACGAACGAGGCGGAGAGTGCCGTATCGGCCCAATAGTTTGGGCGTCGGTCCCCGAGCTCGGCTTGGGTGACGAAGCTCCGGAGCGGGGCCACGTAGCGCAGCCCCATCGCGAGACCGTAAATCGCATTTTCGTTCGGGGAAGCGTAGCGGAGGACCGACAGCGTGCTGGCGTTGACGCTGTCCGCGGCGGAGACGGCGTTCTGGTACTGCGCGTCCACCAGGTAGTAGCGGGCGAGCATCGCGTGCACAGTGTTGCGCAAGGAGAAGCCGGTGCCGAGGACGCGCGTGTTGAACACCGCCAAATCTGCATCCGTAACCCCGCGCAGGTCGGCGCGCGCGGACTCGAGCAGCGCGAGGATCGTGTCGAGCACGACGGTCCGAGCCTGCGGCGCTGGGGCCAGCGCGCTCACGTCGATCGGGACATCCTGGTATTGCAGGAGCAGCGTGCCGAACGCCATCGCCTTGAACAGCTTGGCGAGTGCCACTACCCCGGTCTCGAGCCCGCCTTCCAGGACCTGCGGCGCGCCGGCGAGCAGGGTGTTGGCCGACCTGATGACGAGATACCCTCCGGACCAGGGTGATAGGACGACGCCGTAGGACCGGTCGAAGTTCTGCCCGGTGAGGAGCGACTGGTACGAGATCAACGACGCCGTGCGCGTCCCCCACTCGTCGGTAATGAGAGCCGAGGTGAGCACGTAGTCCTCCACCATGCCCGCGTACTGACCCTGCATGCCGACGGCCAGCGCGATCATGCCGTCGGGGGACGACAGCACCTCCTCCCTTGTGGCAGCGTTGGGGTTCTGGAGGTTGAGGTCGCACGCTCCGACGAGCAGTATCAGGAGGGCGCCGGTGCGTACGAGCATCGATCGATTCCGGTCACGCATCGTCGCCTCCTCAGAAGGTGAAGTGGACGCTGAAGCTGAAGGAGCGGGGGAGCGGCGCGTTCACGAAGTCCACGCCGCGCGCGACTGTGTTGCTCGTGAAGAGATTGATTTCGGGGTCCAGGCCACCGTAGCCGGTCCAGGTGACGAGGTTCCGGCCGGCGAGCCGGAGGTCCATCGTCTCCGCGCCGAGCTGCTTCACCCAAGCCTGGTCGAAGCGGACGCGCAGCGCGATCTCGCGCAGCTTCACGAAGCTTCCGTCCTCGATGTATTCCTCGTAGACCAGGAAGCGGCCGGCGGGGTTGAGCGTGTACGTGCGCGGAGGCACCTCACCTGAGATCTCGCGCTCCACGTTCTTGTCGGCACCGAGTCGCTCGGCGATGCGACGCGTGAAGTTCGCGACATCGTTCCCGAACCGGCCGTCCAGCAGCACGCTCAGTTGCACGCGGCGGCCGAGATCGACCGTGTTGAGCAGCGAGGCGATGAGGTCCGGGTTCGGATCGCCCACGATGCGCCGGACGGGTTGGATGAGGGGGGTTCTGCCCGGCACCGTGTCCATCGCCTGCAGCGGCAGCATCACCGTGCCGTAGACCGGGACTGTGACCGGGCCGTAGGCGATTGTCCCGTCAGGGTTACGCGCCCAGACACCGCCCCAGAACGCGCCGATCGGCTGGCCTTCCGCCACGACGTTCAGGTACCCAAACAACAGTGTGTCCGCGTCGGTGACCAGTTTCTCCACGCGGTTCCGGTTGTGGGCCAGCGACAGCGTCGACCGCCAGCTCACGCCGGGCCGGTTGAGGTTCACCGTCGTGAGCGCGGCTTCCCAGCCTCGGTTCACCAGCTCGCCGACGTTGTCGAACCGGGTCTGGAACCCGCTGCTCGGCGTCTGTGGGACACCCAGAACGAGGTCGAACGTCCGCTTGTGGTAATAGGTCAGCTCGAGAAGCGCACGGTTGTCGAGCAGGCCCAGATCCAAGCCGCCCTCGATCTCCCGTTGCCGCTCAGGCTTGAGCTGGTCGTTGCCGGCGATGGTGCTTGCGACGAGCCCGGGCTTCCCGCTGTGGGAGGCGGGCACGTAGTTGTCAAACCGGCCGTACAGAGTGGGAGGCTGGCCGCCGGTCTGGCCGTACGCCGCCCGGAGGCGCAGTGTGCTGATGCTCCGGCCGAGGCCGCTGTTGCGGAAGAAGTCGGTTTCGCCGAGCACGTACGACGCGCTCAAACGGGGAAAGAACTGCCACCGTTGATCGTTGCCGAAGGCCGACGAGGCCTCCAGGTTCGCGCCGGCATTGAGAAACAGCCGGTCGGCGAGACCGAGGCGTTCCTCGAGGAATCCGCCCACGGTGCGGAATTCGGACTTGAGCTGCGATGCGCTGGGCACGGCACCGCCCACCGTTTCCTGCTCCGGTGCCAGGCCCGAGGCGGCGGCGCGCACGTCGTCGATTCGGTCGCTCGCGTAGCGGAAGCCGAGCGTGGTGCTCGCCCCGACCGAGGGACTCACCTGGGCCGTGTGAGTCGCGGTCACGTCGTGGTTGAGCTGCCGCGACAACCGGATCGGGTTCTGGATGTCGCCGGGGTAGGTCGCGCTGATGAGGAACGGCGGCTGCAGGTATCGCGTTTCCTGTCGGTAGTCGTCCAGGCCGAACAAGTAGCGCACCGTCAGGCTCGGGACTGGCCGCAGCATCGCTTCGAGGCTCCCCGTGAAGCGTGTCACGTCCTCATTCAGTTCGAGGTCGTTGATCACCGCAAAGGGATTCGGCCCGAGGATGGGGTTGTACGGGTACTGCCCCAAGGCCTGGTTGAAGTTCGGGTTCCAAGCCGTCGGCGTGAACATGATGTACGTGAGTAGGCCCTGGCCCTGCTCGCCCTCCGGAATCGGCCGCTGGCGGGACTCGACGTAGCCGCCGCTGGCCGTGACATCGAGCTTGGAGCTGACGGCTTGGGTGAGCCTGGCCCGCACGCTCGTGCGGTTCCAGTTCGTCGGCCGCACGATCCCGTCCACGTCGGCCCGGCTGCCCGACACGTAGTACGACGTGCCTTCGCCCCCCCCGGAGACCGACAGCTGCGCCGAGACGGACCCGGCGGTGCGAAAGATCTGATCCTGGATGTCGTAGCGCTGCACCGGCGCGTTTAGCGGGATGCGGAGGAAGATCGAATCCGCCCAGCCGGCGGTAGGCGCCATGTTCAACTCGTAACGCCCCGGCGTTTCGCTCAGGCCGACCTCGGCGGAGACGCTCAGGCGAGGCTTTCCAGCGCGGCCGCGCTTCGTGAAGATCTGGATGACTCCGTTGTTCGCCCGCGACCCGTAGAGCGCTGCAGCCGCGGCACCCTTGAGAACCTCGATCCGTTCGATGTCGTCGGGTGGAAGATCCGCGATCCGATTCGTCACCGCGGATCCACCTACCTCGCGCCGGGCGCCGCTGACGTTGGCGCTGATGCTCACGAGGGCGTCCGCGCTGTTGTCCACGAGCACGCCGTCCACCACCCACAGCGGCTCGCCCCCGCTGAGGATGGAGTTCGTGCCCCGCAGCCGAATGGAGATCCCGCCCCCCGGCATGCCGTTGTTCTGCGAGATCCAGGCTCCAGGCACCTTGCCTTGGAGTGCTTGATCGATCGCCGTGGCGCCGGGCGCCCCGCTGATCAAGTCGCCCGGCACGACATCGATTGTGTTGCCCAGGGTCCGTTTCTCGGCGGGCGCGCCGACGCCGCTTACCACGACGGCGTCGAGCGCAACCGCCACGGCGCGGAGCCCGAAGTCGAGCTCGGCAGCCTCGCCAGCGGCGACGTCGACTTCCTGGCGTGCCGCGGCGTAGCCGACCCGTTGTGCCCGGACGGCGTGGTGCCCGGCCGGCACGGCGGAGAACAGGTACTCACCGTTGGCCCTCGTCGTGGCGGCAAGCGACGTCCCGCCGATGGTCACCCGCGCATCGACCACTGGTTCGCGGCTCGCTGCATCGGTGACGCGGCCGCGCAGGACGCCGGTGTCCTGAGCCTGGAGCGCGCCGGTGGCGAGGAAAGGAAGGAGCACCCTGAGTGTGCGGACGGAGGAGCGCATGGCGGTTCCTCACGGAAGAGAAAAGGAGATACAAGACGGCGCGGCTCAGCAGAGGCCTATGCTGAACCGCGCGGCGCAGCGTGTCAAGGCTGCGTTGGCTAGGGCACGACGGTCACCGAACCAGTCATGCCGGGGTGCAGCGTGCACTCGTAGTCGAAGGTCCCCGCCGCCCCGAACGGGCGGCTGCTCGACCCGGACCCCATGTTTCCGATGTTCGACGGCGCGCCCGCCACGGCGGCGAAGGTCACATTGTGCAAGGTTCCGGCGCTGTTCCACGTCCAGGTCACCGACCCGGTGCGCGCGATGGTTACGCTGTTCGGGTTGAAGAAGTTGTTCCCGATCGACACGGCTGCCGTGGTCGGCGCCGTGACCGCGTTCACGGTGAAGAGCAGGGGCGATCCGGTGTAGTCCCGTTGAGCTAGCCGTGTCGGTGTAGGTCCCGGCTGCGGGCCCCAGCATGCGTGTGCTGGTGGCGACCCCGTTCGCGGCGGTGACGTTCTGGGTCGGATTGAGCGAGCCGCTGCCCGCGTGAACCGCCCAGGTCACCGTCACGCCCGACTTCTCGTTGCCGTAGGCGTCGCGCGCCCGGACACCGAGGGGGGTACTCAGGGTCGAGTTTACAGTGCCCGTTTGGTTGTTCCCACCGCTGATCTCCAGAGACGCGGCGTCCCCGGCTGGGCGTGCTCGTTGCTTGACTCTCCCGCGGGGATATCGCATATGTGTTACGCGCCCCCGTTCGCAGATGGATGCTCCGTTGTGACCGGCATCGGCCGTCTGGCCGACCCGCGGCGGCGGGTTGGTGTGTCCATTGGGAGCCCCGGTGAGCCGACCAGAGACCTACGTCGAGGGCAGACGCGAGATCCTGCGGCAGGCCAGCGTGGCCCTCGGTGGCCGCCCGGTGACGATCTGGGAGGTCTCCGCCCACGCCGAGCTGGAGCCGCAGGCGTCGAGCGACCCCAGCCCCCGTCACCACGCTACCCACCTCGACGTGGACGTTACGCTGCGGCGGTGGAACATCCCCATTGTGCAGGGGAGTGGTTGGGTCGGATCGCCCGCCGCCGCTGAGGGCGCCTGGGTGATCGCCCCGGTGCGCACGCGTCCCCCGACGCCCCCGCCGGATGGGCGGGAGCGCCGCAGCCGGGAGCGGCTCACGCTGGAACTCGCCGGTCTCTGCCTCGGGCTGCTCGACCGCCGGGAAGCGCCCGTCGGGTCGATCTCGGCCGCCAAACGGAGCGACCCGCTCCAGGACATCGCTACTCTCCCCGGGATCATCGCCCACGAGCTGTCGAACCCCCTGACCGCGGCGCGGGCCGGCCTCCAGATCGTCATCGAGGCGCTGGGCCGCTGGACCGAGGTGGCGGCCAGCCGCCGATTGGAGATGCTCGAAGAGCTCGGCCAGGTGGTGGACGACATCGACCGGAGCGTGAACTTCCTGCGGGCGATCAAGGATCGCGCCCGCGGAGCCTTGGCTCGCTCGGAGCGCTTCGACGCGGTGCGCGTGGTGCGCTCGTGCTGCATCCTCGAGAGCCGTGTCCTCAAAGACAAGAAGGTCTCGCTCGAGTTCGATTCCACGCTCGACGCGGTGTACTTGAAGGGTGATCCCAACGCCCTCTACGACATGCTCGTGAATCTCATCCGCAATGCCGCGGACGCGAGCACGGGCCGCCCGGCGCCCGTCAGAGTCGCGCTCGAGCAGGCGGGCGAATCGCTTCGGCTCACGGTGCGAGACGAGGGGGCGGGCATCCGCTCCGACGACTTGGAGCGGATCTTCGAGCCCGGCTTCACGACCAAGGCGTTCGGCGAAGGGAGCGGCATGGGGCTCGTCGTCGTCCAGAGCGTGGTGCGCAACATGTTCGGCGGCAGCATCAAGGTGGACTCCGCCCCCGGGAAAGGGACCACGGTCAGCGTGAGCTTCCCGCTCCCGGCCCAGCGCTCGCTCGACGTGCGCCGCGCCGGCGACGCGGCCTGAGCACTGTCATCCTGCCTCAGCCAACAGCTTCTCGAGATCGAGCGGCGCCGTGTGCATGACGAGCGCGCCATCCGGGGTGCGAGGCCACTCGTTCTCGGGCCGGTCGCGATAGAGCTCGACCCCGTTGCCGTCGGGATCGCGGAGGTAGATCGCCTCGCTCACGCCGTGGTCCGACGCGCCCTCGAGCGGCACCCCGTGCTCGAGCACCCGGCGGACGGCTGAAGCGAGGCTCTTCCGGTCGGGGTAGAGAATCGCGAAGTGGTAGAGGCCGGTCGTCCGTTGCGCGGGTCGCGGCGCCCCGCGGCCGGCCCAGGTGTTCAGCCCGATATGGTGGTGGTACCCGCCTGCCGAGAGGAACACGGCATCCTTGCCGTATGTGGTCGTTACCTCGAAACCAAGCGCATCGCGATAGAACCGAAGCGCGCGGTCCAGGTCGGACACGGTGAGGTGGACGTGGCCGATGCGGGTGCGAGGGTCGATGGTCATAAGGCGCTCTCAGGCGTCAGTGCTCTGCCCTCCGGCTGACGGCTGGCGGCGCAGTTACATTACCCGCATGAACGCTATCCCAAAGATCCCGGTTCCCGTTAACGAACCGGTGCTCAGCTACGCTCCCGGTTCTGCTGAACGGGCCGAACTGACGAAGACGCTCAAGGACCTGTCCTCCCGCCACGTCGACATTCCGCTCGTGATCGGCGGTGGAGACGTGCGCCCCGGGAAGACCGTGGACGTCGTGATGCCACATTGCCACCGGCACGTGCTCGCCAAGGTGCAGCAGGCGGGGCCGGCGCAGGTGGACGCGGCCATCAGGGCGGCGCGCGAGGCGTGGCGGGACTGGTCCACGTGGAGTCTTGAGCGACGGGCAGCCGTGTTTCTCAAGGCGGCGGACCTGCTCGCCGGCCGCTATCGCCCGATCGTCAACGCCGCCACGATGCTCGGCCAGTCGAAGACCGCCCATCAAGCGGAGATCGACGCGGCGTGCGAGTTGATCGATTTCTTCCGTTTCAACGTCGGCTACGCGGAGCGCCTCTATGCCGAGCAGCCGAACTCGGCGCCCGGCACCTGGAACTCCATGGACTACCGGCCCCTCGAAGGGTTCGTGTACGCGATCACGCCGTTCAACTTCACCTCGATCGGCGGCAACCTCCCGACGGCGCCGGCGATCATGGGAAACACAGTGGTCTGGAAGCCGGCGGCGTCGGCGGTACTCTCGAACTACTTCATCCTGAGGCTGCTTGAGGACGCAGGGCTCCCGCCCGGCGTGATCAACTTCGTGCCGGGCCCCGCAGCACAAGTGTCGCAGGCACTCCTCGGGGACCGCGCGCTTGCCGGCATCCATTTCACGGGCTCGACGGAGGTGTTCCAGTCGCTGTGGCAGCGTGTGGGGGAGAACCTCGCCTCGTATGCAGGCTACCCGCGGCTCGTAGGCGAAACGGGCGGGAAGGACTTCATCGTGGCGCACGCGAGCGCCGACGTGGATGCCCTGGCGACGGCGCTGGTGCGCGGTGCGTATGAGTACCAGGGGCAAAAGTGCAGCGCCGCCTCGCGGGCATACGTGCCGGACAACCGCTGGCCTCAGGTGCGCGAGCGCGTGCTGCAGATGCTCGCCGAGGTAAAGATGGGCGATCCCGCGGACTTCCGGAACTTCATGGGAGCCGTGATCGACCGCAAAGCGTTCGACAAGATCCGCAGCTACATCGAGACGGCACAGCGGGCGCCGGGCGTCAAGATCCTGTTCGGTGGAGGTTGCGACGACGCGGACGGCTACTTCATCGAGCCCACGCTGATCGAGACCTCGGACCCGACCGACCGCACCATGTGCGAGGAGATCTTCGGCCCCGTCCTCACGGTGTACGCCTACCCCGAGGCTCGCTGGGCGGACACGCTCCGGCTCGTGGACGAGACCTCGCCGTACGCGCTCACCGGCGCGATCTTCGCGCAAGACCGCCGCGCGGTGGACGAGGCGCGAGCGTCGCTACGCTATGCGGCGGGGAACTTCTACGTGAATGACAAGCCGACGGGTGCGGTGGTGGGGCAGCAGCCGTTCGGCGGCGCGCGCGCGAGCGGCACGAACGACAAGGCGGGGAGCCTGCTCAACCTGATCCGCTGGGTGAGCCCGCGAGCGGTGAAGGAGAATTTCGTTCCGCCGCGGAGCTTCGGCTACGCGTTCATGGCCGAGCCGTGAGCGCACGCCCGCCCATCCTGGTGCTGGTGATGGGCGCGGTCTTCCTGCTGCTGGTGACGTCGCTCCTCATCGGCTCCCTCGCCACGCCCGAGTTTCCGCCGTTCGCGCTGACGGTGCCGCGCGCCGCGCCGGCGGGGGACTCGCTCGTGGGACCCGCGAGCTACACGCTCGATGCGTCCGCCACCGACCGGTGGCGCTATTTCGACTTCGGCCGGAACGCGGCGGTGGACTCGGGCCCCTGGGACATCGCGTTCCGCCGGTTTCACCTGATCGCGGCGCCGGGTGGGGGGATCGTCGACCTCGGACGCGTGCCGTTCGATTCGGTCGCCGAGCTCCCGGCTGCGGGGTATCTCGACAATGCCTCCGGGCTCGACACGACCAACCCGGGCGTGGGGAGGTGGTACGAGTACAGCATGTTCAGCCACCTCCTCACCTCGAAGCATCACGTATACGGGGTGCGGACTCCGGGCGGGAGGTATGCCAAGCTCGAGCTGCTCGCCTACTACTGCCGAGACGCAGGCACAGCGTGCGTCACCTTCCGCTACGCCTACCAGGGGAGCGGCAGCCGCAGCGTGGCGCGCGAGTAGGCATAGGTAAATCAAGAACCCCCGACCTCGGACGATCGGGGGCTCGCGATGTCGGGTCGTCAGCTCATTTGGGCGGCAGAATCTTGAACATCCCGGTGCCGCACACCGGGCACACGCCCTTGAGCGCCGGCCGGCCGTTCGCCATTTTCACCTGCTGGGCGTTGGAGATTTTCCGCTTCGCCTTGCACTTCACGCAGTAGCCCTCATCCGCGGCCATCGGGGCCTTTCCACCCTTCGCCATTGCGCTCCTCCGTTCGGGGGCAGGGGCAGGGGGGCGGGGGGCATGGGTTGGGGGTCAGGGGCGGCTCCCCCTGTGCATCCCCGCCTGGGACGGTCACAACATAATATCCCCCGCTTAGGTCGTGGGAGCGGGGCTCGGAGGCGGGGCATCGGAGAAGCCGATCCGCTTGTGCGTTCCGTCACAAAACGGTTTCGTCGCCGAGCCTCCACAGCGGCACAGGACAACGACTTCCGCTGGTCGGCCGTCCTTGCGGGGGGGCACGGGGAGCTCCCGACCCTCCGGGGTCACGATCTTCACCGGCCCCTGCACGACGAGCGGGCCGTTTGCCTTTGGGGTGATGCGGGTGACTTCAGTCATGCCCCAACATAACGGCTGCCGCGGCGCACTCGAAAGGTGGAAACGGCGTACCATTGACGGCAGGGGGACGGGGGCGCAAACTGCACGCGGCCTGGGAAGGGACCGGTCGGCCTAGAGGGAGGGACCGCACGCCCGACCTCGGCCGTGGCACCCCCCAGGCCGTTGGTCGTCGCCGCTGGTCGTGCGCCTGCTCCATCTCACTACGTAGGTCTTCCTTACTGTCACCGCCACCACGCCGCACGCTGCGGGCGCGCGTTTCGCGATCACGCGTCGCGGAACGGGTCACGGACGGGCAGGGTATCTTCAGGGCGCTGCGCTCATGCGAACTCCGTCGGTCGTTCCGCTCGCGTTGCTGGCCGCGGCATGCGTTTCGGAGCACGGCCCGCTGACGAACCGCATGTCTCAGTCCGCCACGCCGTATCTGACGCGCGCGGCGCGCCAGCCGGTAAGCTGGCAGCCGTGGGGGCGCGAGGCGTTCGCTCTTGCCGCACGGCTGGACCGGCCGATACTCCTGTACGTCGGCGCGGACGATTGCCGCTGGTGCGCCGTGATGGATCGCGAGGTATACGGCGATCCCGTGCTCGGCGCGCTGATCGACTCGTTGTTCGTCCCCGTGCGCGTGGACCGGGATGAGCGGCCCAACGTGGCGCGACGCTACGAGGCCGCCGTGCAGTGGCTCGCCGGCCTGCGCGGCTACCCGATCACCGTGTTCCTCACACCCGACGGGTCGGCCTTCTTCGGCGGCACCTATTTCCCCGCAGACGACCCCCTCACCGGCCGCGGTCTGAAGCAGATCCTGCCGGACGTGGCGAACAGTTACCGGGAGCAGCGCGCCACGATCATGCGGCGCGCGACGCTCGTGCGACAGCTCGCGGCGACGCGCGCAGCGCGGGCGCGCGGCGTTCTGCACCCGGCGTCGGTCCAGTCCGAGATCGTCGCGGTGCGCACCGTGCTCCAGGCGGCCTCCGGGGCGGACGCCGCGCCGGGCGGTTTCACCCACACGCAGGCAGTGAGCCTCCTGCTGGCGACGTTCGGGCGCACCGGCGACTCGAGCTATCTCGACGTCGCGCGTGCCGTGCTCGACTTCGTGGTCGATTCGGGAGGTGGTGCGGCCGCAGCCCCGGTGCGCGATGATCCACCGGGGCCGGTGCGCGCGGGGCTGCTGCGCAATCTCGCGATCGGTTGGGCGTTCACGGGCGAGCGGCGCTACCGCGACGCCGCGCAGTCGCTGTTGCGGCGACTCGCGCGCGACCTGGGCGGTCAGGCCGACCGCGCCGTGTTCGCCGACCGCGAGGCGTACGTGATCGGCTCGGTCCTCGAGGCGGCCGCAGGCCTGGGCGATTCGGTGGCCGCGGCGCGGGCGATCGGAGCCCTCGACACGCTGCTGCGCCGCACGTACGAGCGCGGCCGCGGGGTGCGTCACGCCGCTGGCGCCACGCTCGGCGCCCTGCTACAGGACCAGGTGCAGGTGGCGGGCGCTTGCCTTGCGGCCTACGGGCACACCGGCACGCGGCGCTACCTCGCCGTGGCGCAGGATCTCGCGAGCGTGCTCGATCGGGACCTCGCCGACTCGGCGGGCGGCGGCTATTTCGAGGCCATCGCGACCGCGCCGGAGGAGCCGGCGCTCGCCGACCGTGCCAAGCCCGTGCTCGACGATCTGCTCCCGGGCCCGAACGCATGGGCGGCGCGAGTGCTGTTGCAGCTCGCCGAAGCGACGGGCGACACGCGCTATCGCCGGCGCGCCGAGGAAACGCTTGAGGCGTTCGCCGGCGCGGTCGCGGGCGAAGGCGCGCGCGCATCGAGCTACCTGGCGACGGCCCAGCACGCCTTGGCAGCGCGCTAGCCGCCCTTCACGACGTGTAGTCGGCGTTGATCCGGACGTAGTCGGGGGTCAGATCGCAGGTCCACACCACTGCCTCCGCGCGGCCGAGTCCCAGGTCGATACGCAGGCGGATGGTGTGGTGCTGGAAGATGGCGCGGGCCCGCGCCGGATCGGGGTGTGCGGTGGCCCCCTGCTCGGCCAGCGTCAACCACTCGCCGTCGCCGCCCGTCGGGGAGTCCTCGAGGGCCGCCGCCTTCAAGGTCAGGCGCTCGACGGCCAGCGCCACTCCCGCAGCGCCGGCGGCCGCGAGGATGCGGCCCCAGTTGGGGTCGGCGCCGTAAATGGCGGTCTTCACGAGCACCGAGCGGGCGATCGCCCGCCCCACCTCGCGCGCCGCCGCCTCGCTCACCGCGCCCACGACGTGGATCTCCACAACCTTCGACGCCCCTTCGCCGTCGGCCACCACGGCGAGGGCGAGCGTGCGCGCCACGTGCTGCACCGCCTCCTCGAACAGCTTCCACGACGCTGCGTCGCGCGCCGGATCCACACCCGAGGCTCCATTGGCGAGCAAGATCACCGTGTCGTTGGTGCTCGTGTCGCCGTCGACCGAAATGGCATTGAAGGTGCGGTCGGCGACGCGACGTAACAGCGGTTGCAGGGTGGCCGGCTCGCCCACGGCGTCGGTGGTCAGCACGGCGAGCAGCGTGGCCATGTCGGGATGGATCATACCGGCGCCCTTGGCGATGCCGCCTACCGTGACCATCCCCCCGGGCGTCTCGAACCGGACGGCGCAATGCTTGGGGCAGGTGTCAGTCGTCATGATGGCGCGGGCGGCGTCCGCTCCGCCCCCGCTCCCCCCGCCGCCCCCGCCGGCCGCCCCACCCCCACCGTCGGCGAGACGGGCGGCGGCCTCGCGCAGGCCCTGGG
>JBOHSI010000138.1:0-11707 GCA_050733055.1 Gemmatimonadales bacterium
GTGATGCACGAGATCAACAACCCTCTCGCCACGATCCTCGCCTGCTCGGAAGCGCTGTCGCTGCGGAGCGAGGACCTCGCCCCCGGCGAGCGGCAGGCGTATACCGAGTACCTCAAGATCATCGACACCGAGGTCCAGCGCTGCCGCCGCATCGTGGAGAGCCTGCTCGACTTTTCGCGGCCGAAGTCGAGCGAGAAGAAGCTCGCGGACGTGAACGATGTCCTCGAGCAGACCCTGTTCCTCCTCAAGCACCACGCCCGCTTCAAGCGGCTGCGCGTCGTGCGCGAGCACACGCCCGGGCTGCCGGCGGTGCACGCGGACCAAGAGCGGCTCATCCAGAGCTTCATGGCGCTGATGCTGAACGCCATGGACGCGATGGACTCTCGGGGCACGCTCACCGTCCGGAGCCGGATGAACCCCGAGCGCCGCGACGAGATCCTGGTCGAGTTCATCGACACCGGAACCGGCATCCGGCAAGAGGACCTGCCCAAGATCTTCGAGCCGTTCTTCACGACCAAGCCGCAGGGGCGCGGCACCGGGCTGGGCCTGTCGATCTGCTACGGGATCATCGCCGAGCACCGGGGACGCATCGAGGTAGAATCGCAAGTCGGCGTCGGCTCGACCTTCAAGGTGTATTTGCCCATCGGATGAAGATCCTCGTCGTCGAAGACGACAAGACGGTCGGGCAGTACGTGAAACGTGGCCTGGCGGAGGCGGGCTATCACGTCGAGCTGGTTGGGGACGGCACCGAGGCGCTGCGGCTAGCAACCGACGGCCGCTACGACCTCCTCGTGCTGGACCTGCGGCTCCCCGGGCGGTCGGGGCTCGAGGTGCTGCGCACCCTGCGTGACCGGGGCAACAGCATTCCCGTCCTGGTGCTCACCGCGCAGGACGCGGTGGATTTCAAGGTGCAGGCGCTGCGCATGGGCGCGGATGACTACGTGACCAAGCCGTTCTCGCTCGAAGAGCTCTTGGCCCGCGTCGAAGCGCTGGGGCGCCGCCCCAAGGCGATCGCGGCTCCGGTGCTCAAGGTTGCGGACCTGACGCTCGACACCGGGAGCCGTGAGGTGAAGCGCGGGAACAGGGCCATCGAGCTGACCCCGAAGGAGTACGCCGTGCTCGAGTACCTGATGCGTCATGCCGGGCGGGTCATGCCGCGTACCCTGATCACGGAATACGCCTGGGACTACCACTTCGACCCGGGCACGAACATCGTGGACGTGGTGATCACTCGGCTTCGCAAGAAGCTCGATCACGCGCGCGAGCCGAAGCTGATCCACACGGTCCGCGGCGTGGGCTACGTCGTGAAGGCGTGACATGCAGACGCTTCGGGCCCAGCTCACGGCCTGGTATTCGGCGGCGTTGGTCCTCACCCTCGGCGCCTTCACGCTCGCGCTGTATCTCGCCCGGCGCAGCGCTTCGTTCCATGATCTGGACCAGCGCGTCCAATCGGAAGCGGGTCTCACCAACGGGATCCTCGAAGAGAGCTACCGGGCCCGAGGGGTGTTGGTCGAGCGCGACTCGCTCATCGGCGATGTCCGCGGGTTGCTCGAGGTCGTTCCCGATTACCTGATCATCACCGACGCCGACGGGCGCGTGCTGTTTCTGTCGCAGACGGCGCGCGAGCTCGGCTACCAGAAGGTCGAGCAGCTGGCCGACCTCGCGAAGCCGCCGCTGCGGGGGCGCAACGCCGGGGTGATCGAGCTCGCGCCGGACGGGCCGAAGATCAGCTACGTGGTGCGCTTCGTCACGGGTGCCGGACCGCAGTTCGGCGCGATCCTCGCCGGCGCGAACGTGCAGACCGCGGAGCTCGGGCCGCAGCAGCTCCTGACGACCTTCGTGTTGATCCTGCCGATCAGTCTCGTCACGGCGCTGCTGGTGGGGTCGTGGATCGCGCGCCGCGCCCTCGAGCCGGTGGATCGGATCATCACCGAGGTTCGGGAAATCACCGACGGCCGCAGCCTGCACCGGCGGCTCGCCGAACCCATGGTCAAGGACGAGCTCGGCCGCCTGACCGAGACGCTGAACCAAATGATGATGCGCCTGGAGCGAAGCTTCGCCGCGCTGCGGCGCTTCACCGCCGACGCGAGCCACGAGCTCAAGACGCCGCTCACCGTGCTCCGCGCCGGCGTCGAGCGATCGGTCACCACACCGGGACTGCCCCAGGAGACCCTCGCCACGCTCGAGGAAACGCTGCTGGAGATCAAGCGCATGACCGAGCTCGTGGACGCGTTGCTCACCCTGGCGCGCGCCGACGAGGGCATCGCGCCGCTGCACCGCGAGCCCGTGGACTTGCGGGCCATTGTCGAGGAGGCGCGCGAGACCGGCGAGCTGCTCGCCGAGCAGGCGGGCGTGAGCATGGAGGTCGCGACGCCGCCGGAGCCCGTGGTCGTCCCCGTGGACGCGAGCCGCATCCGGCAGCTGCTGCTCAACCTGCTCACGAACGCCGTGAAGTACACGCCCGCCGGGGGCCGCGTCAGCCTGCAGCTCGGGCCCTCCGACGGGCGGGTGATCCTCACGATCGCGGACACGGGGATCGGTATCGCCCCCGGCGACCTGCCCCATATCTTCGACCGCTTCTGGCGCGCCGACTCCGCCCGCACGCGCACCGGGGAGCGTCCCGGCGCGGGCCTCGGCCTCGCCATCTGCAAGTGGATCGCGGAGGCGCACGGCGGCACCATCGAGGTCCAGAGCCGCCCGGGACGGGGGACGACGTTCACGGTGACGCTGCCGCGGGACGCCCAAGCCTGACCGGGCGGCGCCTTAGCCAACTCCTCACCCGCCTGTCATCGTCTTGTAATGAAAGCTCCACTAGCGGGCAGGGCGTCCTGGGGAGTATTACATATCCAGCGTGCAGCGGAGGAAGGAACGTGTTCGACGTTCTCATCGAGTCGAAGCGCAGCAAGAACCCCAAGAAGACGCTCGGCGTCGGCTTCGTGTCGCTGGTGATTCATACGGCACTGATCGTCGCCGCCGTGTACGCCACGCTCCAGGCCGGCGAAACGGACAACAGCGTCCGGGTCGACACTGCGATGGTGTTCATCGCTCAGGAGCAACAGCAGAAGCCGCCCGAGCAGCAGCCGGTTCAACTCGATGTCCCGCTCAAGGGCTTCCAGACGGTGGTCGCCCCCGAAGTCATCCCGACCAACATCCCGCCCGTGAACTTGAGCGAGAAGTTCGACCCGAAGGACTACTCCGGCACTGGGGTCGAGGGCGGCCTGGCGACGGGGATGGTTCCGACCGGCAACGAACTGTTCATGGAAGCGATCGTTGAGGAGAAGCCCTCGGTGCTCTCGGGGCCGCAACTGCAGTATCCCGAGCTGCTGCGGCAGGCCGGGATCCAGGGTCGCGTCATGGTCCAGGCGATCATCGACACGACCGGTCGGGCCGAGCCGAGCTCGGTGAAGGTCCTTCAGAGCCCGAACCCCGGCTTCGACCAGTCGGCCAGGGGTTACCTTCTCAAGGCCCTGTTCCGTCCGGCGCGCGTGCACGGACGGGCGGTGCGCGTGCTGATCAACATCCCGATCGACTTCAAGATCACGGCCCGCTGAGGCCGAAAGGAGCCTCTCCCCCCAATGGAACTCTCGCTCATCGAGTTGTACAACTCCATGGGCTTGTTCGCCAAGGGCGTCGTTTGGACCATGGTGATCATGTCCCTCCTGTCGTGGACTCAGGCGTTCCAGAAGTGGTGGCAGATTTGGCAGTCCCAGAAGGAGACCAAGCGGTTCGCCCCCGAGTTCTCCCGCTTCCTGAAGGAAGACCAGCTCGATGGCGCGATCCGGCTGGCTGAGAAGCAGAAGCGCAGCCACGTCGCCCGCGTCGTGGGCGAAGCGCTCGCTGAAGTGAAGCCGCTGCTGCGTGACCGCGCTACGATCACCGCGGCCGACATCAACTCGGTGGAGCGGGCGGTCGAGCGCGAGATGCTCATCGTCGCCGCCGAGCTGAAGCGCGGCCTCGGCATCATGGCGACGACCGGCGCGACGGCACCGTTCGTCGGCCTGCTCGGGACGGTGATGGGAATCGTGAACGCCTTCACCGGCATGGCGGCCTCGGGCGGCGGCGGCTCACTCGCGGCGGTGTCGGCCGGCATCGCCGAGGCGCTGATCACGACCGCGTTCGGTCTCCTGGTCGCGATCCCGGCGGTGTGGCTGTACAACTACTTCTCGACCAAGATCGACTTCCTGTCGGTGGAGATGACCTACACGGCGAAGGAGCTGATCGACTACCTCATCAAGAGCGTCGGCTCGGAGTTCGGCCGGTCGATCTTCACGAAGGAATTCCAGACCCAGAAGGCGGCGCAGTCCAGTGGCCCTATCAGTCACTAGCGCCAGCGCGAAGGCCGCCGTCAAGGCCGACATCAACGTCACGCCGCTGATCGACGTGATGCTGGTGCTGTTGATCATCTTCATGATCGTGACGCCGATCATCGCCGCCGGCTTCCAGGCGACGATCCCGCGCAGCGAGAACCCCGAGAACCGCCCCGAAGGGCCGGACGAGATTCGGCTGGGGATCGACCGCGAAGGCAAGTTCTACCTCGACTTGGGCTCGGGGCCGATGCAGGTTCGGGATGAGGACCTCCCGGCCCGGCTCCAGGCGATTTACGCCGCCCGCAGCCAGGACAAGATCCTGTTCTTGAAGGCCGATCAGAACCTCGACTTCGGCCGCGTGCAGCAGGCGATGGAGATCGCCCGGAGTGCGGGGGTGCGAGTGGTCGGCGCGATCACCGAACGGAAGCAGTCGCTCACAAAGAAGAAGGAAGGGAGCTAACCGATGGCGATCGGGTCCACCGGTGGTGGCGAGGGGCTCAGCTCCGACATCAATGTCACGCCGCTGATCGACGTGCTGCTCGTGCTGCTGATCATCTTCATGATCACGCAGCCCCTGTCGCGCAAGGCGTTCGACGTCCAGGTGCCGCCCAAGCAGCAGACCAAGGCCAAGACGCCGCCCAGTGCGCAGATCGTGCTGGAGCTGAAGTCCGACGGGTCGTACGCGATCAACGGGCAGCCGTACCCGCTGAGCCAGCTCGACCAAGCCTTCCACCAGATCTACGACCCGCGCCCCGCGAAGCTACTGTTCATCAAAGCGGCGCCCAACCGGAAGTACGGCGAGGTGATGCAGGCGATGGACATCGCGCACGGCGCCGGGGTGCAGGTGATCGGGTTCACGCCCGCGGACCAAGCCAAGCAGTAGCCCGGGTCGCAGCCGCAGGTGTATCGTAGGGGCGCAGTGCTCTGCGCCCCTACAGTTTTGTCGGGGTACTTATCCACGTGATCGGGGACCCGCCGCCGACCCGCAAGTCCGCGCTGCCCGGATTCCGCCTGCCCCTTGGGCCGCAGCGGCTCGGGCCGGGAGCGGTGCTGTCCACCCTGGTCCACGCCCTGATCGTCGTGCTGCTCGTCGTCCGGGGTCGCGAGCTGCTGCACCGGGCCCCGGGCGGGCTGGGCCCGAGCGGCGGGGGGGGGAGCGACGGCGGGACCGTGAACTTCTTCACCATGCCGGCGAGAGGGCCGGCCGCCGTCGATCTCCCCGTCAGCCCACCGGTCAGCGTCTCGGACCTGCCCGCGCTCCGGCAGGTGAAGCTCGACCTCCCACAGCTCGAATTGCCCCATACGACGCTGCCCGCGCCGCCAGCCGCCGGACTGCTGGGCGCGGCCGGGACCCTCGGGCAGGGTCCGGGTGCGGGCGGGGGGCAGGGCACGGGGGTTGGGACCGGTGCGGGGGCGGACGTGGGGCCTGGAACGGGAGGCGAAGGCGGTTACATTTTCGTCGCCTCGCCGCGGACGGCGATTCTGCCGCCGCTCGCGCAGGTTCCCGGCTCCGTGGCAGGGCGCACCTATCGGGTGCGCTTCTGGGTGGCGGCCGACGGCCGCGTCACCCGGGTTGAAGTCGATCCGCCGATCGCGGAGACGCGCTACAGCCGGGAGTTCCAGCAGCGCATGATGGCGTACCGGTTCTACCCGGCCCGCACACGGGACGGGCGGACCGTGGCGAGCGTCGTAACCGTCCCCCTGCGCATCGGACACTAGCCCGCCGGGAGCGGGCTCCAAGGAGCCACAACCACCATGCTGCTTCCCCTCGCCCTGGGGCTGAGTCTTCTCGCCCTGGTGGTCGCCGTGGGTCTCGCGCGCTGGGTGCTCAGACAAGACTCCGGCACCCCGGACATGCGGGTGATCTCGGACGCTATTCAGGAAGGCGCCCAGGCGTTCCTGCGCCGCCAGTACAAGACGATCGGCTGGCTGAGCATCGTGCTCGGGGTCGTCATCTACGTGCTCTACGCCTTTTTCCGCGAGCCGCACGGCGAAGAGCCCGAGGCGTCGACGCTTGCCCTCACGACCACGCTCTCGTTCCTGTTCGGCGCGCTCTGCTCCGGGGTGGCTGGCGTGGTGGGGATGTTCGTGGCGGTGCGCGCGAACATCCGCACCGCCAGCGCGGCGCGCTCGAGCCTGAACCGGGCGCTCCAGATCGCGCTGCGCGGCGGCGCGGTGAGCGGACTCTTCGTGGTCGCCATGAGCCTGCTTGGGGTCGGCGGCCTGTACGCCGTACTCGAGCTGTTCGGCTTCGCCCCTACGCAGATCCCCCTGATGATCGTCGGGTACGGCTTCGGTGCCTCGTTCGTGGCGCTGTTCGCGCAGTTGGGCGGCGGGATCTACACCAAGGCCGCCGACGTGGGCGCCGACCTCGTGGGGAAGGTCGAGGCAGGGATTCCCGAGGACGACCCGCGCAACCCGGCCGTGATTGCGGACTTGGTGGGCGACAACGTGGGTGACTGCGCGGGACGCGGCGCGGACTTGTTCGAGTCGACGGCCGCCGAGAACATCGGTGCCATGATCCTCGGCGCGACGCTGGGCCTCTCGAACCCCGGAGCCTTCGGGCCCGGCGCGGTGGTGGGGCTGATGCTGTTCCCACTCGTGGTGCGCGCCTTCGGGTTGGTCGCCTCGATCATCGGGATCCTGGTCGTGAAGTCCCGCGAGGACGAAGACCCGATGCGCGCGCTCAACCGCGGCTACATGGTGACGGCGGTGCTCGCGGCCGTGGCGTTCGCGGGCGGGACGTACTGGTTGCTGAACCCCGCGAGCGCGCCGGCTGCGTGGTGGCACTTTGCCCTGTGTGGCGTCATCGGGATCGCCACGTCCATCGCCTTCGTCTACATCACTCAGTACTACACGGAATACCGCTACCGCCCCGTACGATCGATTGCCGCCGCCTCCGTCACGGGTCCCGCGACGAACATCATCGCGGGCTTCGCCGTGGCGCTCGAATGCACGGCGCTGCCGACGTTTACCATCGCGATCGCGATCATCGCGTCGTACAAGCTCGGCGCCTCGAGCGGCCTCGAGCACGCCGGGCTGTTCGGCACCGCGGTCGCCACCATGGGCATGCTCGGCACCGCCGCCTACATCCTCGCGATGGACACGTTCGGCCCGATCACCGACAACGCGGGCGGCGTCATCGAGATGTCACACCAGCCGGAGGACATCCGCAAGCGCACCGATCGACTGGACGCCGTGGGGAACACGACGAAGGCGCTCACCAAGGGATACGCGATCGGCTCGGCCGCGCTCGCCGCGTTCCTGCTCTTCTCGGCGTACCTCGACGAAGTTCGGCTGCTCGGCTCCCCGCTCGCTGCAGTGGACATCGCCAAGCCCGAGGTCTTCGTGGCCGGGCTGCTCGGCGCCATGCTGGTGTTCTGGTTCTCGGCCCTCGCGATTGGCGCGGTGACCCGGGCCGCCGTCAACGTGATCAAGGAAGTGCGTCGCCAGTTCCAGGCGGACCCGGGGATCCTCAAGGGCACCTCGAAGCCCGACTACGGCCGAGCCGTGGACATCGTGACCGTCGGCGCGCTGAAGGAGATGGTCGCGCCGGGACTGCTCGCGGTCGGCATGCCGATCGCGGTCGGGCTCCTGTTCAAGCTGTTCCACGTCGGCGCGGAGTCTGTGGCGGCGTTCCTGATGGTCGGCACGATCGCCGGCATCCTCGTCGCCACCATGCTCAACAACGGCGGCGGCGCCTGGGACAACGCGAAGAAGTTCATCGAAGCCGGCGAGTATGGGGGCAAGGGAGGCCCGGCCCACAAGGCCGCTGTCGTCGGCGACACGGTGGGCGATCCCTTCAAGGATACGGCCGGACCGTCGCTGCATGTGCTCATCAAGCTTCTGAGCACGGTGACCCTGGTGCTGGCGCCGCTGTTTGTCTAGACGCCAGCTGTTCGCCCGCAAGCCGATCGCCGAGCTCCTCGTCGAGGCGGAGGGCCCGTATGCCCTGAAGCGGGCGCTCGGCGCCGGGGACTTGGTCATGCTCGCCATCGGCGCGGTCATCGGGGCAGGGATTTTCGGCGCCGTCGGCACCGCTGCCGCGGGTCAGTACGACGCGGCCGGCAACCTGGTCCGCAGCGGGGCCGGCCCGGCGCTCGTCCTGTCGTTCCTTCTTTTGGGCGTTTGCTGCGCGCTGGCCGGGCTGTGTTATGCCGAGCTCGCGGCGATGATTCCCCAGGCGGGGAGCGCCTATGCCTACTCGTACGCGACGCTCGGCGAGCTGGTCGCGTGGATCATCGGGTGGGACCTGATCCTCGAGTACGCGGTGGGCAACGTGGCGGTGGCGATCTCCTGGGGCGATTACTTCACGTCGCTGCTCCGCAGCTTCGACGTCCAGCTTCCGGTCTGGCTCACGACCGGATACCGGACGGCGCTGCTCTCGCCCGATCCCGGCATCCACGGCCTGTTGCAGAGCGCCCCCCACGTGGCTGGTATTCCGGTCCTCGTCAACTTCCCCGCGTTCGCGATCGTCATGCTGATCACCTGGCTGCTCCTGCTCGGGGTTCGCGAGAGCGCCACGGCGAATCACATCCTGGTGACCATCAAGCTGCTCGTGCTGGGGCTGTTCATCGTAGCGGGGCTGACCCACATCGATCCGGCGAACTACCACCCGTTCGCCCCCAACGGCTTCCGGGGCATTCACCAGGGGGCTGCGATCGTCTTCTTCGCCTACATCGGGTTCGACGCCATCTCGACCGCCGCCGAGGAGACGAAGAACCCGCAGCGCAACCTGCCGATCGGGATCTTGGGGGGCCTCGCGATCTGCACCGTCATCTACATGATCGTCGGCGCTGTGCTGACGGGGATGGTGCCCTACACGGAGCTCGGGGTGGCGGACCCCCTCGCGAAGGCGTTGCACAGCGCGGGCTTCACGACCGTGGGGTGGATCGTGGCGCTCGGCGCGATCATCTCGATGTCGGCGGTCCTGCTCGTGTTCCAGTACGGCCAGCCGCGCATCTTCTTTGCGATGGCCCGGGATGGGCTGCTGCCGCAGTGGGCGGCCAAGGTGCACGCGAAATACCGCGTGCCCCACATCACCACCATCGTCACCGGCGTGTTCGTCGCCCTCTGGGCGCTGATCGGCGACGCCGGCGAGACGTATGACCTCACGAACATCGGGACCCTGTTCGCCTTCGCGCTGGTGTCCGTGGGCGTGCTCGTGCTGCGCTACAAAGATCCCGACCGGCCCCGCCCGTTCCGCGTGCCGTTCGTGTGGGGCGTTTCGCTGACCGCCGCCGCTCTGTGTGTGTTCGTCATGATCGGGCTGCCGCGCCACGCGTGGGAGCGCTTCGGAATCTGGCTCGCGATCGGCCTGTCGCTGTACGTCGTGTACGGGTACCGTCACAGCCGCCTCCACCGGGCGTCCGGTTCCCAGCCGTGAAGCTCCACACCAAGATCGTGCTCGGGCTCGTGGCCGGTGCCGCGTGCGGGGTCGCGGCGAACACCTTTGCGGCAAGCGCCCCGTGGGTGAAGTGGATCGGCGACAATGTCGCAGGGCCGATCGGGCAGATCTTCCTGCGGATGCTGCTCATGACCGTGATCCCGCTGGTGTTTGCCTCGATCACCCTAGGCGTGGCGCAGCTGGGCGACATCCGTAAGGTGGGCCGGGTCGGGGCGCGGACCATCGCCTACTTCCTGCTGTCGACCGCGCTCTCGGCGCTGGTCGGCCTGGCCCTCGTGAATCTGGTGCGCCCGGGCGAAGGGCTCGCCCCCGAGGTCCGGGAACAGCTCATGGCGACGTACCGGTCGCAGGCGCAGGGGATGCAGGCGGCGGGCGGCACCACGTTCGGGGTCGAGACGTTCGTCAACATCGTCCCGCGGAATCCGATCCAAGCGGCCGCGGGCATGGACATCCTGGGCGTGATCTTCTTCGCGCTCGTCTTCGGCGCGGCACTCACGCTCCTCCCTGAGGAAAAATCGAGGCCGATGGTGCGGGTCCTGGAGGCCCTCGGCGAGGCGATCGTGAAGATCATCGACATCGCCATGCGGCTCGCCCCGTACGGCGTGTTCGGCCTGATCTTCGTGGTGACGTCGCGCTTCGGCTGGGATATTCTCGGACAGTTGCTCAAGTACGTGCTGGTCGTCCTTGTCGGCCTGTTCCTCTACGCGAGCATTGGGTTCTCGGCCATGGTGCGAATCCTCGGGGGTCTGAGCCCGCGGATCTTCTGGCAGAAAGCCTGGACGGCCATCGTCACAGCGTTCTCCACCAGCTCGAGCAACGCCACCCTCCCCACGAACATCGCTGTAGCGGAGAAGAACTTAAAGATCCCGCCGAGAATCGCGGGCTTTGTTCTTCCCCTTGGCGCCACGATGTGTCAGAACGGCACCTCGCTCTATGAGGGCGTGACTGTGCTCTTCCTCGCGCAGGTGTTCGGGGTTGAGCTCTCGCTCGCGCAACAGGTCGTCGTGGTGATTCTCACCGTCATGACGGCCGTCGGGGCGGCGGGAGTACCCGGCGGCTCACTCCCACTCATCATGGTGGTGCTCGCCACGGTGGGCGTCCCGCCCGAGGCCATCGCCATCATCCTGGGTGTGGACCGTATCTTGGATATGTGCCGGACCACCCTGAACGTCGTCGGCGACCTCACCGCAGCCGTGTACGTGGCGCGCACCGAGAGCGACTGGGATCCGAAAGCGATAAACGAGGAAGCGACGCTCGCCCGGGTGGCGTAACCGCCTTACGCGAGCTCGGCTGCCAGCTTGAGCGCCCCCACCGGTGTGTCCACGCGGTGCGGGACCAGGCGCGCTCGCCGGATCTGGGCTGCCAAGCGTTCCCGGAAGGCGGCGGCGAGGGCCGACTGTGGCAGCAGCAAGCCGCCGGCCGTGGCGACCGGGATCGGGCCCGTCCCCGGGAAGTGCCGCTCGAGCGCCACGACGAGGGTGACGATCTCCCGCGCGGCGTCGTCCACCGCGCGTTGGGCCACCACCTCGCCTTCGCGTGCCGCGTTGAGGACATGCGGCGCGAGCGCGGCGACCTGTGCCGGGGTTGCCGTCGCGGTCCAGCGCACGAGATCATCGAACGTTTGCAGGCCGAGCGCCCCGAGCAGCCGCGCCAGTAGCGTCGAGCCTTCTCCTCGGCCGTCCTGGGCGCGGGCAGCGGCCTCGAGCGCACGGCGCCCGAGCCAGTAACCGCCGCCCTCGTCGCCCAGTTGCCAGCCGTAGCCGCCCGCGCGGTGCAGGTGCCCGTGGGCGTCGCGGGCGTAGGCGATCGAGCCGGTGCCTGCATTGACGATGATCCCCGGGCCGCTCGCGAAGGCCGCGGTGAGCGTCACCTCCGCATCCGCCATGACGCGCACCCGGCGCGCGAGGCCGGTCTCGACGAGGGCCGCCTCGAGTTCCGCCTGCTCTTGCTCGCGGCCCGCGCCCGCCGCGCCGATTACCGCGCGCTCGGCGGG
>JBOHSI010000139.1:0-5475 GCA_050733055.1 Gemmatimonadales bacterium
GGCGCGGCGCGTACCTCCCGCGCGCCACGCTCGCCGCCTCGATGGCCGCGTTCGACGAGCGCTTCTTCCCGAGCGCCCAGGCGCGGAATACGCTGTCGCTGATCGTCAGCCTGCCGCTGTGGGACGGCGCCCAGCGCGAGATCGCGCTGTCGCAGGCGCGGGTGAGCCGCGACGTGGCGCGCGCCCTGCGGGAGGACGTGGAGCGCGCGGCGCGCCGCGATGTGGCTGAAGCCTACGACGCCTACCACACGTCGCGTGAGTCGGCGGTGCTCGCGGCCCAGGCCCTGGTGGTCGCCCGCGAGAACTACCGCGTGCAGGAGACGCGCTACCGCTCCGGCGCCACCACCATTCTCGACCTGCTCGATGCCCAGGTCGCCATCACCGAGGCCGAGGCCGCGCTGGTGCAGGCGCGCTTCGGTGCCCGGCTCGCGCTGGCCGGGCTCGAAGCCATGCTCGGCCAGCGGCTCGACCCCAGCAAGGACGCTATGTGACCTGGCAGGCCATCGCCTCTCTCCGCCGAGCCGTGGTTGGGCTCGCCCTCCTCGCCGCCTG
This sequence comes from Gemmatimonadales bacterium, assembly GCA_050733055.1. GTDB lineage: Bacteria > Gemmatimonadota > Gemmatimonadetes > Gemmatimonadales > GWC2-71-9 > DASUAL01. The sequence continues at coordinate 553 of JBOHSI010000139.1, forward strand.
CAAGAACGCGCAATCGCGGGCCGACGCCGCCAGCGGGCCGCCCCCGGTGGGGGTGGAGGCCGCGGCCGCACGGCGCGACACGGTCGTCGAGGCGATCGACGCCACCGGCCAGATCGAGGCGGTGCAGGCCGTGGAGCTCCGCCCCGCGGTCGAGGGGCGGATCGTCGAGATCTTGTTCCGGGAGGGACAGGAGGTGGCGCAGGGGGCGCCGCTGTTCAAGGTCGATGACGCGGAGCTCCTGGCGCAGGTGGCCCGGGCCGAGGCCGAACGCGACCTGGCGCGCCAGGCGCTGGAGCGCACGCGCCAGCTGCTAGCGGAAAACGCCTCGTCCGCCGCCGATCTGGAGCGGGCCGAGGCGACGGCGCGCGGCGCCGAGGCGCAGCACGAGCTGCTGCGCATCCGTCTCGAGCGCACACTCGTGCGGACGCCGTTCTCGGGCGTGGCCGGCCAGCGTCTCGTGAGCCTGGGCGACTACGTCACCACGAGCACCCGGCTCGTCGTGCTTCAGACGGTGCACCCGCAGCGCGCGGCGTTCCGCGTGCCGGAGCGCTACGCCGCACGGGTGCGGCGCGGCCAATTGGTGGAGTTCCGCGTCGCGGCCCTCCCCAACCGCTCGTTCACAGGCGAGGTGGAGTTCGTCGACCCGGTGGTTGAGCTGCCCGCGCGAACGATCCTCATCAAGGCGCTCGTTCCCAACAGCGAGCGACTGCTCCAGGCGGGGATGTTCATCGAGGCCCGGCTCGCCACCGAGATTCGGCCGGAGGCCGTGGTGATCCCGGAAGATGCCGTGCTGCCGCTCCAGGGCGTGAACGTCGTGTGGGTGGCCACCGACGGGAAGGCCGATCGTCGCGAGGTCACGCTTGGCGTCCGGACGCCCGGCTTCGTTGAGGTCCGCTCGGGTGTGCAGGCGGGCGAGCTGGTGGTCGTCGGCGGTGCGGAGCGGCTGGGAGTGGGCGTGCCCGTAGCCGCGAAGATCGTGGAGCGCGGTCCGCGCCCGGCCGAGGGAGCTCCGTGAGGGCTTGACCGCCCTGGATCTCCCCTACATTGGAGCCACGGCGACTGACCCAATCGGCAGGGGGGAACCATGGAAAACCGCATCGGCTTCGGCAGGCGGCTCGCAGCGTTTCTCTTGGACTGCGTTCTCGTGGGAATCGGGGCGGCGGTCCTCGGCCCGACCATTGGCGGAATCTTCGGCGCCGCGGCGGGCGGGGCGGCGGCCGGACTCAGCCCCGGAGACATGTCCGCCGCGCAGGGGGCGGCGATGGGCGGTGGCTTCGGGGCGATCCTCGGCATGGCGGTCGCGTTGGTCGTCATCGGCAGCGTGTACTTCCTCATCGAAGGGTTCACCGGCTGGACGTTCGGCAAGCTCATCCTCGGCATCCAAGTCGCGAACGCCGATGGCACGGCGGCGGGAGTGGGCACCCTGCTCGAACGGTACGCGCTCAAGAACATCAACTTCGTCCTGGGGTTCATCGCTCTCGTCACGGGGATTTCCGTGCTCCGCACGGTGGGAAGCCTGCTCGGCTTCGCGATCTTCGTCGGGTGCTTCTTCGTGCTCGGGGCCGCGCGGCAGGCGTTTCACGACATGATCGCGAAGACCGCGGTGTATCCGCGAAGCTTCGTGAAAGCGAGGGCGTGATCTGTCCCGCTTTCAGAGGATCCGGCTGCCGAGCGGCACCTCCCGATCGGGACGGACCAGCACCACATCTCCCTCGCCGAGGATGACGCCGAGCGTGAGCACTTCCGAGAAGAAATCCGCGATCTGACGGGGCGGGAAGTTCACCACGGCGAGGACGAGCTGGCCGATGAGGTCGCTCTTGTCGTAGTGCTTGACGATCTGGGCGCTCGAGGCCTTCACCCCGAGCTCTCCGAAGTCGATCCGCAGCTTGTAGGCCGGCTTCTTCGCCTTGGGAAAGTCGTCGACCTGCACGATCCGGCCGACGCGGATGTCGACCGTGAGGAAGTCGTCGTAAGGGATCATGTCGTCACTCCCGTGGCCTCACCCCCTTCGGGACGCAGAAGACATCGCATACGTTCCACCGCATCAGGTTCTCCGGGGTGATGCGGTCCCCCAGAAAGTTCTCGCTGCTCTCCTGGCGGTGGACATCGTAGCCATGCCTCACCAAAAACTCATACAGCTCGCGCCGATAAGCGGGGGCGGACTTCCGGAGACTGAACATCTCCACCTGGAGATAGGGTCGCTGGCGGCGAAGCAGCTCCTCGAGGGTCTGGAGAATGGCCAAGTCGAATCCTTCGGCGTCCACCTTGATGAAGCGCAGCCGCGGAATCAGGTCGGGGTGTTCTCGAGTGAGGAAGTCCTGCAGGTTCTTCCCCTCCACCCGGAGCTTGAAGGCGCTGCCGTGCTGCCACTTGCTCATTCCCTCGTGAAACCCTCCGTTGTTATAGCCTCGCTCTCCGTACTGGAACTCGTAGAACCCGTCGGCCCGCATCGCGGCGAACATCAGCGGCATGATACTCGTCTTAGCAGGGTTGAGGCTGGCGTTCCGCTGCAGCACCGGGAACACGTAGCTGTTCGGCTCGAGCGCGAGCACGAGTCCCGAGGGGCCGACCGCCAACGCGATCGGGATCGTGGAGTCGCCGGCGTGGGCCCCGATGTCGACGGCGACGTCGCCGGCGTGCAGGAATCGACGCAGCTGATCCACGGCCGCCTGCGACGGTGCGATACGGTAGGAGCCGGGGTGCAGCCACCGGGCGACCTCAATCCGCCCCTCCCGGGGGAGGTCGCACGTCTCGATGACCGATCCGAAGGTCCGCGGTTGCGGTTTGAGTCCGAGGAGATAGAAGAACTCCCTGAGCTTCACCGGCGCCTCACCCCCGGCCCCGCTCCGAACTTCTGCAAGACGCTCCGGAGAACCTCCTCGCCCGTCGCCACACTACTGATTGGATCACTCGGAGCCCCCGCGATTCCAACCCGGCGGTTCGACAAGCAGCGATTCGAGGTGGGTCGAGTGACACGCTAAACGTAGGCTCCGCCTGTGCTCTCCGGGAGGCTCTTGAGACACCACCCGCGCCGGCCATATTAGGTACTCCACCGCAGGCGCGCCGGGGCGTGGGCGATGAGCTACACACAGCAGGTCTTCAATGCTCTGGACCGCGCCTTCGACCGGGCCGAAGAGCTCGGCTTCGATATTGCCACGGACCGCTACGTCATCTTTTCCGATCAGCATCGGGGCCAGCGGGACGGCGCGGACGACTTTCGGAGGTGTGAGCGGCCGTACAACGCGGCACTCGGCTACTATCTGGAAAAGGGGTACACGCTGGTCCTGCTGGGTGATGTGGAGGAGCTGTGGAAGTCCACACCCCGGCGAGTCGTCGAGTCCTATCCCCACACGCTCGAGCTGGAAGGCGAGTTTCACGCCCGCGATCGGTACGTCCGCATCTACGGGAACCACGACGACGAGTGGGCCTCGGAGGGAGCGGTCCGGCGGCATCTGCGCGCCTTCTTGCCCGGTGTGCACGTTCACGAAGGGCTGCGCCTGTCGGTGCGCGCCAACGGCGCGGCGTGCGGTACCCTGTTGCTGGTGCACGGCCATCAGGGGACGACATACAGTGATCGACATCGCGGCGTGGGGCGTTTCCTGGTGCGACACAGCTGGCGCCACGCGCAGCGCCTCTTCCGCATCTCGACCAACACCCCCGCGCGGGATTTCCGGCTGCGTGCCCGGCACGAGACGGCGATGTACTGGTGGGCGGCATCCCAGACTCGCCTCGTCGTCATCGCCGGTCATACTCACCGGCCGGTGTTCATGTCGCAGTCACACATTCGACACCTCGAGGCCGAGCTCGACGCCGCACGGACGCTCCTGGCCGCGGAGGCGAGCTCCGTCGAGCGCCAGGACGGGGTCGCTCGCTGGCGCGCCCGGCTCGAGTGGGCGAAGGCGCTCGAGAAGCCGTACCGCGAGACGGCGGAAGCCGCCGCCATAGCGTGGGAGCCCTGCTACTTCAACACGGGATGCTGTTCCTTCAGCGACGGGAACATCACGGGCATCGAGATCGAAGGCGGCAAAATCAAGCTGGTCCGGTGGCCGGACCACAGCGGCCGGCCCGAGCCCGAGGTCCTGGCGACCGCGGATCTGCAGCGGGACGTGTTGTCGTACGTGTGAACCTCACCCCCTGACCCCCTCTCCACATCGTGGAGGGGGGGAACGACGGGTCAGATCCTGTACCAGACTTCGCACGGCTTTCTCGGACAACGCCTCGTTGCTGATTCGGATGACTCGTAGCCCTCGCGTTTCCAGGTGGGCGGTTCGGGCGGCGTCATAATCCGACTGCGTCGTGCTTGTGTGTCCGGGTCCGTTGATCTCGAGCACCAGCCCCAGCTTGGCGCAGTAGAAATCGACGATGAACCCCGCGAGGACGTGCTGGCGCCGGAACTTGAGGCCGAGCATGCGTCGATTGCGCAGCAGGTCCCACGCTCTCCGCTCGGCAAGAGTGAGGTCTTGCCGGAGCTCTCGTGCACGCTGGAGCTTGCGTGGTGATGTTGGCCGGCGCCTGAGTCTCATTCGGTAACCATCGCATCAGCTCATCCTCCAGGCGAAATCCGATTCACGCCACGACAAGCACATTTTGCGCAACCGCACTTGCCCTTCGTTCCCCCTCTCCGCGACGCGGAGAGGGGCCAAGGGGGTGAGGTCTCTGCAACAGTTCGCTCCTTCCCGCGCGTTTTTTCCTACCGCCGCTCCGCGGTCGCGCCGTACCGTCCAGGCATGCTCGCCCGCGTCCGCTCGGCCGCCGTGCTGGGGATCGACGCCTACCTGGTGGACGTCGAGACCGACATCGCGAACGGCCTTCCGACCTTCGTCACCGTGGGGCTGCCGCAGGGCGCCGTGAAAGAAGGGCGCGAACGGGTGTTCGCGGCGCTGGCGAACTCGGGCTACACCTTTCCCCTCAAGCGCATCACGG
>JBOHSI010000140.1:0-13834 GCA_050733055.1 Gemmatimonadales bacterium
CGCTCTTGAGCACCCGGGCGAGGCACTGGTCCACGGTCTCCACGGCTTGCACCGCGGCGCTTAGTACCCCGGAGTGGCCGACCATGTCCCCGTTGGCGTAGTTGCAGAGGATGAAGTCGTGGTGGCCTGCCTCGATCGCCTGGCACAGCGCGTCAGTCACGGCGGGCGCGCTCATCTCGGGCATCAGATCGTAGGTCGCGACCGTCTGCGACGCAACGAGCAGGCGCTCTTCGCCGGGGTCCGGCGTTTCGAAGCCGCCGTTGAAGAAGTAGGTGACGTGGGCGTACTTCTCGGTCTCGGCGGTGCGGAACATCGTCTTGCCCTGCTCGGACAGGACCTGCGCGACGATGCGCGAGAGGACCATCGGCTCGAAGGCGATCGGCAAGGGGAACGTCTCGTCGTATTGCGTCATGGTGACGAGGTCGATCTCAGGCCGCTGGCCGGTGTCGAAGTTGTCGAATCCCGGGATCGCGAGCGCTCGCACGATCTGGCGCATGCGGTCGGCGCGGAAGTTGAAGCAGAACACCCCGTCGCCAGTGCGGATCCGGGGCGTGCCCGTGATGATGCGCGGCTTCACAAACTCGTCGGTCTCGCCCGCCTCGTAGGCGCGGAGCGTCGCCGTCACAGGATCGGGCGCCGGCTCGCCCACGCCGTGCACCATCGCGTCGTAGGCGATCTTGGTGCGCTCCCAGCGCCGGTCGCGGTCCATCGCGAAGTAACGGCCCACGACGGTCGCGACCACGGCCCGTCCCCCGTACTGCGCGAGCAGGTCCGCGAGCTCCCGCAGGAACGCGAGCGCCGACTGCGGCGGCGTGTCCCGCCCGTCGAGCCACGCATGGATCGCGACCGGGAGTTCGTGCAGGTGCCCGAGCATGATGGCGGCGACGAGGTGCTGGTCGAGGGCGTGCACGCCGCCCGTGCCGATCAGCCCAATGAGATGGAGTGTGCCGCCGAACCGCTTGAGGCTGCGGCACAGCTGGTCGAGTGCCGGCAGCCGGAAGAACTCACCCGATTCGATCGCCTGCGAGATGCGCACGATGTCCTGCGGCACCACCCGCCCGGCCCCGAGGTTCAGGTGTCCGACTTCGCTGTTGCCGATTTGTCCTTCGGGGAGTCCCACCGCGAGCCCGGACGCGTTGAGCAGCGTCCGCGGCGCGTTCGCCCAGAGGCGGTGCCAGGTGGGCGTGCGCCCGAGCTCGATGGCGTTGCCCTCCCGGCCGGGACGGAAGCCCCAGCCGTCGAGCACGATCAGGACGACCGGGGTGCGCGGCCCATGCCTCTTTGCCATATTGAGAGCGATGCAATTTAGCCGGGCCGTTGGCGCCCTTCCAGTTGTCGTTTGGCTGGCGCTCCCCGCGCCGCTCGCTGCCCAAGCGCGTTACCGTGTGACGACGGACGGCGCCTGGTTCTCCCAGGAGGCGGGCGGCAAACGGCTGGCCCGGCTCGCGCGCGGCGCCGTGCTGCTGGCGAGCGAGACGCAGGGCGACTGGCTCTACGTCACGCTCGAGGGCTGGATCTTCGCGACCTCCGTCGGCCCGACGCCGCGCGCAGGGTTCGACCTCACCGTCACGCGCGCGCCGGAGGAGAACCTCCGCTCGGCGCCGGCGGGCGCCCTCGTCGCAAAGCTGCCGCCCGGGTTTCTGCTCACCCGGGTCAACGAAGGCAGCACGGGTCGGTGGATTCACGTCACGCGTGCCGGCTGGATTGCGACGACCGACGTCGAGCCCGTCGCGCAGGTGGCGAGCAGCCGTGTCGCCGGGTCCGACAGCGTTGCGGCCGGGCCCGCCCCAGGGGCGGCGCGTCCCGAGGACACCACGCCTTCCCCACCGGCCCCACCGGCCGACCCCGGCCGCGTGGAATCCGCGCGCCGGACGATCCTGTACCGTGCGCCCGAGGGCCCGCCGGCGGGCACGCTCGTGCCCTCCGCCCCGCTCCGCGTGCTCGGTCGCTCGGGCGAATGGACCCGCGTGGAAGTGCAGGGCTGGGTGAAGAGCGCGGATCTCCAGACTGCCCCCGCCGGCGTGCTCCTGGGCGTGACCGCGGCGGAGCTGCGGACCGAGCCGCAGCGCTACATGGGGCAGGTGCTCCGCTGGACGCTTCAGTTCATCGCCCTCCAAAAGGCGGACGAGCTGCGCCCCGACATGCCGCACGGCGCCACCTACATGCTCGCGCGCGGGCCGCTGCCCGAGCGCGGCTTCGTGTACGTGGTCGTGCCCGAGCCCAAACGCGTCGAGCTCGAGGCCCTGACCCCGCTCGCCACCCTCCAGGTCACCGCCCGGGTCCGCGCGGGCCGCAGCCGATTCCTCGGGAACCCGGTGCTCGACCTGCTCACACTCGAGACCCACCCATGAACGAGATTCTGCGCGACCGCCTGATGCGGAAGCTCGACGCCCTGCCGGAAGAGAAGGCCTACCAAGTGCTCGATTTCGTCGAGTTCCTCGAGTCGAAATACGCCGAGCGCCCCGCCGGTGCGCCGCCGTTCCAGAAGGTGGCGGAGACGCTCGAAGACACGCTGCGCGCGGGCCGGGTCCCGGTGAACATCATCAAGGGGACGATGGACGCCGTGGGGAAGGCCGGCAAATTGCTCGAGAAGGTGGCGGCGGCGGGGAGGGCGGCGGTGCAAGAGGCGCAGAAGAAACCCGCGGACAAGGTTGAGGAAACGCCACCCTCCGAGTAACTTCCCCCATGGGAATCTTTCGCCCGGGCCGCGCGCTCACTTTCGACGATATCCTCCTTGTTCCGCGGCACTCGAGCGTGCATCCGCGCAACGTCGATGTCCGCTCCCGCTTCACCCGCGACATCCCGCTCAACATCCCGCTCGTCTCGGCAGCGATGGACACCGTCACCGAGTCGGAGATGGCCATCGCGATGGCGCGCGAGGGCGGGATCGGCGTAGTCCACAAGAACATGCCGATCGACCGCCAGACGGCCGAAGTGGACCGCGTGAAGCGCAGCGAGTCGGGGATGATCATGCACCCGATCACGCTGGGTCCCGACCGGCCGGTGCGCGAGGCGGTGCACCTGATGGAGCGATTCCGCATCTCCGGCGTGCCGATCGTGGACGACGCGGGACGGCTCGCCGGCATCATCACGAACCGCGACCTGCAGTTCGAGCGCGAGCTGGACCGGCCCATCCGCGCGGCGATGACGAAGGATCGGCTTGTCACCGCGCCCGTCGGCACGACGCTCGACGAGGCCGAGCGAATCCTCGCGCAGCACCGCATCGAGAAACTCCCCGTCGTGGACGAGCAGGGCATCCTCCGGGGCCTCATCACCATCAAGGACATCTTCAAGCGTCGGCAATTTCCCAGTGCCAACAAGGACCGCCACGGCCGCCTGCGCGTGGCTGCCGCCGTGGGGGGCACCCCCGAGGCGATGACGCGGGCCCGCGTGCTGCTCGACGCAGGGTGCGACGTGATCGTCGTGGACTCGGCGCACGGGCACTCCGAGGGCGTGCTGAAAACGGTGGCCTGTCTGCGCGAAGCGTTCCCCGACGCACAGATCGTGGGCGGCAACGTCGCCACCGAGGCGGGCGCCCGCGCGCTCGTGGAGTGCGGCGTGGACGCGGTGAAGGTCGGCGTCGGGCCGGGGTCGATCTGCACCACGCGGGTCGTCACGGGCGTGGGCGTCCCGCAGATCACCGCGATCCTCGACGCCGTCGCCGGGGCGGGGGACGTTCCCGTGATCGCCGACGGCGGCATCAAGTACTCGGGTGACGTCGTGAAGGCGCTCGCCGCCGGCGCGTCGACCGTGATGATGGGCTCGATGCTCGCCGGCACCGAGGAGAGCCCGGGCGAGTCGTTCTTGCTCGAGGGGCGCCGGTTCAAGGTGATCCGCGGGATGGGAAGTCTCGGCGCGATGGACGAAGGCTCCGGCGATCGTTACTTCCAGGAGGGCGAGGTTGCGCCGTCCAAGCTCGTCCCCGAGGGCATCGAGGGCCGTGTGCCGTACAAGGGACCGGCGGCCGACGTGATCTACCAAATGGTGGGCGGACTGCGAAGCGGGATGGGGTATTGCGGCGTCCGCGACATCACAGCGCTCCGGGCCGAGACCGAGTTCATTCAGGTCACCACCGCGGGACTGCGCGAGTCGCATCCGCACGACGTCGTCATCACCCGCGAAGCGCCCAACTACAGCCTGTAACGGCTTGACACCTTCCCCACGCCGGCCTACTCTAGCGCGCGTTTCAGACAGCGGCTGACGTCCGCGCTGTTTCCTTCTTTCCCGAGGTGGGCATGGACCTGTTCCGACGGAAGAGCGTCACGGCGCTGCAGCAGGAGGCGCTGACCGATCACAGTCTGAAGCGTGTGCTCGGCCCGCTGAACCTCACGATGCTCGGCATCGGCGCGATCATCGGCACCGGGATCTTCGTGCTCACGGGGACGGTGGCGGCGCAAAACGCGGGGCCCGCGGTGGTGCTGTCGTTCGTTCTCGCGGGTGTGGCTTCGATCTTCGCGGCCCTGTGCTACTCGGAGTTCGCGTCGCTCGTTCCCATGGCGGGGAGCGCGTACACGTACGGCTACGCGACCCTCGGCGAGTTCCTCGCCTGGGTGATTGGCTGGGACCTGATCCTCGAGTACGCGCTCGGCGCGGTAACGGTCTCGATCGGTTGGTCGGGCTACGTGGTGTCGTTCCTCCGGGACCTCGGCATCCACGTGCCCGCCGCCTTATCGGCAGCCCGGGGTAGCGACCTGATCCAGCTCACCACGGGCGAATGGCTGGTGACGACCCAGCAGCTGCTCGACGGCCTGCGGGCGGCCGGAACCGATCCCGCGACCCTCCCGCGCGTCACCGCCATCTTCAACCTCCCTGCCGTTGTCATCATCGCTGTCGTCACGACCTTGCTCGTCATCGGGATCAGGGAATCCGCCAACGTCAACAACATCATCGTGTTCATCAAGGTCGCCGTGGTGCTTCTGTTCATCATCGGGGCGGTGGGCGCGATCAAGACGGCGAACTGGCATCCGTTCATTCCGGACAACACCGGCGTGCGGGGCGAGTACGGCTGGACCGGCGTGATGACGAGTGCGGGGATCGTGTTCTTCGCCTACATCGGCTTCGATGCCGTGAGCACGGCGGCCCAGGAGGCGAAGAACCCGCAGAAAGACATGCCGATCGGGATCATCGGCTCGCTGCTGATCTGCACGGTGCTCTACATCCTCGTGTCGGGCATCGCGACTGGGGTGGTGCCCTACCGGGAGCTGGACGTGCCGGATCCTATCGCAGTGGCGGCGGACCGGGCGGGGCTGGGCTGGATGGCATCGCTCATCAAGGTCGGCGCGATCGCGGGCCTCTCGTCCGTGATTCTGGTGATGCTCCTCGGCCAATCGCGGATCTTCTGGACGATGTCGCGCGATGGGCTGCTGCCGCAGTTTGTGAACCGGGTGCATCCGAAGTTCCAGACGCCGTGGATCACCTCGATCGTGACGGGCGTCGGCGTGGCGATCGTCTCCGGCCTCCTCACGGTGCGCGAGGCCGGGAGCCTTGTGTCGATCGGGACGCTGCTCGCGTTCGTGATCGTGTCGGCGGGGGTGCTGGTGCTCCGGCTCCGCGAGCCCAACCTGCCGCGCGCCTTCAAGACGCCGGCCGTGTGGCTCGTGGCCCCCCTGGGGGCGATCTCCGCGCTCTATCTCATGGTCTCGCTGCCGTGGCGCACGTGGGAGCGCCTGCTCATCTGGCTCGTGGTCGGGCTGGTGCTCTACTTCGCCTACGGGTACCGGAACTCGAAGCTGGCCTCGGGAGGTGCAGGCATCGGGAGCCGGCCGGCGCGCTGATCGCGCGACGAACCTGGACGCCCCCGTGCGGGTCCGATACGTTACGCCCGGCGACGGCGCGAGGCGGTTCCATCAGGGGGGGGCACCATGAAGCCGCGCGTGCGGGTCGGAAGTGCCTGGTGCGTCATGGCGGTCGCGGCGGTCGGCGCCGCCTGCGGCGGCGGCGGCTATGGCGGGACCGGCCCCGTCCCGTGTGACACCTACAGCGGCGGCATTGTATCCGGCACGCTGCCCGGGACTTACGAGCTCGTCTCGTTTTGCCAGGGCCAGAAGCCGAACCTCGTGCCGCCGGCGGCCACCGGCACGGTGACCATCACGCAGACCGACTTCACCGCGGCAGTCACCGTTCAGAGTCAACCCAGCGTGATCGGCGGTACCTACATGGTCAGCGGCGGTTCCATCACCGTCACGTTGAGCGGCGTGCCGGGTCAATTCGTCGGGACCTTCCGGCTGCGGAACGACACGCTGGCGGTGAGCGGCGCCGTGGGAACTTTGCAACTGTCCCTCGTCGGCACGAGAACGACGCCCTAGTGGTCGGGTTAGTTTCCCTGACGTGACGACCAACGGCGTCCCGGTCCCGCCCGAACGCGCCCGCGCGGCACGGGCGGTGGCGGGCGTGCTGCAGCCGGGCACGCGCGTCGCCCTCACCACTCACGTGAACGCCGACGGCGACGGGGTGGGGAGCGAGGTGGCGCTCTGGCATTTGCTGACGCAGCGCGGCCTCACCGCCTCTATCGCGAACCCGACGCCGATCCCCGAGCGGTTCGCGTTTCTGGTGCCCCCCGGCGCCGATCACTCCGACCGGGCGGCGAAGGAGATCGAGGCCGCGGACGTGGTCGTGGTGCTCGACATCTCGGACCTGAGCCGCCTCGGCGACCTGCAGCGCGCCATCAAGCACTCCCACGCCGTGGCCTGCATCGACCATCATGTCAGCCGCGGCTCGCTCCCGGAGGGCCCGCGCCTCGTCGCGCCCGACGCGGCGGCGACCGCCGAGCTGGTGTTCGACTTCGCGAGCGCGGAGGGGTGGCCGCTCGGTCCCGACGCGGCGCGGGCCTTGTACGTGGGGATCCTCACCGACACCGGCGCGTTCCGCTTCTCGAACACGACGCCGCGGGTGCTCCGCATCGCAGGGGCGCTGCTCGAGCGCGGTGTGGACCCGGAGTCGATCTACGAGTCGGTGTACGCGAGCGCCCCAGAGGGACGGGTGCGGCTGATGGCGGAGGTGCTCCAGACGCTCGTGGTGGAGCCCGCGATCGGCCTCGCGTGGGTCACCGTGCCCGCGGACGCCCTGCACCGCCACAACGCCACCGCCGACGACCTGGACGGCATCGTCGAGTATCCGCGCTCGATCGCCGGCGTGCGGCTTGCGCTCCAGTTTCGCCAGATCTCGAACGGCCGCGTGAAGGTGAGCTTCCGCTCGATGGGCGAGGTAGATGTGCACGAGCTGGCCCATCAGTTCGGGGGCGGCGGCCACAAGAAGGCGGCCGGAGCCTCGCTCGAGGGCTCGATCGCTGCGGTGCAGGGGCGCGTGCTTGAGGCGGCGCGGGAGTACTTGAGGATGCACGCCCGGCTTTAGCTCTGCGCCCGCAAGAACGCCCGCACGAAGTTCCGCTTCGAGAAGTCCCCCCCGGTCCACACGCGCCACAGCAGGTCGCTCCCCGGCAGCGCCCGCGCGATCTGGGCCTCCGCGAGGCCCTTCCCGGCGAGGCCGTGGATCCGCTCGCCCAGCTCGACTAGGAAGTCGAGCTTCTGGCGCAGCAGGGCACGCCCGTTGTTCACGCGCCCACGGTGCTGGCAGAACAGCACGCGCGGCTCGAGCGCGATGACGCGTCGTAACGACTTGATCATGGCGTACACGTCTTCATCGGCGCGGAGATAGCGCAGCTTGGGCGCGAGGTAGAGGTCGCCGCTGAACAGCCAGCCGCGGTCGGGCTCGTACAGAGCGACGTGATCTGCGGCGTGCCCGGGGGTGTGGATCACCCGGAACCGGAAGCGGGGCGTCTCGATCTGCTCGTCGAGCGTCCCGACGCGCGCCGGCTGCCGCACGCCCCACGCTGCGCGCCGGTACAGCTGTGGGTGGGCGTCGCGGAGTGCCAGTCGCGCCACGCCCGCCGCGTGCGCCAGCGGCGTGATGCGGAGCTCGTCGGCGAGCAGGGCATGGTTGCCGGAGTGGTCTTCGTGGTAGTGGGTGGTGACGCACTGCCGAACGCCCAGCTCGCCCACGAGACGCCGCACGGCGCCTGCGAGGTTGGGCGGGCCGGAGTCGACGAGCAACCCGTCTACGAGGTAGACGCCCGTCCAGTAGATGGCCCGGCCAAACAAGGTCCGGGCCATCTGAAAGTAGCGGACGTCGCCGTAATCGGAGCTGCGGATCACGTAGGTGACGTTACCGCAGACCCCTGTTCAGAGGATCCCGCCGAGCCCGATCGCGAAGCCGAACTCATTGATGCCGTCGTAGTCGTTCAACCAGCGGCGGTAGTGTCCCTCGAGCCGGACCGCGAACCCTGTGCCGACGCGCACGCGGTAGCCCACGGCGCCGCCGAGGCCGAGGCCGCTCGCCGTGCCGCCCGCCGAGATGCTCTGGAATGCGGCGTTCGCGCCCACGTAGGGGGCGTTTCGCGCGGCGGGTGTGAAGAGATACCCGAGCTGAGCGCCCAGGAGCACCATTGTCAGGCTGGTTCCCCAACCCGAAATGGACGAGAACGACACGTGCGGCTCGACCATCACCGACGGGGAGACGAAGATCGTGGCGTAGATCGTCGGCCGGGCAAGGATTGGGAGGGGTCCCGCGTCGGCGGGCGGCCGGCCATCGTATGGCCGGTGCGTGCGGCGTAGATGTTGGCCGGGAACATCGCCATGAGCAGCGCGATCAACCCCCATGCTGCCCAGCGCGCCGTCTCCGGGATGAGGAGTGCGACGGCGCCCCCCAGCTCCGCGATCCCCGGTGAGGGTGACGAGCGCCCCCGCACTCGGGAGCTGCGGCGGCACCATGCAGACGAGAGCCTCGCGCGTCCGCGTGAAGTGCGCGACGCCGGTGAACACGAACATCAGGGCGAGGCCGGCGCGTGTCGCGGCCTGCCAGTCGTCGAGCGGTGCCACACCGAGGGCGCCTGCCCCGCGCGCGGCGAGGATGCCGGCGAGCATCACGTAAAGCGGGATCACGTGCAGGGGCTCATCCTGCGAGAGCAAGAGGATCAATCCCCTTGCCCAGCGTGAAGCTCGCCCCGACCGCTCCGACGGTGGCGGTCTTGCGCGTGAGTCCGATGAGCTCGCGCAGGCGGTACGTGGCCTCAATGCCGGTGCAGTGCGCCCCGAGAAGATAGGAGAGCCCAAACTCACGCAGCTTGGCCGCGGTCCACGCCAGCTGCGCGTCAGCCGCCGGGAACAGGTGGAGGCCGCCGACCACGGCGTGAATCGGTGCCCGCCGCACGATCGTTCGGGTATACTCCGCGGTGTTGATGATTCCCGCGTGCCCGCACCCCGTGATAAGGATCAGGCCGTCCTTCGTGTTCACGACGACCGAGGCATCCTCGGGGATCGTATCTTCCACTGCACCGGCTGGATCTTGCAGGAGCCAACGGCCACTCCAGTTGCGCTCCTGATGGGGGCGCGGGACGGAACCGGTGAACCAAACGCCGGGCATGAGTTCCGCGGGGCCGCGGTGCTCCACGAACGTTCCCCCACTCGCCTCGTAGTCGGCGCGCAACGGCAAGAGACCGTTGGCCTCCTGCCCCGCGGGGTCGAGGCGGCTCTGGAAGATCGCCGGGGCGACGTGGGCACGAGCGAGCGCGGCGGGGTTGCGCTTGGCCAGCTCCCGCCGGAGCAGCACCAACCCACCGACGTGGTCCCAGTGGTTGTGCGTGAGGACTACGTCGGTGACCGTGGCGAGATCGATGCCGAGCTCCTGGGCATTCCGCAGCACCGTCTCCGGGCGCTCCCCGGTGTCGATCAGGATGCGCCGGCCGTCGACCTCGAGGAGTGCCGCGAACCCCCACTCGCCGATACCGCGGCCGGGATTGCCGGCGAGCATCGTCGAAAGAATGGTCACTCGGACGGCGCTGGCCTGCGACGGCCGAGGTGGTAGGGTGCTGTCGGCCGCGGCAGGCGCCGCGAGCAGCAGGAGACCGAGGGTGATGCGGCTGATCCGCTGCATGATCCGCTCCTTTCTCCACGGGCGCCGCGACACCTGAGGCTAGCACAGATCTGGTGAGCGCACAACAGAATTCCTCATCCCAATCCCGCCTCCGCGCCGCTCGTTGCCCCCCTCCCTCGCTCCCGACTACCTTTCGCCCGTGCCTCCATCCGACACCCTCCAAGCGCGCGTCGAGCGCGCCCTCGCCCAGCTCAAGAACCCCCGGCTCGCGCGCGATGTCCTCTCCGCTGGCATGGTGGCTGACCTCGCGGTGGACGACGCGGGACAGGTGACGTTCACCTTCGTCCTCACCCGCGACGACCCGCCCACGCTCGCCCGCGAAGCCCGGAAGGCGGTGCAGGGGGTGGACGGCGTGGCGGCCGTGCGGGTGAACGTCACCGATGCGACGGCCGCGCCGGGAGGCACCGCTCCCCGCCAGACCGCCCCCCGTCCCACACCCGGGTCCGTGCCACCTCCGCCGACACCAGTTGACATGCCGAACCTCGGCAAGGTCCTCGCGATCTCCTCGGGCAAGGGCGGGGTGGGGAAGTCCACGGTCTCGGCGAACCTGGCGGTGGCGCTGGCGCAGCAGGGGCAGCGCGTCGGCCTGATGGATGCGGACATCTACGGGCCCAACATCCCGCGCATGATGGGCGTGGACCAGAAGCCCGACGTGCGCGGCGGCAAGATCCAGCCGCTCGAGAGTCACGGCGTGAAGCTCATGTCGTTGGGCCTGATCGTGGAGCGCGACGCACCGGCGATCTGGCGGGGGCCGATCATCATGAAGGTGATCCAGCAGTTCCTGCGCGACGTGGACTGGGGCGAGCTCGACTACTTTCTGGTGGATCTCCCACCCGGGACCGGCGACGCCCAGCTGTCGCTCGCCCAGAGCGTGCACATCCGCGGGGCGATCATCGTCACGACGCCGCAAGAGGTCGCGGTGGGCGACAGTTTGCGCGGCGCCAAGATGTTCGAGCGCGTCGGTATCCCGGTGATCGGCGTGGTCGAGAACATGAGCGGCTTCGTGTGCCCGCATTGCGGCGAGCGCACCGAGGTGTTCCTCACGGACGGCGGCAAGCGCCTCGCGCGCGAGCTCGGTGTGCCGCTGCTCGGCCAGGTACCGCTCCAGGCGCACCTGGCCGACCTCGCCGACGCCGGGCGGCCGATCGTCGGTGCCGAGCCGGCGTCGCCCGCCGCGATGGCACTCGCCGAGGTCGCCCAGCGCGTAGCGGAACAGCTCGCCGCCGTCGCGCGCTGACGTGCGGCTCCTCGCCGCCGCGCTCGTCCTCTTCCAGAACCCCCGCGCGGAGCGGCCCGACGTCCGCGCAGGGCTCGACACACTGTATGCGGGCGGCTTCCCCGCCGCGGCGGCGTATTTCGCCACCCTCGCCAGCCACGACACCACCGATCCCGCTCCGGTGATCTTCGAGGCGAGCTCCTACATTTGGTGGGCCTCGGCACTCGAGCACGACGACTACGAGGCGCAGCGCATCGATTCCCTGCTGGTCGTCGCGATTCGGAAAGCCAACGCCGTTCCCCACGGTCCGGCGCGCGACTTCTGGCTGGCGACGGCGCTCGGCTACCGCGCGCGCCAGCGCGACCTGCACGGCCACTCCTGGGGAGCGGCGAAGGACGGGAAGGCGATGCGCGACGCCTACCGCCGGGTGCTCCAGGTGGACACGGCGTGCGTGGACTGCCACCTCGGCCTCGGCGTTTACGAGTACGGCTTGGCGCGGGCGAGCGCGTTGGCGCGCTTCGTGGCAAGGCTGATCGGTCTCGGCAGCGGCAACGCCGAGATAGGGATCCGCTACCTGCGTCGGGTGGCACACGACGGCGACCTGGCACAGGTCGAAGCCACCTGGGTGCTCGCCGCGTCGCTCCAGCGTGAGGCGGCGCGCGACCCTCGGGGACGGGCCACGCTGGAGCGCGAGGCCCGGGGCTACGTCGCGCGGCTCAGCGGGCGCTACGGGGGCAATCCCGTGTTCCAACGGTTCCTGCGAGAGATCCCGGAAGCCTTGCCGTAACGAATCGCCCGCGGGATCGCACTGACGCTGGCTGACGACTAATGGCGCCCTTGATCACTCTCCTCACGGATTTCGGCACCGCCGACAGCTACGTCGGAGAGGTCAAGGGCGTGCTGCTGTCGCGAGTGCACGGCGCGCAGCTCGTGGACATCACGCACCAGGCGCCGCCCGGCGACATCCGGGCGGGCCAGTACATCCTGTCGCGCGTGTGGCACCGGTTCCCGCAGGGTGCCGTGCACCTCGTGGTCATCGATCCCGGCGTTGGAACCGAGCGCCGCGCTCTCGCCGCCGAGGCCGAGGGGCACTACTTCGTGGCGCCGGACAACGGGCTGCTGTCGTGCTTGCCGGCGACGGCGCGCTTCGTGTCCCTGCCGATCCCGCCCGGTGCCGCGCCAACGTTCCACGCCCGCGATGTGTTCGCTCCCGCGGCGACCCAGCTCGCCCACGGCGCCTCCCTGACACATCTGGGCCAGCCAATCACCGATCCGTACCGCTCCCCGCTCCCCGCGCCGCACCATGACGGTGGGGCGGTCGTGGGGGAGGTGATCTATGTGGACCGGTTCGGGACGCTCGTCTCGAACATCCCGGGCGAGCTGGTCGCGCCGGGCGTACGCGTCAAGGTCGGCGGGACGGAGGTGGGCACGCTGGGCCGCACCTTCGGCGACGTGGTGAGAGGGCAGCTCGTGGCGCTCGTGGGCAGTGGTGGAACGGTCGAGATCGCGGTGCGGGACGGCAGCGCGGCGCGCTTGCTGGGGGTAGGCGTCGGAGCGGAAGTGCGAACATGAGGCGGTAGGGGGCGGTAGGAGGCCGGCCAAGGGGCGGTAAGAGGCGGTAAGGGGCAGGTCCAGAGTCCACGCATTCGCGACTCCATACCGCCCACTACCGCCTCTTCCGCCTCCTACCGTCTACCGCCTTTCGAATCCGCCAGACGGAGTCGGGATGCGGACCCGGGCCATCACGCGGTCGGCGAATCCGTATTCCGGAGTGAACCGTGGCAGCTGCGCCAGATCGCGGAACAGCTTTCGCTCCCGTTCGGCGGCGGCGCGGCACTCCGCGCATTGCGCGACGTGAATGTCGCGCGCGGCGGGGAGGAGACCCTGAGCCCACAGCTCGATCTCGTCCGGGGTGAGGTGCTGCACAGCGGGTTCGTTCATTGTCCCGTCCTACGGGGCAGCGGGGGCTCGGGTTTCATGTCCTCTGGTCCCCGAGGTAGCCCCGCAATTCGTTGCGGGCCCTGTGGATATACGTTTTCACCGTGCCCAGCGGCATGTCCAGGATCTGGGCGATTTCCTCGTAGCTGTGACCCTCGACATGTCGTAGCAGGATGCAAGAGCGGTACTCGGGACGAAGTCGCGCGATGGCGCGCTCGATCGCGCTTCCCAGCTCCCGCGCCTCGACCTCCTGGAGCGGCGTCTCGCCCCGGGCGCCCAGCTGGATGGCCGTGGCGTGCATCTCCTCGGGGGTCGTGGCATGCGGGGAGCCGTCGAGCGACAGCGTGTCGAGGTCGCGCTTGCGCAGGTGATCGATCGCCGTGTTGTTCGCGATCTTGAAGATCCACGACGAGAACTTGAACTGCGGGTTGTACGACCGGATCCCGTTCAGCACCTTGATGAACGTCTCCTGGGCGAGGTCCTCGGCGAGCGTCCGGTCGCGTACCATGCGGAACAGCAGCGAAAAGACGGGCCGCTCATAGCGGCGCACCAGCTCGCGGAACGCCGGCTCGTGGCCCTGCGTCGCCCACTGCACGACGTCCTGATCGCTGGCGCCGGTCAAGTTCCCCGGCCTATCTTTCGCGCTTATGACGCCCCCCCCGTCTCCCGCATTCGAGGTGGCCGCGCATGCGGGCGGCGACGCGAAGCGCTCCTACGTGCGGAGCATGTTCACCGCCATCGCGCCGCGCTATG
>JBOHSI010000141.1:0-16298 GCA_050733055.1 Gemmatimonadales bacterium
TGTCGATGATCTTGAGGTACTCGGTATACGCCTGCCGCTCGCCGGGGGCGAGGTCCTCGCTCCGCAGCGACAGCGCTTCCGAGCAGGCGAGGATCGTGGCGAGAGGGTTGTTGATCTCGTGCATCACGCCGGCCGCGAGCTGTCCCACCGCGGCGAGCTTCTCCGTCTCGGCGAGCCGCTGCTGCGCCTGGCGCCACTCGGTGATGTCCTCGCCGATCGTGATGACGTGCGAGATGTGGTCCCCGTCCTCTCGCATCGGAATCTTGGTGATCCGATAGTGGCGCATCTCGCCACTCGCCCCAGACTCCATCTCCACTTGCTGGATCTCGCCCGTATCGAACACCCGGTCGAACTCGCGCTTCAACAGCTCGCGCGGCTGGCGGTCCAGCACGTCGAAGACGTCGCGCCCCACCGCGCCCTCGCGGGACACGCCCTGCGTGCCCGCTTCGCGCTTGCGGTTCCAGGCGCGAATCCGGTAGCCGCGGTCGATCACGTACAGCCCGACTGGAAGGGAGTCGATGATCTGGGCGGCGAAGCTGCGCTGCATCTCCATCTCGTGGGTGCGCAGCGCGACTTCAGAAGCGAGATCCTGGGACAGCTCCGTCGCCGCGATCATGGGCGCGAGAATGCGCGCCACCACGAGGACCACGTCGTGCGCGACGCCCTCGTAGCGCCCGCTCGGGATCACGACCTCGAGCACGCCGAGGGGCTCTTCCTCATGGATGAGCGGCAGCCGCAGGATCGAGCCGCCCGAGGTCCCCTCGCGCTGAGGGCCGCGCCGCACCCAGTCGGCAACCGGGGCCACGTGGCCCGGGAGCTGGGCCTCGTCGCCCGGAGTTGTGACCGGCGTGTAGCGCGTGCCGTCCGGGGTGCGCAGCCACAACCGGCAGCGCCCCAGGTTGAGCCCCCGACGCAGCGCCCTCACCACGCCATGGAGGGCCTCGCCGGAGGCGAGGCCAGCCTGGAGCACCGACGCCACTTCGGCGATGACCCGGATGCCCGGATGCTCGGTATCGAGCTGGGGAGCGACCATCGGCCGCTAACCTAGGGACGTCGCTCCCGCCGCGCCAGCGGAGCCTCGAAGCGCAGGCCGAGAAACGGCCGCACGTCGCCCACGTCCCCGAAGAAGAACGTCGGCCCGATGAGCACGCCGAACTGGGCGCCGTCCGGATCGCCGAACCGGACGCCGGGCAGGACCGTCACGGCCCCCCACGGCGACCCCACGGACAGCGGCGAGCGAGCGGCGAGATACCCGGTAGCCTCGACGGTGAGGTCCAACCCGACCTCGCTCGAGCTGGCCTCGCTACCGAGCTCGGCGAACGTCCAGAGCCCGGTGTGCCCACCCAGCGTCAGCCCGAAGACGAAGCCGCGACCACCTCCGATGATCGCTCCCTGGTCCATGAACGAGCCGAGTCGCGCGCTGAGCGACGCGACGCGGAGGGGGCCGGCACGCAGCGCGCGGGCGTATCCGATCTCCGCGGCCTCGACCTGCCAGCCACCCCCCAGCGTTCCCGCGAAGCCGAGCGTCAGCGCGCCGCGTCGCCCCGATTGCGCCGCGAGCGGCGTGGACAAAGCCATCGCGGCCGCCAACATTGAGACCATGGATCGACGCACGTTCGTTCTCCTCACCGGCGCCGCCTCCGCCACCCTGATCCGTCCCGCCCGGGCGGTCGGGCGGTCAACGGGTCGGGCGCTCGGCAGGCTCAGATTCGAGCTGGACGACCGCCGTCTTTGGTCGTTGTGGTACTACGGCGACGGCCGACCCGTTGCGCTCATCCAGGGCGCCGTAGTCGGCGCGTGGGTCGGTGACCAGCTCGTGACCCTCGCCGAGCTGGAAGATAGCACGGTGGGAACCAGACGGCCCCCGGGCGGCGAAGCCGTGGCGGTGCGGGGTCGCGCCGCCGGCGTGTACATCGAGACCGAGTTCCTCACCGACGGAGACGCGGACGCGCCCCAAGCCGCCGTCGCGGTCACGATCTACCCCGACCGGTACCTCCCCACCGTCAAGGGCATCCGGTTCTTCCAGGCCACCGCGACCGGCACGCTCGTGGGAGACGGCCCGCTCATCGCGCTCGCCAACGGCTACCAGTCGGGGAGCCCGTCCCGAATCGTGACGCTGTCCGGCAGCGAGGCACCCGAGCTCGTGAGCCACGGCGCCTTGGGCCTGACCCGCGGCGACCGAGGGCTCGCGCTTGCCTTCGACCCGGGCGAGCCCGGCGAAGCGAAGGTCAAGCTCTCGCGCGCCGGCCTGGAGGCGGTGAGCGATTGGCTCCCCCCGCGGCCGCTCCGCCCCGAGGGCGACACCTCCCGGATGCGGCTCAGCTACCAGCCCGCCGGCGACGGGCTCGAGGCGCTCACCGCGCTCTTCCTCCCCACCTCCCCGCTGGACCGGGAGCGGCTGGCATCCGATACGGCACCCACCGGATGGTGCTCGCGGTCCGGGCCGGACGGCAGCGTGAGCGAAGCGGACGTGATCGCGAACCTCGAGTTCTGCGCGGCGAACTTCGACCGGCGGTTCTTCCGCTACATCCAGCTCGACGACGGCTATCAGAAGGCGGCCGGCGACTGGCAGACGAACGACAGGTTCCCGCGCGGGCACCGCTGGTTGACCGACCAGATCCACGCGAAGGGGTTCAAGGCGGGGTTGTGGGTCGCGCCCTTCGCCGTCGCGGAGCGATCGGGCGTTCCCGCCGAGCACCCCGATTGGCTGTTGCAGCGCGCTCCGGCCGATGGCCCGATCGTGTGGGACACGCGGGACGACTGGGGCGGTAAAGTCTACTCCCTCGATGGAGCGCACCCGCAGGTGCAGCAATGGCTGTTTGATCTCGCGCGCCGTGCGGTCCGCGACTGGGGCTACGACTGTCTCAAGATCGATTTCCTGCACTGGGCGACGGCCGGCGAGTCCCATTACGGCGGCCTCACGCACGCCGAAGCCTACCGCAGGGGCCTCGCGGCGATCCGCGACGGTCTCGGCACCGAGGCGTTCCTGCACGGCGCCGGCGCGCCGCTGCAACACGCCGTGGGGTACGTGAACGGCATGCGGATCGGGAGCGACGCCGAGGCGAGCTGGAGCGGGCTGCAGGCGCCGGCGCGGGCCGCAGGGCTCCGCAGCTTCTACCACCGCGCGACGTGGCTCAACGACCCGGCCGGCCTCGTCGTGCAGCCGCCGCTCTCCGCCGCGGAGGCACAAGTCTGGACGTCGCTCGTGGCGCTGGCCGGCGGCGTCACGATGTTCTCGGACTACCTGCCGACGCTGCCGCCTGAGCGCGTGGCGTTACTCGCGCGGACGCTGCCCGTCGCGCCCACGCCAGGGCGTCCGGTCGAAACCCAACGCGCCGAGCGCGACGCCGCGCCGGCGATCGTCGCCGCGGACAACGTGTACCCGATCAGCGGCCCCTGGCGACTCCGCACCGGCGACGACCGTCTCTACTCCCGCCGCGAGTTCGACGAGGAAGCATGGGAGACGACCGCGGTGCCCATGCGCTGGGAAGACGCGGGGCACCCGGACTACGACGGGTTCGCGTGGTATCGGGTGCGATTCGCCCTCCCACCCGCCCCAACCGCGTGGACGGCCGGTCAGGCAGTCGGGCGGTCGGTCTATCTCGAGCTTGGCAAGATCGACGATGCGGACGAGACGTTCCTCAACGGAAAGAAGATCGGTCAGACCGGCGACTTCCCGCCCAACTATCGGAGCGAACGCCACGCCTACCGGCGCTACCCCATGCCCGCCGAGCTGCCCAATTGGGGCGGTGAGAACGTGCTCGCGGTGCGCGTCTACGACGCCCGCGGCGGGGGCGGGATCTGGAGTACGCGCCGCGAGCGACCGCCGGCCCGGTGGGTCGCGGAAGGGTCGCCTCGCTGGTGGACGGTGGCGCTGGTGAACTGGGACGACGAGCCGAAACAAGTCGCCGTGGCGCTCGCGGCGCTCGGCGTCCCCGGGGGCGTCGCCAAGTTCAACGCTTACGACGTGTGGCGCGATGCGCCGCTCCCGGACCTGAAGGACACGCTTGCCGCGACGCTGGACCCGCACAGCACGCTCACGGTCGCGATCCGCGTCGCGAGCGCCCGGCCGCAGGTCATCGGCACTACTCGCCACATCGTGCAGGGAGCAGTGGACATAGCGGACGAGACGTGGAACGCCGAGACGCGGACGCTGCGCGCGAAGGCGATCAACCGCGACGGCCGCAGGTACGTGGTGACCATCGCGCTACCCAAGGGGATGAGGCCGGGTACGTGCAAGGCGGACATTCCATGTACGGTTCGGCGGTTGCAGTCGGGGCACGCGCTGCTTGAGTGGCCTGCGGGTGGCGATGGGCGTGATATCCGGTGGGAGTTGAGCTTCAGGCCCGCGAGTAGGCGGTGACTATAGTAGGCGGTGACTATAGTAGGCGGTGACTATAAGGAAGGGCCGGGCGCCGCACGCGGCGCCGGCGCAGATGAGCGCAAGCACGCAGCCGCGGGCGGCCCCCTGCTCTCAGGCCGCAGGCGCAGCGAGCACGGCGCCCGCGATCAGGCAGACCACCGCCGCCGTCACGAACCCGGTCACGATGACGCCACGCACCGTCTCGATCGGCTTCTTGGTCGGCCCGGCGGTCCCCACCAGCGCGTTGATCTCGAGCAGGGCCAGGATCGCGAGCAGGAGCACTCCCCACATTCCCCGGTTACCCATGGCGTTGAGCGGAAAGTGCGACGCCGCACCCATGAAGAAGAGCATCGGGAAGGAAAACACTACGTTGGTGCGGGACGCGAGGAACGCGCGCCGCGCGGCGCCCGCCGCGACGGGGTTCGCCTGGCCGCCCCCCGCGGTCGCGACCGCATTTGCGATCACGATCTTTTGATTGGGCCAGATCACGAGCCAGACGTTCAGGAACATCAGGGTACCGAACGCCGAACCGCTGAGGATCGTCATGCCCCACGGATCGCTCCAGCTGGCACGCCGCAGGGCAAGGATGGCGAGACCGGAGAGGAACGTCAGCATCGCGGCCCAGCGGAACCACCACAGGGCGCGGGGCACCAGCTTCTGCGTGGCGACGCTTTTGGTCGAGGCGTCCGCTTCGACGAAAAACGGGCCTTGCACGAAGTTGAAGTAGTAGAGGAGACCGATCCAGGTTATCCCTGAGAGGAAGTGAATCCAGCGGAACAGAAACTGGATTCCTGCGTCGGAAAAGAGCGCCATCGTGTGCCTCCCGTGAGCGGGAACCCCGACGGACAGCCTGCAATGGGTCGGGAAGATACCGGGGGCCCAAGCGGAAGCAAGCCACGCGCCGACGGGCCTTTCAGACGTCGTTGCTTCTCAAGGTGTCGAGCACCCCCTGGTGGAACGGGCCGTTCGACGTGACGAGACTCCCCGTGTAGATCGAGCGCCGTCCGCTCAGGTCGGTCGCGCACCCGCCGGCTTCCTCGACGATCACCTGCAGCGCTGCGATGTCCCACGGCTTCATCACGGGATCGATCGCGATCTCGCCCGCGCCTTCCGCCACGAGCATGTGCTGGTAGAAGTCCCCGAACCCGCGGGTCCGGTCCACGCGACGGATGAGAGTCATGATGCCGGGCGCCGGGCCCGCTTCACCCGGCCCGAGGTTGCCATGGAACAGCAGGGCGTGTCCGAGCTCACGGATGCCCGAGACCCGAAGCGGCTGCCCGTCGCGGAACGCCCCGCCCCCGCGCGCCGCGTGCCAGCGCGCGTGCAGCGCGGGCGCGCTGACGAGGCCCGTGACGACGTCGCCCCGGGCTTCGATCGCCAGCAGGGTGGCGAACACCGGAATCCCACGCACGAAGTTCCGCGTGGCGTCGATGGGGTCGATGATCAGGCGCTCTTCGCCCGCGCCGCCCACCTCCCCCTGCTCTTCGCCCAGCAGGCCGAGCCCAGGATGCCGCTCGCGCGCGAGCGCGCGCGCCGCTTCCTCGATGGCCCGGTCCGCCTCACTGACGGGACTGAGGTCGGGTTTGTCCTCGACCCGCAGGTTCTTCGCACGAAACCAGCGCAGGGCGATGGCGTCGGCCTGATCGGCGAGGTCGGTGAGAAACGGGAGCCAGTCGGCGGGTGGGCGCGGCACGGTGGCCAAAATCTAGCATTCACCGCGGCGCGGTGTAGAATGCACTCTAACGAATGGACACTCTCCGTGCGATGAAGACCGGCGTGTGCCTGGCGGCTCTCAGCGTCGCGCTGCTTGCCGCCTGCGGCGGGACGGCGCAAGGCGGGGGTGGCCCGGGCGAGCCCGGCCCGGGCGACCCGCGGGACGTCGCATCCGTCCGATTGTTCGACGCTCCAGGCACGGAGCTGACCCAGCACATGCCGCTCGTCGCCGGCGAGACTACCCGCGTCGAGGTCCGTCTGTACGCCGCGAAGGGCCGTCAGATTACGAGCGTCACCGGTGGGCTCGAGCTCGGCTTTGCCTTCAGTCCGTCTTCTCTGGCCTCATCCACGCCGGTCGACGGCCAGCCCCTGATCCGGGACGTGACGTCGTCCGCCGCGCCTGGCACCCCCGGCACGCTCGCAGTCGCGCTCTACTTTCCCGCTGACGCATCCACCAAGACGTTCGGGCCGTTCGACGTTCTGGTGCATTAGTCCAGCCGAGTCACCACACCATGCCCGCCGCCTCGCAGCGTCTCGCCTTGGCGGTCGTCTGCATTGTCGCGGCGTCATCCGGAGCGCCCACACCCGGAGGCGCACAACACGACCACTCCGCTCCTCACGACTCCACCGGCACGCTCGGCATCCCGGTGATGCGCGCCGGCTCGGGCACGGCATGGCTCCCCGACGCCGCGCGGGTTCCCGGCTACCACGGGCAGCTGGGAAGGTGGGCGCTCATGGCGCACGGGAGCGTCTTTGTGCAGTACGACCGGCAGTTCGGCACCCGCGCGGATCACCAGCTGGGCAGCACTAACTGGATCATGGTGGCGGCGACGCGTCCGGTCGCGGGGGGCACGGTTCGGCTGCGCACGATGGTGAGTGCGGAGCCGCTGACCCTGACCGAGCGAGGGTATCCCCAGCTGCTCCAGGTTGCACTGCCATATCGGGGGGCAACGCTCACGGATCGGCAACACCCGCACGACCTGTTGTCGGAAGCCTCGGTCGCCTTTGAACGGCTCGTCGGGTCGACCGTCGCTGTGTCGCTGTACACCGCGCCGGTAGGGGAACCAGCGCTCGGCCCCGTCGCCTATCGGCACCGCCCGTCGGCCGCGTACGACCCCGCGGCCCCGTTGGGGCATCACACGCAGGACTTTACTCACACGAGCTTCGGGGTCGTGACGTTCGGCGCATTCACGCGACGGATGAGACTCGAAGGGTCATGGTTCAACGGCGCGCACGCGGACGACGTCCGGACCGATCTCGAGGGCGTGCGGCTCGACTCGTACGCGGGGCGCCTGAGCTTGAATCCCTCGCGCGCCTGGAGCGTGGCGGCTTGGTTCGGGCATCTAGCGGCAGCCGGCGGCTCGCACGCTCACGGAGCGCTCGACCGCTTCGGCGTGTCCATCCTGCACTCGCAGCCGCGCGCCAGCGGCGGCCAATGGTCCACCACGTTCGTGTACGGCGCCAATCTGCCCGCCGGCGCGGCGCATCCGTTGAACACCCTGTTGGTCGAGACCACTTTCGAGGTAGATCGCAGCAACGCGCTGTTGGGGCGCGTCGAGTACGTGCGGCGGACGGCGGCCGACCTGGCGCTCCTCGGGTCAGTGAGCCGAGAGCTCGACATCGGAGCGGTGTCCCTCGGGTTCGAGCGCGGGCTGCGGAGCTTCGCCGGTCTGCGGTCAGGTCTTGGCGCTCGGGCGACGCTGAATCCGGTGCCGGAGGAGCTACGCTTGTTTTACGGGAGCCGCACGCCTGCGGGGGTGATTCTGTACGGGCAGGTGCGGCCGGGCATGGGCAGGACCACCCCCGATCGCGGCGCACGGATTCCACGTGACCCGCCAGCCACTCGGCCCGTGCGCCCCTGGGGTAATCCGCAGCATATTGGGGTGGCTGTACCGGCCGCTGGAAACACACTCTCCAGAGGACCTCGTCATGCCGGAGCTGCAGTGGGCTCGCCTGAGAACGGATGTGAACTGCGGGCTGCGGCGCGGCGCCTGGTATCGGGTCATCCGGCTTACGCCGGAGGACGCCATCCTCGACGTGGAGCACAAACCCCTCACGATCCCGCGTGATTATCTGGAGTTCGTCAGCATTCCCCCCGACCAGTGGACGGTCGTGCCGCGCCCCAAGGATGCGATGGGCCCCGCGGCGAGTTGGAACTCCTACGGAGTGTGTCCTAAGTGCCACCATCGGGTCCCGCTGAGGCACCCGACGCCCGAAGCCCGCTGCCCGAGGTGCAGCGGGGTGTTCAAGGTTGCCTGGGGCACCCCGGATGTCGCGGGACCTGAAGGAGGCGATCGCGGACCTGCGCCCTGATCGCCCCGGAGTGAGAGTGGAGCGGATGGGATTCGAACTCACGACCCCCTGGTTGCAAAGCGGATCGAGCACAAGCTGAGTTACGACAAAATGTAGCATTCATGCGGTGTTCTGGGCATCGGTGTCGTGTCTCGGCAGAGCGAATGCGACGGGAAGCAGCACGAAACTCACAACAGGGCGAAAGTCGGGTATATCACTCCCGACGGTCCGTCATCACCGAGGCGCACCATGGTCGGTAACGACTCAATCCTGTTCTTCCCCATCGGCCGGGTCGGCGAACGCCGGTGCTCGCCCGTGCGGCGCAGCGGGGTGGACCGCCGCCACGTGAGCGTACCCGCGCCCGCGGAGTGGCGCAGGGGCGAGCGGCGCATGGTGGCTAATCGGCGCCGCGGGACCGAGCGGCGGCGCCACACCACGGCCGAGTGACCGGCGGCGGGACGCTCGTTTTACCCGGCACTCAGGATACATTCTCGGGCCAGGACACGGAGGAGCGCCGTGTGAGCCTTCCCCACCACGACCTGGTCCTGGTCATCAGCAAGACGCGGGAGCAAGCGAAACAGCTGCTGACGCAGTTCCGTCTGTTGAGAATGAGATCCACCACCACCTCCTGTTTCCCAGTTCGGGGCGCTCTTGCGACACGCCGCGCGGGACAGAATCCCTGGCCGGCGCGCTGCTACCTTTCTCGTATGCCGAGAGACATTGACGTGGTGGGAGTCTGGCACGGAACGCCGTACCAGGTCGCGTCGGTGAGCAGCACCGCCAACGGGGTGATTGTCGCGTGCGGCCCTGCGGGCCGGCACACGACATACCCGAAGAGCGGCCACCGGCACACCAAGGACCCGAGCTCGGGCACGAGCACCTGGTACGAGCGGCAGGTCCTCGCTGACGTCACACTGGCCCAGCCTCTGCAGATCATCGCGTTCTCGGGCGCCAAGCCGCCCGCGTGGGCGAAACCGTATGCGAACCGTCCGTCGCATGACAGCTTCACTTTCCAGGCGCAGGCGGACGGCCAGGTACGACTCGCCCTAGTGGGAGTGCGGGAAGCCGACGACGCGGTCATCCTTGTGACCAAGCAGGCCGCGACCGCGCCCCGGCTCTTTCGCCGGTACGCGCCGAACGTGCTCATATGGACGGTGTCATCCGACGCCGCTGGCTGATAGGTTGGACGGGAACTACGGGCCGGTCGGACGACGGATCGAACGCCTGCAAGCGCTGCGGCGGGCGCGGGCGGTCGTCGCCACGCCTTCCCTCGACGGGGCCTAGATCCCTGGCCTGGCCGTTCGACGCCTAACCACCTCACGTTGATCGCGGCCCGCCGCCGGGTGGTCACGGTCCTAACATATTACACGGCAACAGGTTCGACATAGAAGTGCAACCGCGGGGAACAGAAAAGGCGCTCCCGAAAGTTGCTCGGAGCGCCTCTCCTGCGCGACTATGCGTCACCGCGTCGCTGCGTCTGGTGTGTTAGTACATCCCGCCCATGCCACCGCCGCCGGGCATCGAGGGTATCTTCTCCTTCTCCTTCTTTTCCACCACCACGCACTCGGTGGTGAGGAGGAGTCCCGCGATGGACGCGGCGTTCTGCAGCGCCGTGCGGGTGACCTTGGTCGGGTCGATGACGCCGGCCAGGACCAGATCCTCGTACTCGTCGGTCTGGGCGTTGTAGCCGTAGTTCAGCTTGGCCGACTCCTTCACCTTCCCCACGACGATCGCGCCCTCGGCACCCGCGTTCTGAACGATGATCCGGATCGGCTCCTCGAGCGCACGGCGGACGATCTCGATGCCGGTCTTCTCGTCGTCATCGGCGCCCCTGACCTTGTCGAGGGGCTTCCGGCACCACAAGAGCGCGACACCGCCGCCCGGCACGATGCCCTCCTCGACCGCGGCGCGGGTCGCGTGCAGCGCGTCTTCGACCCGGGCCTTCTTCTCCTTCATTTCGGTCTCAGTGGCCGCGCCCACATTGATGACCGCGACGCCGCCCGCCAGCTTCGCGAGCCGCTCCTGCAGCTTCTCCTTGTCATAATCCGACGTGGACTTCTCGATCGCGGCCTTGATCTGGCTGATGCGACCCTGGATGTCAGCCTGCTTGCCCTTGCCGCCGATCAGGGTGGTGTTGTCCTTATCCACCAAGATGCGCTTGATGTGGCCGAGATCGTCGAGCACGGTGTTCTCGAGCTTGAAGCCTAGCTCCTCGGAGATCACCTTACCCGCTGTGAGGGTCGCGATGTCCGTGAGCATCTCCTTGCGCCGGTCGCCGAAGCCCGGCGCCTTCACCGCGCAGACCTTCAGCGTGCCGCGCAGCTTGTTGACCACCAGCGTCGCCAGCGCCTCGCCTTCCACGTCCTCGGCGATGATGAGCAGCGGCTTGCCCGACTGCGCCACCTTCTCGAGGATCGGGAGCAGGTCCTTCATGGTGGCGATCTTCTTTTCGTGCACCAGGACGTAAGCGTCCTCGAGCACGGCCTCCATCTTCTCCGGATCAGTGATGAAGTAGGGCGAGAGATAACCGCGGTCGAACTGCATCCCGTCCACCGTCTCGAGCGTGGTCTCGAGGCCCTTCGCCTCCTCGACCGTGATCACGCCGTCCTTGCCCACCTTGTCCATGGCGTCGGCGATCTTGTCTCCGATCTCCCTGTCGCCGTTGGCGGAGATGGTGCCGACCTGCGCGATCTCCTTCCGCCCCTTGGTCGGCATGGAGATCTTCTTCAGCTCCTCCACCACCGCCTCGACGGCCTTCTCGATGCCGCGCTTCAGCGACATCGGGTTGGCGCCCGCGGTGACCGACTTCAGGCCCTCGCGGAAGATCGCCTGCGCGAGCACCGTCGCGGTGGTCGTGCCGTCCCCGGCGATATCGGAGGTCTTGGTCGCCACCTCCTTCACCATCTGGGCGCCCATGTTCTCGACGGGATCTTCGAGCTCGATCTCCTTGGCGACGGTCACGCCGTCCTTGGTGACCGTCGGGTTGCCGAATTTCTTGTCGATGACGACGTTGCGGCCCTTGGGACCGAGGGTGACCCTCACCGCCTCGGCCAGCTGGTCCACGCCCCGCTTCAGGCGCGAGCGAGCCTCCGTGTTGAATTCGAGGTACTTGGCAGCCATCTATATCCTCCTCTGCTCAACTGAGCTTGGCGATGACGTCGGATTCCTTGATCAAGATGATCTCTTCCCCCTCCAGCTCCACCTGGGTGCCGGTGTACTTCCCGTACACCACCCGGTCCCCGACCTTGAGCTCCATCGGAACCCGCACGCCCTTCTCCATGCGGCCAGGCCCGACCGCGAGGACATCACCCTGGATCGGTTTCTCCTTCGCCGTGTCCGGGATGTACAGGCCCCCCTTCATCTCCTCGGTCTCTTCCATCGGCCGGATCGCCACCCGATCGGCGAGCGGGAAGACCTTGAGCTTCGTCTTCGTCGCAGTAGTCATGACGTGCTGCCTCCACCTGAAGTAAGAGGACGCCCTAGGCCGCCCCCACGTCGCCGCCCCCCTCGTCTGAACCGATCGGTCGGCCTTGGTCGCGAGCGGCGATCTTGCCTTAGTTCTGAGCGGCGATCTTGTGAAAGGTCGATATCCAACCTCTGAATCCTGTCAAGCCGGAAACGACGCAGTTAACTTCTTTTTGTCAAGTAACAGATCCGATCCAAGGAGGGACCCCGTGAATGTGTCGTTGGTGATCAGGCGCCGGCTGGAGGAATTCGGGCTGGAGCAGCAAGATCTCGCCCAAGCCGCCCAGGTGACCGAGTCCTACATCTCCCAGTTGCTCACGGGAAAGCGAGCGCCCCCCGCACCGAACCGCACTGACATCTATGACAAGATGGACAAGTTCTTGAAGCTTCCGACCGGGGAGCTCGCGAAGCTGGCGGACCACCAGCGCAGGGAGCAACTGAAGAAAGAACTGGGGGACGACCCCGCGCCGTTGTTTCGGGAAGTCCGCGCGTTGATCCTCCGCAAATGCCAACCCGACACCGAACGACACGTGCGCGCGGTGTTCGAGCAGCAGCCCTTCGGCGAACTCGAACGCCTGGTCACCCAGAAGCTGTTGGACGTCGTCAAGGGACTGGCCCAACAAGAATTGGGGAACGAATCGTGGCTCCGGAACCTGGCGGACCTCGGCGGCCGAAGCTATGAGGCGATGCGCGTTCTCGTGCTCGAGTTCCTCGATACGGACATCTTCCATGTGTCCATTGAAAACTGCGTCTCGTTCTTGGATCCGCTGATTGAATCCTGGGACATCGACCTCGCGACGTTTGCGCTGGAAATCGTCTTAAACGACCGGCTGGTCGCTGGGAACGTGAAGAAGTTCGAGTTTATCGAACCGGAATCCGAACAGCATTTCGTCGAAGAGCCTGGGCTCAAGGAATTCCTTCGGGATTCGTCTCTCAGCGGCACGGCGACTGCAAAGGAAGTCGAGTTTCTCAAGCGGCTGAAATTCAAGGGCCAGCGGCCGACGCCCCTCTACTATTACCGGGAGTTGCAGAACCTCAGAGACCCCCTCCATTTTCGCGCCTTGGAGAGATCACCATGAGAAGAGCGGGCAGTCACGGCAGAGCCCAAATGCAGCCATCCAACCCGTGGAGCGGCTGGATAGTGATCAGCGTCATGCGAACGGCTTTCCGGGTTCTATTGACGCCCCGTCGGCGCTCGGCCTGATGGCACGACGCACCATCGCGGCCGACATCAACATCTGGAAGGTTTATCCCGCGGGCCGCGCCACAGTCTACGGCAAGGACGAATTGGGGCTGGTGTTCGAGTTCGGGACCGGCCCCGTGCGCAAGCGCCGCTTGACCCGCTATTCGCCTCGCGGACCCGAGAGTACCGACGCGGCCCTCGCCGAGAGATCACTGAGCGGCAGCTCCTGGACCTCTTCCGCCGGAGGGCGCGTACGGCGCCCTATGACTCGGCGCCGGCTCACGCATTCGCGAATCGCTGGCTCGGCCCCGTGGACCGCATCGGCCGCGCCTCGGGCGCGCGCGATGCCGACGTGTTCCGGTGGATGCACGCAGCTCTGAGCGAACTAGGCATTCTGGGCATCGGTGTCGTAAGTCGGTCGCCGAAGATCGGGCGAAAGTCGCAAGAAATTCACAGCACAACTCACAGTGCGGCGACCCCCTGAATCGATAAGGGGTCGCACTGCACCGTCCTGCATCAAGACGGCGGAATTCGCTTGTGCCGAGCTCCAGAACCCCCCCAGCAGACTCTGGGAGGCGATCGAACTTGTTATCATTTGACTTGGGGCCACACCCACCGGAGCGAAGGGCTTTTCAGGGCTTCCGGCTCCGACACGCACCTCAAACCGATGCAGCATAGAGTCGAGGAAGCCCGCGCCATGCGGAGAGACGAAACCACGCGATGACAACGCCGCTGCTGCGTCTCTTCGGGGGCGGCCGCCGCCCGGAAGCCGAAAAGCCCCTCCGCGCCGAGCTCCTGAGCATCGAACGCCTGGAGGAGAGGGCCAGGGCCCTCGCCGCCAGCTTCACCCTGGCCCGGGATCCGCGCCGCAAGGCCCGCCCATTCTTCTCCCGCCTGGAGGACAACGCCCGCGTGCTGCGCGCGGCCTATCGCGTCCTCGCCGACGACGTCCACCGCGGCGAGGTCGTCTCCCCGGCGGCGGAATGGCTCCTCGACAACTTTCACCTCATCGAGGCCGAGATCCGGGGTATCCGGCACGACCTTCCGCGGCAGTACTACTTGGACCTGCCCAAGCTGGCCTCGCGGGAGATGGCCGGCATCGCGCGGGTCTACGCCATGGCCCTAGAGCTGATCCGCCACACCGACGGCCGCCTGGATCGACAACAGCTCGTGCGCTTCATGGCCGCCTACCAGACTGTGGCTCCCCTCACCATCGGCGAGCTGTGGGCTTGGCCCAGCATGGTCAAGCTCGCCCTCATCGAGAACCTGAGGCGGCTGGCGGACGAAACGCTCCAGGGCCGGGACGCGCGTCTCAGGGCCGACGGCTACCTGGCCCAGATCGGCGGAGCCGGAGATGCGGCGCCCCTGCCGTCCCTGCCCGAGGTCCTGGAGACGGCCTACGTCGTACGGCTCCTGCAGCGGATGCGCGAGTATGGGCCCCTTGTCTCTCCCGTGCGTGCGGCCGCCGAGGAACGCCTCGCCGCCCAGGGCATGACGGCGGAGGATTCGATCCGCAAGGAGCACCAACGCCAGGCCGCGGGGCAGGTCTCCGTGGCCAACGCCATCACCAGCCTGCGGCTGTGCTCCACTCTGGACTGGATGCAGTATTTCGAGAACGTCAGCTTGATCGAACAGGTCTTGCAACGCGACCCTGCCGGCGTCTACGGGAGTATGGACTTCCTCAGCCGGGACCGCTACCGGCAGGCGGTGGAGGAACTGGCCGAGGCCACCGGGGAGGCCCAGCTCCGCGTGGCCCTTCGCACCGTGGAGAGCGCCCGCCAGGCCGCCGAGCTGAAGTCGGCCGACGACCGCGCCGCCCACGTAGGCTACCACCTGATCGGGAAGGGCCGACGCGACCTCGAGACCGACGTGGCCTACCATCCGCGCCTCGCGAACCGCGCCCGGCGCTTCATGTTCACCCACGCCACCAGCTTCTACCTGGGGTCGATCGGACTCGTCACCGCCGGCCTGCTGGCCCTGGCCGTCGCGTACGTCCAGGCCGAGGGCGGCGCCCCGTGGGCGCAGGCCTGGACCGCAGCGCTCCTCCTCCTGCCCGCCAGCGAGTTCGCCATCGCCCTCGTCCAGCGCCTGGCCGCGCACCTCGTACCGCCACGGCGCCTCCCCCGCCTCGACTTCCAGGCCGGCGTGCCCGAGGACGCGCGCACCATGGTCGTCGTCCCCACCCTGCTCACGAGCGTGGCCGGGGTGGCCGACCTGCTGGAGCACGTGGAGGTCCTGGCTCTGGGAAACGTCGACCCGCACATACACTTCGCCATCCTCGGCGACTTCACGGACGCCCCTACGGCCGAGATGCCGGCAGACGACGAGATCCTGGACGCCGCCCGCTGCGGCGTCGTCGACTTGAACGCCCGCCTCGGCCAGGGACGCACCGACCGGTTCCACCTGTTCCATCGTGCGCGTCAGTGGAACCCCGGCGAGGGCTCGTGGATGGGCTGGGAGCGCAAGCGCGGGAAGCTCGAGGAGTTCAACCGCCTGCTGCGGGGAGCCGAGGACACGAGCTTCCGCCTCCATGTGGGCGACCCGGAGGTGTTGCCCAGCGTCCGCTACTGCATCACGCTGGACAGCGACACCCGGCTTCCTCTGCACGCGGCCCGGAAGCTCATCGGCATCATCGCCCACCCCCTGAACCGTCCCTCGTTCGATCCTCGCCTGCGCCGCGTCACCGAGGGCTACGGGATCTTGCAGCCCCGCGTCAGCGTGACGATGGCGAGCGCCGCCGGGTCGCTGTTCGCCCGCGTGTACGCCGGGCACACGGGCGTCGATCCCTACACCACCGCGGTCTCGGACACCTACCAGGACCTGTTCAAGGAGGGGATCTTCACGGGCAAGGGTCTGTATGACGTGGACGCCTTCATGGCCGCCCTGGAAGGCCGGATCCCCGAGAACGCCCTCCTCTCCCACGACCTCTTCGAGGGCCTGCACGCCCGGGCCGCCCTGGTGACGGACGTGGAGGTGGTCGACGATTACCCCGCGAGCGTACTGGCTCATGCCCGGCGCCAGCACCGGTGGGCCCGCGGCGACTGGCAGATCCTCGCGTGGCTGTTCCCCTTGGTTCCGACCCGCGAGGGCCTGGAGCGCAACCGCCTCCCCGTCATTTCCCGCTGGAAGGTCTTCGACAACCTGAGGCGCACCCTGGTGGCCCCCGCCACCGTCGCCTTTCTCGCTCTGGCCTGGCTGGCGCTGCCGGGCGACCCCGTGGTCTGGACCATCGGGGTGCTCGCCGCGATCGCGTTTCCGCTGTACCCGCTGGCCGTCCGGTTC
>JBOHSI010000142.1:0-6073 GCA_050733055.1 Gemmatimonadales bacterium
CAGTCCGCTTGGGCATCGAGCACGTCTCGCAGGATGTCGTCGAGCGAATGACGCGGCATCCAACCGACCGCCGCGCGCAGCTTGGAAGCATCCCCCACCAGGTGTGGGATGTCCCCGCCGCGCATCAGGTCGGGGTCCACTTCCGGGATGGGGCGCACGCCCGCCAGAGAAGCGAGCCGGTAGAACAGCTCCTCCAGCGAGAGCCCCTCCCCCGACGCGATGTTGTAGACCTCGCCGGGGTGGCCTTTCACGAGGAGACGCGCGTACGCGTCCACCACGTCTCGGACGTGGAGGAATTCCCGCACGGGTTCCAGATTTCCGACTTTGACGACCGGCGCGCCGACGCGCTTCGCCAACCGCAGGCGCTGAGCCAGCGCCGGCACGACGAAGCGGACATCCTGGCCCGGCCCGGTGTGTGCGAACGGCCGCGCGATCACAACGCGCAGCTCGGCGCGCCGCCACGCTTCGAGAGCCGCCAATTCCGTCCCCGCCTTCGTCGCTCCGTACGGGGAACAGGGCGCGACCGGATCGGTCTCGCGTCGCGGCCGCGGCTCCCCGCAGCCGTACACTTCGCTGGTCGACACCGCGAGCACGAGCGGATCGGCCCGGCCGGCGCGCTTCGCCTCCGCCAGGACCTGAACGATGCGGGCCGTCCCGCCGGCGTTCACCATCCACGCATACCCCGGATCCCGTGCGGCGTCGCCGCTCGATGCGACCGCCGCCAGATGCACCACCGCGTCGTACGGCAAGTCGACGCACTTCCGCACCGACCCCGGGTCGGTGAGCTCGAGGGGAAGCCACCGCACGGCGTCGTGCTCCTCGGGCGTGAGGGCTGCTGCCGCGCCGCCGGCCGACGAGCTCTGCGCCGGCCGCACGGCCCCGTACACCTCGCGCCCGTCGTCGAGCAGCCGGCGGATCAGCCAGCGCCCGACGAAGCCGTCGGCCCCGGTCACGAGCACCTTCACGATAGCCGCTCCAAATCCGCGTCCACCATCTTGTGCACGAGCTCGTCGAACCTGGTGCGCGGCGCCCAGCCGAGCTCCCGCCGCGCCTTGGTCGGGTCGGCCTGCAGGGTGTCGACCTCGGCGGGGCGGACGAAGCGCGGGTCGACCTTGACGTACTGCGTCCAGTCGAGTCCCGCGTGGGCGAACGCGATTTCGCATAGCTCGCGGACGCTGTGCGTCTCGCCGGTCCCGACCACGTAGTCGGCCGGTTTCGGCTGCTGCAGCATGCGCCACATGGCCTCGACGTAGTCGCCGGCGAAGCCCCAGTCGCGCCGGGCGTCGAGGTTGCCGAGCAGGAGCGCCTGCTCCTTCCCCTTGATGATGCGTGCGACGCCGTGACTCACCTTGCGCGTGACGAACTCGAGCCCCCGGCGCGGCGACTCGTGGTTGAACAGGATACCGCTCACCGCATACAACCCGTAGGATTCGCGGTAGTTCACGGTGATCCAGTGCCCGTACACTTTCGCCACGCCGTAGGGCGAGCGCGGGTAGAACGGCGTCGTCTCCCGCTGCGGCGTTTCCTGCGCCTTCCCAAACATCTCCGACGAGCTCGCCTGATAGAACCGCGCTTCGGGGTGCGCCAGCCGCACGGCCTCCAGCAGGCGGGTGACGCCCAGCGCCGTGAACTCGCCGGTCAGCACCGGTTGGGTCCACGACGTGGGCACGAAGCTCTGCGCCGCGAGGTTGTAGACCTCGTCGGGCTTGGCGTCGCGAACGACGGAGGTAAGCGAGTGCTGGTCCAGAAGATCCGCCGCCACGATGTGCAACCGGTCGAGCAGCTGGCCGATCCGCTCGTAGGAGTCGTGGGACGTGCGTCGCACGACCCCCACCACCTCGTAGCCCTTGTCCAGCAGCAACTCGGCGAGGTAGGACCCATCCTGCCCCGTGACGCCGGTGATCAAGGCGGTCCGCCGGGGTTGCCCCAGCCCCTTGGCTGGCTTAGGTTTCGGACCCCCGCCCTTACGGGCTGGGGTATGCTTGGCGGCGCTCATTCTCTCGGTCGGACAAGCCCATGGCTCGAGTGTGCGAGATCTGTGGCAAGGGCCCCATCACGGGCCACAACGTCAGCCACGCGAACAACAAGACGAACCGACGCTGGTACCCCAACCTGCAGCGGGTTCGCGTGTTGGTCGACGGCGCGGCACGACGGATGCGCGTGTGCACGCGCTGCATCAAGTCGAACCGGATCGCCAAGGCCTCCTAACAAAACGGGGGACTAGAAGCGTCCCCCGTTGGCGTTCCGCCGCCCCCCCGCCGGGCCTTCACGCTCCTACCAGTTCGATCCGGGCCACCTCGGCGCCGTCGCCCGAGCGATGGCCCAGCTTGATGATCCGCGTGTAGCCCCCGGGTCGCGAGGCGAAGCGGGGCCCGAGATCCTGGAACAGCTTGTGAGTGACGTCCCGGTCCTTGATCCGCCGCGCGACCAGCCGGCGCGCGTGTAGGTCGCCGCGGCGCGCCAGCGTGAGCAGCCGCTCGGCGTAAGGTCGCAGCTCCTTGGCCTTCGCTTCGGTCGTCACGATCTTGTCGTGGCGGAACAGGCTCGTCGCCAGATTCGCGAGCAGAGCCTTCTTGTGGGTCGCCGTGCGGGAGAGCTGCCGGCCCTTGGCGCGGTGCCGCATTACTCGCCTTCTCCTTCGGTCGCCTGCGCTTGGGGCGGCGTGCCCGGGTCGACGACCCGCAGCTCGCCTTCGGCCTCCTCGAACTTCATCCCGAAGTTGAGTTCTTCGCGCCGCAACAGCTCCGCGATCTCCCCCAGCGCCTTCTCGCCCACGTTCTTCACCTTGAGTAAGTCCTCCTCGCGGTACTGCACGAGATCGCCCAGGGTGCGGATGTTCGAGTTCTTGAGCGAGTTGACCGAACGAACCGAGAGTCCCACGTCGTCGATGCTGCGGCTCAGCACTTCGCGCAACCGGGTCGAGGCGGCGGCGCCGCCGTTGCCCGCGGGCGGGGCCGCGACCATCGGCACCTTGCCAAAGTCCACGAAGAACCGGAAGTGCTCCTGCGCCAGCGCGGCGGCGTACGCCACCGCGTCCTCGGGCGAAATCGTGCCGTTGGTTTCCACAGTCAGGGTCAACCGATCATAGTCCGTCCGCTGCCCGACGCGCGTCTCCGCCACCGTGAAGTTGGCGCGCCGTACCGGGTTGTAGATCGAGTCGATGCGGACCACGTCCACGGGCATCGTCCGGTCGAGAGGGTGTTGCTCGGCCTCGACATACCCGCGGCCTTTGTTCACGTACAGCTCACCCGTGATCTCGCGGTCGTCCTGGAGTGTGAACAACAGTTGATCCGGGTTCGCGATCGTGACCGCCCCGTGCGCCTCGATGTCTCGCGCGTACACGGGTCCCCCCTTGTCGTGCTTTATGTGGAGCACGGCCTCGTCCACGTCCGGCGCGAGCACGAGCGTGAGCTGCTTGAGCCGCTGGATGATCTGGTGCACGTCCTCCACGACGCCCGGGATGGTCTGATGCTCGTGCACGACGCCGTCCAGCCGGAACGCCCAGACTGCCGCGCCCCGGAGCGAGCTGAGCAGCATCCGCCGCAGGGAGTTGCCGAGGGTGTAGCCGTAGCCCCGCTCCAGCGGCTGAAGCCGGAACTCGGCCGCGTTCGGGTTGTCCTCCCGCTTGGTCATTTCCACCAGGTGGGGCCGGACGAGCCCGGTCAAATCGAGAGTCGTCATCACTTGGAATAGAGCTCGACGATTAGCTGTTCTTGGGCAGCGATCGGGATCGCGTCGCGGGTAGGCCGCTCCGTCATCCTCCCAACTGCCTTGTCGGTATCGACCTGGATCCAGGACACAGGCTGCCCGCGCCCGAACTGCTCGAGCGCGTGCCTGATCTGCACCATCTCGCGGCTCGCCTCGACGACCTTCACCTCCTCGCCGGGCCGCGCGCGGTACGAGGGGACGTCCACGGTGCGGCCGTTCACCTGGATGTGGCGGTGCCGCACGAGCTGGCGTGCTTGCCGGCGCGACGTGGCGAAGCCCATCCGATAGACGAGGTTGTCGAGTCGGCTCTCGAGCGCGACGAGCAGCGCCTCACCAGTCACGCCCGGCTCCTTCAGAACCCGATCGAAGATGTTGCGGAACTGGCGCTCCGAGAGGCCGTAGATCCGCTTGACCTTCTGCTTCTCACGCAGCTGCCGAGCGTAGTCCGAGGCCTTGCGCCGCCGACCCGAAGACTGGCCGTGCTGGCCCGGGGCGTAGGCACGCCGCTCGACCGCGCACTTCTCGGTGAGACAGCGCGTCCCTTTGAGAAAGAGCTTCGTTCCCTCGCGGCGGCAGAGCCTGCAGGCGGGGCCGGTGTAGCGTGCCATCGGTCAGACCCGCCGCTTTTTCGGCGGACGGCACCCGTTGTGCGGGATCGGCGTCACGTCGCGGATCGAGCGGATCTGCAGCCCGGCGGTCGCGAGCGCCTGGATCGCCGACTCGCGTCCCGAGCCCGGCCCCTGCACTCGCACGTGCACGCGGCGCACGCCGAGGTTCAGCGCTTCGCGTGCCGCCTGCTCGGCGGCCACGGTGGCCGCGAACGGCGTGGACTTCTTCGAACCCTGGAACCCCGCCTTGCCCGACGAGCCCCACGTGATGGCGTTCCCCTTCATGTCCGTGATCGTGATGAGCGTGTTGTTGAACGTCGCCGTGATGTGGGCGATGCCCTCCGCCTCGACGACCTTCTTGGCACGCTTCGCGCCCGTCGCTTTTGCCTGTGCCATTTACTTTTTCAGCAAGGGCTTCTTCTTGCCCGCGATCGCGCGCCGCGGCCCCTTCTTGGTGCGCGCATTGGTATGCGTGCGCTGGCCGCGCACCGGCAGTCCCTTGCGATGGCGCGACCCCCGGTACGTTCCGATGTCCATCAGCCGCTTGATGTTCATCGCGATCTCGGTCCGGAGCGCGCCTTCCACCTTGAAATCCCGCTCGATCACCTGACGCAGGCGCGCCACCTCGGCGTCTCGCAGGTCGCGGACCCGCGCGTCAGAGTTGACCCCGGTCTCCGCCAAGATCTTCCTCGCGGTGCTGGGGCCGATGCCGAAGATGTACGGGAGGGCGTACTGGATTTTTTTGTCGCGCGGCAGATCCACCCCGGCAATGCGTGCCATTCCCTACCCCTGCCGCTGCTTGTGCTTGGGGGTGCGCTTGCAGATGACGCGGATAACGCCTCGCCGCTTGATCACCTTGCAATGCTCGCAGATCGGTCGGACGCTGGTACGCACCTTCAAGAGACGCGCTCCGGGAAAAATTTCCAATTCAATCTTCAAGAATAGGCTAGCTCGTAAGTTCTCGCAAGGGGCCACATTAGGGCGCGCTCCGCACCTCGACCAACAACCAACTCCCCCCACCCCGCCGAAACCCCAGAAGGACCGTTTCCCGTCGCTCGTCCAAAGTGCCCGAGACGACGTACCGCCGCTCCAGCTCCACGTACCCCTTGCCCGGCTCCACCTCGCGGATCGCGTTCACGACGAGCGACCGCTCGACGGCTCTCCCCCAGTGGCGCCGCAGCAGCTCTGCCGCCTGCGCACGATCGAGCGGCGAGCCAGGATCGGCGCCAGGAATCCGGAGCCCGACGCTACCGCTATGTCCGACAAGAGCTTGAGGGTCATGTGCCAACCAAGCAGTGCGGGCGCGCTCCGCCGCTTCGGCGAGCGAGCTCTGAGCGGTGGCCGCCGCCGCACCCAACAAGGCGGCAGCCACAGACAGGGCCACAACGATCAGTCGAGCTCTCACATGCTCTCCACCAATCGCTGGTACACCGCAGCGGGGTCCCGAGCCCCGGTGATGGGACGCCCGACGACCAGATGGGTCGCGCCGCGGCGTACGGCTTCGTCGGCCGTCACGGTACGCGCCTGGTCGCCCGGCGGGTCACCAGCCTGGCGGATACCCGGCACGACAATCCACGGCTCGGGGCCGAGTGCCGCGCGCAGCAGCGCGAGCTCGTGGCCCGACGCGACGACGCCGCGGAGCCCCGCCCGCACCGCGGCGCGTGCCAGGCGTTCGGCCTCGAACCCCAGATCTGGGACGCCGCGACCCACGACCTGCTCGAAGCCCGACGCGTCGTGGGAGGTGAGGACGGTGACGC
>JBOHSI010000143.1:0-21770 GCA_050733055.1 Gemmatimonadales bacterium
GGTCCGACCCGGCCCGCCTCCAGGTCCTGGAACAGGCCGGCCAGATCGTCTCCCAGCCGTGCGCCGGCCGAGAGGTCGTACACGTCGCTTTCCACCACCGCTTCCTCGACCCCGGCACCCGCGCGGAGCACGACGCGCGCGATGAGTCGCCCCACCGGATGCACGGCCAGCCGCGTCTTGCCCGGCTGCGCCGTGCCGTCGCGCACGGGGATCGTGAGCTCGACACCCGCGGGATCGCTCGGGGCGGTCGGCGCGATCAGGCCGAGCGAGAGGCGCGCCGCCCGCGCGCGGATCGCCTCGAGCAACTGGA
Source organism: Gemmatimonadales bacterium (assembly GCA_050733055.1). Classification (GTDB taxonomy): domain Bacteria; phylum Gemmatimonadota; class Gemmatimonadetes; order Gemmatimonadales; family GWC2-71-9; genus DASUAL01. Next base: position 311 of record JBOHSI010000143.1, read on the forward strand.
TGAGGAAGGGGCTGCCCAGCACCGCGATCTCGGCGTCCGGGTCGCGCTCCAGCGCGTCGAGCGAGAACGCCACCCGCAGCGAGTCGCGGTCCCGGAAGAAGGGCCGTTCCGCCTCGGGCAAGAGCAGCTCGACGTGATCGGCACCGCCGGCCGTCTGTTTCACCGTCACGCCCGCCAGCCGGCAGTAGCGCTCGAGCAGCGGCCGGATGCGCCCGTCGGCGAGCGGATCGGTGTCGCCGGGAGGGTGGGGGTGGCCGGTCACGCCGCGGAGTCCCCCACCAGTGGCGCCGCGGCGTCCGCCTCGATGTCCACCAGCACCAGGGGAAGGCGGTCCACCTGCGCGACCAGCACGATCGACCGCCCGGCGTCGGTTACTCCGGTGAGCCGCACCAGCGCCCCGTATTGCGGATGCTCGCCGGCCGGCTCGAGCGTCGTGGCGCCATCGCTCGTCTCGAGGGCCTCGAGCACTTCCTTCACGTGCACGCCGAGCTTGTGGCGCTTCGCGTCCCACCCTGCCGCCTTGACGAGCTGGCCCGTGCCGTAGCCGAGTCGCAGGCGGCCGGGGACCGACAGCGTCTGGAACCGGCGCTCGAGCCGCATGGCGTTGTCGTCCGGCGCGATGAGGGAGTTGAGCTGTTCCTGTTCCTTGCCGGCCGCGCGGCTGTGCTCGATCTCGCTGCCGATCGTTTCCACCCGGCGCGCGAAGTCCGCTTCGCTCTCGGCGGCGAGCCACTCTTCCGCCAGCCGGCCCTCGAACTGCTGCGCGCCCCCGAACTCGCCGAGGATCAAGTCCAGCTCGCCCACGACCAGCTCGAACAGCTTGATCTTCTGGTCGAGCAGCCGGAGGATGTACGACTCGATGGTCCCCGCGGCGGCGAGGTTCACGATGTGGACCTCGCGCGTCTGTCCGATACGGTGGAGGCGCCCGATGCGCTGCTCGACCACCATCGGGTTCCAGGGCAGGTCGAAGTTCACGAGCACATTGCAGAACTGGAGGTTGCGTCCTTCGCTGCCCGCACGGGTGGCGATCAGGACGCTGCGGTCGTCCTGGTGGAAGGCGCGGATGCGCTTGTCCCGCTCGGGTGTCGAGTGCGTGCCCCAATAGACGATCGGCTTGCGATCGAGTGCCTTGACCTGCCGCTCGATCAGCCGGATGGTGGGCTTGTGGTCGCTGAAGACCACCACCCGGTCCGGGGTCTCCTGCAGCAGCTCGGTCAGCACGTCCAGCTTGGCGTGCGTGTCGATCTGCCGCGCCCGCTCGGCGAGCCGGCGCGCGATCGCGCGGTACTCGGGGCTCACCTGCTCGCCCTCGGCGAGGTGCTCGAGCGACTCGCCGAGCGCATGCGAGGAGGAGCACAGCCGCTGGCGCAGGTGGATCACCGCGAGCTGCAGGATCCCCTTCCCCGTGCGCCGCCGGCGCCGGACCCCGTCCTCCGCCTCCTCCTGCTCGCTCGGCTGAATGAATCCTTCTTTATAGAGGCGGCGCAGGAACTGCGTGGTGCCGTCGTACAGCTCCGCCTCGGCGGGCGTCAGGCGGACCTCGGGGTGTCGGGGCCGGCGCGGCGGCAGGTCCAGATCGTCCACCACGCTGGCGCGCCGGGTGCGGACCATCACCTCGTGCGTCAGCACGCGGAGGGCGTCGGGGTCGCGAGGGGTGCGGTGGTCGCCGGCGACCAGATGCTGACGGCGGAACTCCGGCCATGTGCCGAGCTGGCCCGGCCGGAGCAGCGTGACGAGGTTGTACAGCTCGCGCAGATCGTTCTGGAGCGGCGTCGCGGTGAGCAGCAGGATGAAGTCGCGCTCGATTTTCTCGATGAACCGATACGTCGCGCCGCGGTGGCTCTTCACCTTGTGCGCCTCGTCCACGATCACGAGGTCCCAGCGGTGCCGCAGGATCTCTTCGGCGTGCCGGCGCGCGCGCGCCCGGTCGTGCGACACGATCGCCTTCGTGACGCGGTGCCAGTCGTCGGGGGCGGTCGGCGTGTCGAAGCGCTCGAAGAATTTCTCCTCGAGCTCCCCCTGCCACTGGCCGACGAGGGAGGCCGGCGTCAGGATCAGCACGCGACGGGCGAGCCCGCGGATCGCCAGCTCCTTGTAGATGATGCTCGCCTCGATCGTCTTCCCGAGGCCCACTTCGTCCGCCAGGATGGCGCGGCCGCCCATGTGGCGCAGCACCCGCTGGGCGACGTCGATCTGGTGGGGCTGCTCCTTGATGGCGTTGGCGTCGAGGGTGATCAGCCGGTCGAAGCCGGGAACGAGGGCGATGCGCTCCGCGTCGCGCCGCAGCTCATACCAGGCGCGGCCGGCGGGGGGTTGCTTGAGCTTTTCGGCGAACGCCTGGAGGGAACGCTCGTCGACAGCCCAGGAGTCATCGGGCAGCACGTCGGGCAGCGTCATGCGGTGCCTGAGGGTCGGGGTCGCAATATAGCGGATAGCCGTCGGCCGTTGGCCGTTGGTGGGCAAGAGACGGGCTGGCCGGACGGGAAGCGCAAAGGGTGCCAGGTCACTTCAGACCCCGGCACCCTTTGCGAACTACATTGCGTTAGACAGTGATCCCAGCCGCTCTCCGAACCACGGGAAAGATCCACGTCCTGTCGTCCACGACGAGCCGGATATCACCGTTCGACGAGACCAGGGCGTTGACGATATCGTACGTTCCCGGGGCGGGAACGTTCAGGCCCTCCAGCCTCACGTCGGTCGGCAAGGGGAGGTGATCCCCCGGACTCAGGACCCTCCTGACCCGAATCGGGCCCATGGTGCAAAAGAACGCCTGGCCGTCCGTGCTGCCCACCAGAGCGCCAACTCTGACATTCGTCAGGTCAGCCCTGACCGTTTGGCCGTGCGAAACCTGGGCTTCTTCCATCCGCTGCTTGAGCTTGAACTGCTGCGACATCGCCGTGATGCGGGCTTCCATATGCCACCTCCAACTAGGGCATGAACGTACTGCTGCACCCGCCATGCCTCCGTTCGGCAGCAACACAGCTCGATTCCCCGCAAGGGGTTAGCCTTTTTGATCAGCTCGAATCCGTTCGGGGCGCAGCATCCCGGCGCTGGCTGAAGTGTGGTAGAGCTGCCACGGACGAGGGGCGGCTCGGCCTACTGCTCGTCGGGCCACTTGCACGACGGGTCGCGGGCTCCTACTCTCTCGACGGCCATGTCACCCGCGACGCGCTACATCATCCAGGTGGACCGGCCCGGCGAGCGGGTCGATATGGCAACGATGCGGGCCCTGCTCGGGGGGGCGGGAGTCGCGTTGGACCCAGACTACGGCCCGATCCCCATCAATCCCCAGCTCGGTCGCTACGTCGTCCGCGGTATGGCCTCGCCCGACGCGCGCGCGCGGGCCGAGCAGATTCCCGGGGTGCGCTTCTTCGCGGACGCCGTCCAGGAGCCGGCTTCCTGACGGCGGGCTACGCCGTCGCTTTCACTCGTTTCCGCCCGAGCGCCTTCAGCGCCGCCGCAGCATCGATCACGCCGTAGCCAAGGTCGTAGTCCCAGCCGACACCGTGCAGGTCTCGCGCAGTCCGCTGCAGCAGGCCCTTGAGCTGCGCCGGCGCCAGTCGGTCGGTGGCGAAGCGCTGGCGGAGCGCGGCCGCCACGCCGGCGGCGATCGGACTCGCCGCCGAGGTGCCTCCGTCGGCGGGGTAGATGCCTGACCCCGCGAAGTGACTGAAGCCTGCGACGTCGGGCTTGCGCGAGTAGAGCGCACCCGGCCCCTGCGACGAATAGCCCAGGCGCCGGTCCGTGACGGTGACCGCGGCTACGGTGACGACCTCGGGGTGGGAGTTCGCGCCGTGGAGGCTGGCCCCGGGGCCCGTATCGCCAGCGCCGCACCTCCCGTCGGCGCAGTCGGCCCCGCAGTTCCCCGCCGCGAAGAACACGTCCGCTCCCGCCGCGACGAGGGCGCCGGTGATCTGGTTGAACGGGTGCTCGGGATTGGCACTGTAGTTATCCGGCGAACCGATCGGTGCGTCGTTCGAGCGGTCGAACAGCCCCCAGCTGTTGTTGACTACCCAACGGCCCGGCGCGGCGCTCACCCGCTCCGCCAGGTCCGCGAAGGCGGCGATGCCGTCGGAGAGAAACGCGGCCCACGTCCCCGCTTGGGACTGGAGGAGCGCGTAGTCGAAGATCTGCGCGTCGGGGGCTGCGATCCGGACGTCGAACGCCACCATGGTGCCGTGGTTCGGGGCGCTCGAGCCCGGCACGTAGCCGGGGGTCGGGGCCCAGCCACCCGCGACCGGGATGCGCGAGCCGTCGATCCCCGTGTCGACCACCGCGACGTGGACGCCCCGGCCGGTCAGTCCGGCCCGGCGCAGCGCCGGGACGCCGAGCCGCCGGGCCACGTCCTGCGTGTCACCGATCGGGGAGTCGCCGCAATAGGAGGATGGGAACGGCGAGACGGCGGGGTCGGCGAACACTCCGACGAGCTCGGCGCGGCGGTCCCGACGCAGGCGCTCGACGGCGTCCTCGTCGTCGATTTCCACCCGCACCGCGTAGGTGTCCGCCGCCCGGACGCCGCCGTAGTTGAAGCCGCTCGCCGCCGGGGCAGCGGTCCCGAGACCGATGCGGCGCAGTATGCAGACCGGGTGATAGGCCTCGTCGAATCGCACGCCCGCGACCTTGACCCTGTCATCGAGGAGCGGCCCGGCCGGCCCGAACGACCGCTTGCGCCATCCTTCGCGCAGGGGCTCATGGCTCCGGATCACGACAATGCGACGCTGCATACCCGCCTCTCATCGTGAACTCGACGGCTCATGGGAACTCCTGAGTCGGAGGTCGGGGCGCAACTCTATATACCCCGGGGGCCGTCCCTGTGGCATCTTGGGCCGCCCTCTGGGCTTGCGTTGCGGGCGATCAAGCGGCGGGCGGAGGGGACGTGGCGGTCTTGCCATCGGTTCGCGTGTCGTCGTCGCGCTTGCGGAACAACCACACGAGGAACAACGCGAATGCCACGAGCACCGCGATCTTGAGCAGGAACCCGAGCAGGGGCAGCATGAAGACGGTGAACACTTTCCACAGGGCGACGCCGACGATGCCGACGGCGGCGAGTTGGAGGAGGGGCTTCGCCATGGTTGAGGCTCAGGGTTGGGGGATGAAAACCCTACGGAGCGGTGGCGCAGCGGTGTCAGGCACGCCCTCCGGGTGAGCCTAGTTCATTCTCGGTCAAGCGGTTAGGCCACGCGGGCGGCGTAACGAGCGGGTCCGGGGCCTGCCGCATTTTCGCCCATCCATGCCGCAAAAACACCCTATGCGTTTTGCCGCCAGTAATCGATCTTCTTACATGGTGCCACGCCACGCCCGCAGCGCCCGGGCGCGATGAAAACCCGGCCGCCGAATCATGACGCCCAGCGCGACCAGCGGGTGTCGCCGCCTCGTCGCACCGGACTCGACCGGCGCGTCGGCGAGCGGCGGCTCGATGTCGTGTCGGTTCACCGGGAGGCGCGTCGCGCCATCGAGCGACGGCAGCCGGTCCAGCGTCGCCAGGGTGCTGGGCGGCGGCGCACGGAGCTCCCGCGCACGCGCCCCGGAGTCGTGCTGTTCGTTGGCGAACACAGCGACGATGTCCGGCTGCTGCAGGAGCTTCTCGAAGCCTCGCCCGCCGACCGCTTCGAGCTGGAGACGGTCGACGAACCCCGGGCGGCCATCGAGCGCCTGAGCCGGGGCGATGTCGACGCCGCGTTGCTCGATTTGGCGCTCCCGCGCGGCCTCGAGGCCGTGGCGGAGCTGTCGGCGGCGGGCCCACCGGCCCCGTTGCTGGTACTGTCTGCCGTCGAGGATGACCGGCTCGGGGTGCAGGCGGTGAGAGCCGGCGCCGAGGACTTCCTGGTCAAAGGCCGGTTGGACAGCGCAGTGCTCGTGCACGCCGTCCGCTATGCCATCGAGCGCCACAGGGTGCGCAGCGACCTCCGGCACCTCTCGCTGCTGGACGAGCTGACCGGCCTCCACAACCGCCGGGGGTTCGTGACGCTCGCGACCCAGGACGTCCGCATCGCGCGGCGCAACAAGCGGATCCTGTTGTTGGCGTTCGGCGACCTCGACGACCTGAAGCGCATCAACGACACATTGGGACACGCGGAAGGCGACCAGGCGCTGCGCGACGTGAGCGGCATTCTGCAGCGAACGTTCCGGGGCTCGGACTTGATTGCGCGGATCGGGGGCGACGAGTTTGCGGTACTGGTGCGCAGTGCGGAGCCCAACAGCGTCGAGGTTCTGAGGCAACGATTGAACGACCAGCTGCACCAGTTCAACCGCCGAGCGCGGCGGCGCTATCGCATCGCGATCAGCCTCGGGTTCGCCCAGCGCGGGGCGGCGAGCGTGGCCTCGGTCGCCACCCTGCTACGAACGGCCGACCGGGCGCTGTATCAAGAGAAACGCAGGAGAGAAGCAGAGAGTCGAGACCGCAAGCCCTCGCCGAGCGGCGAGCTCATGAAGCGTGTCTCCGAGCCACGACCGATCGAGATCCTGCTCGTGGAGGACAACCCGGAGGACGTCGAGCTCGCCCGCCGAGCCTTGCAGCGGGCCAAGCTCCTGAATCGGATATCCGTCGTGGGCGACGGTCTGGAGGCTCTCGCGTTTCTCCGGGGCGAGGCCCCGTTTCAGGGGGTCGGGCCGCCCGACGTCGTGCTGCTCGACCTCAACCTCCCCAACAAGGACGGGCGCGAGGTGCTTCACGAGATCCGGCACGATCGGCAGCTGCGCGACATTCCGGTCGTGATCCTGACCGCGACCGACGCGGAGCACGCGGACCTGGAGGCGCTGCAGGCGGATGCTTTCCTGACCAAGCCCGTTGATTTCGCGCGGCTCGCTCAAGCGGTTCGCTCGGTTGCAAGTCTCGGGCTGACCATCGTGAAGCTGCCGGCCTAGGAGAGGCGCTGAGGCTTAGTGGCTCGCCGCCTCTCGCCTCCACGCCTGATTCGTCCGGTCCACATCCGCAAAGCCTTCCTTCGGATCGATCACGACCTCCGTCACCTCGGGCCGCGCGGCCACCCGCACGACGTGGCGCCGTGCGCCCGCGAGCCAGACCTCCACGGGGACTTCGAGCCACTGGACGCTGTGGTCCGCCCGGGTGACGGCGAGTCGGACGGGCATCGGCGCGAGGCCGCGATCCTCGATCTCGATCTCGACTGAATCACCCGCCGGGCGCACGGCGGCGATCGCCTGGTCCAGCGCCCACGTCTCGAACCACCACGTCCGCCAGAACCATGCGAGATCGCGCCCCGCCACATCCTCGAACGCGTTCCAGAAGTCGTAGGGCGAGGGATGCTTGTTGAGCCAGCGGCGCCCGTACTCGCGGTATGCCCGCAGGAACGTCTCCTCGCCCAGTAGCGCGCGCAGCATCACCAGGTTCGTGGCCATCTTGTCGTAGCTCGCGACCCCGAAGGCCCCGCTGCCGTAGGGATAGAGATCGCCGTGACGCATCAGCTCGACCTCCCAGCCGCCGCGCACCGCGCCGAAGTACCCCTGGCGCGACTGGCGGAACCGGTCGTACCCGTTGAAGAACTCCCGCATCCCCTCGGCCTGGTTGAACCGCGTGAGCCCCTCGTCCTGCCACGAGTGGCGTTTTTCGTCGGAGCCGACCTGCATCGGGAACCACATGTGGGCGATCTCGTGGACCGTCACGCTGTAGAGACCGAGCGTGTCCCGGGCGCGGCCGATGCAGGTCATCATCGGATACTCCATGCCGCCGCAGGACGCGATTCCATCCACCGCGGTCATGTGGGGGTAGGGATACGGCCACAGGAACCGCGACAGGAAGTCGACCGAGTGTCGCGCGTAGCGCGCCGACTGATCCCAGGTGCGCGCCGTGGGCCGATAGAGCGTGTAGATGGCGGAGGTGTCGGGCTTGTCACCCACGACGGCGCGGGTGGCGTCCCAGACATACCGGTCCGAGGTCCCCCAGGCGACGTCGCGCACGTTGTGCGCCCAGTACCGCCAGGTGAGCTTCCCCCGCCGGCCGGTGAGCGTCGCCTTGCCTTTCCCCTTTCCTCTTTCCCCGGCCGTCACGACATGCACGACCGTGTCCGCGGAACGCGCCAGCGCCAGCCGCTCCTGCACGGACGTCGACAGCACCTCTTCGGCGTTCACGAGCGTTCCCGTCGCGGCCACGAGCCAGCCGGCGGGCACGGTGATCGCCACGTCGTAGTCGCCGTAGCCCATGTAGAACTCGGCGTTGCCCATGTAGGGGTCGATCTGCCAGCGGTTCAGGTCGTCGTAGACCGCGATCTGGGGATACCAGTAGGCGAGGTAGTACACGGCGCTGTCGCGCCCCATCCGGGGGGCGCCGTCTTCCGGGACCGTGAACGCCCACGCGAACTCGAGATCGACAGTGCCGCCGGGTGGCAGCGGCGCCCGCGGTCGAATGCGCATGATGGTCGCGTTCACGGCGTAGCCCGAGGCGGTGTCAGACGGCTCGCGTTGCGCGAGCGTCTGCCCCTGCGCCGCCACGCGCTCGAGCTCCAAGCCGGCGGTGACCGGAACCTCGTCGTTTCGCGGTGCGCGCGGCGCGAACAGGTTCTGGTAGAGATGCACATACACCACGCGCAGCGTGTCCGGCGAGCGGTTGAAGTAGCGCACCGTGCCGCGGCCCGTGAGCCGGTGGCTCTTGGGATCGAGCTCGGCCTCGAGCCGGTACTCGGTCCACTGCTGCCAGTAATCGGAGCCGGGGCGACCGGTGCGGGTCCGAGTCCCACGTTCCACCGCCTGCTGGAATGCGGGCGTCTCGAACACGGGATAGGGCCGGGGCCGGGGCCGCTCCGGGGCCTGGGCGGCCACCGGCGCGACGACGAAGCACAGCAGACTGACGATCGGGCTGGTGCGCATGACGCGGTCTCCGAGGCTTCGGGAAGACGCTCTAAAGCTACGTCGCGCCGGCGAGCCGCGCGTACGACATTTCGAGTCACATGGACTTCACCCCCCTCCCCCAGCAGCGCCTCGCGATCGAGGCCCCGCTCGGCCCGGTGCTCGTCGTAGCCGGGCCCGGCGCGGGCAAGACCTTCTGCCTCATCGCCCGGGTCAACCACTTGATCACGGCCCTCGGCTTCCAGCCGGCGCGGATCTGCGCCGTGACGTTTACCAACAAGGCCGCCGAGGAGATCGCGCTGCGCCTCACGCGCACGATCGGGCACCGCGCGGAGGAGGTGACGCGCGGGACGCTGCACGCGTTGTGCCTGGGCATCCTGCGTGAGCACGCCGCGGCCGCTGGGCTCGAGCAGGGATTCGGCGTGGCCGATGAGGCATACCAGTTGATCGTGCTCGGCCGCCTCAAGGTCCACCCGCGGCGACGGCGGGAGGTGCTCACGCTGTTCGGCCGACGGCGTTTGCTGGGTTACCGCTTCGATTCGGAGCTCGAGGCGCTGTACCAGGACTACGCCGCCTACCTGGCGCGGCGCAAGATGCTCGATTTCGACGACCTCATCGCGAGGACCGCCGAATTGTTCCGCCAGCGGCCCGACACCAGGGAAAGAGTCGCACGCAGGTGGGACCACCTGCTGGTGGACGAGTTCCAGGACCTGAACCCCGCCCAGTACGAAATCCTCAAATATCTTGCCGCCCCGAATCGCAGCTTGTTCGCCGTGGGCGACGACGAGCAGTCGATCTTCTCCTGGACCGGCGCGGACCCACGGGTGCTGGCGCGGTTCCGGGAAGACTTCGGGATCGCGCGGCCCGTCGTGCTGGACCGGAACTGCCGCTGCTCGCGCCGGATCTTCACGGCCGCGCGCCGCGTGCTCGCCAGGAACCCTCAGCTGTTCGAGAAGGAGCTGACGGCCGAGCGGGAGTCGGAGCACGATGTCGTGGCCTACGCGTTTCCGGACGAGCACGCCGAGGCGTCGTGGCTCTTGAGCGACCTGCGGGCCGACCACGAGGCCTCCGGCCTCGCCTGGGGAGACTACGCCATCCTCTACCGCCAGCACCGCGTGGGGGAGTACCTCGAGAGTCGCCTGGTGCGCGCGGGACTTCCCTGCCGGCTGGCTCGCGGCCGCTCCATTGCCGAGGACGAAGTGGTGGGCTACGTGATCGCCGCGCTGCGCGTGATCCGAGACCCGAGCGACCCTCTGGCGCTCGAAGCTTTCGCCCAGCTCGTCTTCTCAGAGCACCTGCTGCAAGAGGTGCAGGGAGCCGCTGCCGCGGACGCGGGCGACTTCCTCGGCGTGGTGCGCAGCCTCGCCCGGCGGCGCCCCTCGAACGACCCGGACACGCGGAAGCTGTGGCGGTTCGTGTACCAGGTAGAGAACCTCGCCGCCGTGGCGCGCGCGCACCACTCGCTGCCGGCGCTGGTGGAGGAGCTCTTGTCCCAGAGCATCGGCCCCTACCGCAACGCGCTGGAAGAGCGGCACGACGAGGTGACGGACCCGGCCGAGCTCCCGGACGCCGTGCGGCTCGCGGCTCGGCTGGAGGAGGCGATCACCCGGGAGCGGCCGATCGTGATCGAGCCGCAGAGCGGCCTCGAGCTCGCGCTGCGGGCGATGCTCGCGGCCGCGGGCGTGCGGCACCTCCCGTCCGCGGGGTTCGGCGGTGAGTCCGCGGACGACCACCTGCTCCTCACAGCGGAGGATGGAGGCGACGCCGGGCTCGCGTTCACACTGTTCAAGGCGCTGCAGCTCGTCCACGCCCGGGACCTCGGCACCGCACTCCGGAGATACGTCACCTTCGATCTCGAGACCACGGAGCAGGACCCCGCGCTGTGCGAGGTGGTCGAGATCGGTGCCGCGAGGGTCGTGGACGGTGAGATCGTGGATCGGTTCCACACGCTGGTGCGGCCGTCGCGCGCCGTCTCGCCCGGCGCCACCAAGACGCATGGCTACTCGGACGGCGATCTGCGGGACGCGCCGCGGTTCGCCGAGGTGTGGCCCGCGTTTCGGGCGTTCGTGGGCGATGACCTCGTGGTCGCCCACAACGGTCTCAGGTTCGACGTACCCGTGTTGCGCCGGCTCGCCGCGGGAATGGCGGGCGTGGAGAGCCTGACCTTCTACGACACGCTGCCGCTCGCCCGGTCGTTGTCGCCCGGCAGTGCGAAGCTGGAGGACCTCGCGGCCCGCTACGCAATCGATACGGGGCGCGCGCACCGCGCGCTGGACGACGCGCTCACCCTCGCGCGCGTGTATCAGGAGCTCGAGCGAGAGCGGACCGTGCGCGGGCGGAAGGCGGTGCTCGTGAACCTGCTCGACCACCTCGGTTTGGCGCTGGCGCTCGAGACGGGTGGGCGGGCGAGCGGCGAAGCGGGGATGCTGTTCGATCTGGCCCGCTTCTACGCCCTCGGGCGCTATAGCCAGTGTCTCGAGTCGTACGCGAGCGCGCGCGAGCGCACGCACGCCGAGTCACCCACGGTGGAAGAGGTCATCGAGCGATTGGGCGGGAAGGCCCTCATGGCCCGGCTGCGCGCGCAGCCGGACCCCGAGCAGCGGTATCCGGCCGCCGTGGCGCGCCTGCGCGCCTTGATGGACGGTGATGCGGCGTCGAGCCTGGATGAGAGCGTGGCCCACCTGCTGGAGCGCGTCGCCCTCTCGACTTCCGAAGGCGTCGCGGCCGACCCCGACCGGGTGAACCTCTTCACCCTGCACTCGACCAAGGGTCTCGAGTTCTCGCGCGTGTATGTGGTGGGCGTGGAGGACTTCCAGCTTCCCGGCTACCACGCCATGCGGGAAGATCGGGAGGACGAGATCCAGGAGGCGCGCCGGCTGCTGTACGTCGGGATGACCCGGGCGCGGGACCGGCTGATTCTCACCCGTGTGGACCGGCGCTTCGGCCTGGACGCGGGCGGAAGCATGCTGCTCGACGAGATGGAGCTCGAGGTGACGAGGGCGGAGGGCGCGGCGGTCTGAGCGCACCGTGCACGTCTCGAGCGCAGTGACTAGACCCCCTCCCGTCGCCGGGCGGCTGAGGCGCGGGTCTCCCAGGCGCCGACGAGCGTGAGCACCAGGGTGGTCGCCGCGCCCAGTGCCAGAGGCGGGGCCGCCGGCGCGAGGGAGACGCCGGCCGCGAGGAGTGCCAGTCCCACCCAGTGAGATCGCGGGTATGCGCCGCAGATCATCCGGTTGAAGAGCGCGCTGCCCGCGAGGAACAGCGCCGGCCCGCCGAGCATCGCGGCGAGGGTTGCGGTCTCGACGTGCCCCGTCGCGCGAGCAGCAGCTCGTCGCCGACGGCCGCGACGATGATCCCCGCGACCAGCGGGATGTGGGAGTAGCTGTAAGCGGCGCGCGCCAGCTAGCCCGGGTCGGCGTGCCGGGCGAGCGGGCCGGGAAGCCGTGGGGATCATCGTGTCCCTACTGCGGTTCGGATGGTGATGGGGACGATCGTGCTGCCCCAGTGCAGCCGCAGCACAGTCGAGTCGGCGGCGACGATCGGGAAGTAGAAGGCGAGCACTTCCATGTGGGCCCCTTCTCCTTGCTCCGGGGCGACGGTGATCCGCAGCGCGTCGAGCTTTGCTCCGGGATACGGCGTGTGCCACACCTCCACGGCGCGGCTCAAGATCAGCGTCCAGGGCTTGGGCGGCTTTTCGGGGATGGCCCAGAGGGTGTAGCGGCCCGCCGCGACGGCATGCCCCGCGACCGTGACGTCGCGGCTGAACGCGATGGTGGTGGCCGAATCCGCGCCCGGGTTCCAGACGTGTCCCCAGCGCACGACGTCGCCGAACAGGCGCCGCCCGCGCGCCACGGGGCGGCTGTAGGAGACGGCGATCTCGGTCGAGCTGACGCGTTGCGTGACCGAGCCGTGGTGGCTCGCGGGGATCCGTTGGGCCGGTGCGGCCCGCGCAACGGGCGTGGCGAGGAGCGGGGTGAGGAGCAACCCGAGCAGCGCCTGGGAGAACGTCATGGGCCGTGTAGCATAGGGTGGGCGCGGGATGCGAAGCAAGTGAGCTAACGTGATGACCCGGCTCGACGAGTTCGCCCCGGTGTGGCAGTTCCGCGAGGTCCACCGGATCGCCGTGCGGGCGACGCCCGACCAGGCGTATCGCGCCGCGCGAGCGGTGACCGCGAGCGAGATCCCGTTGTTTCGGGTACTCACGTGGCTGCGGCGCTTCGGCCGATCTGGTCCCCCGAGTATCCTGCACCCGCCGCCGCACCTTCCCGTCCTCGACGTGGCTGCGCGGACGGGGTTCTTACTGCTCGCGGACGAGCCGAATCGCGAGGTCGTGGTCGGGACGGTCGTGATCGCCCCCCGGGCCGCCGGCGGCCCGCGAGCGCCGAGGAGTACCGCGTCCTGGGCGGTCCAGGGTATGCGAAGGCCACGATGAACTTTCTGATCGAGCCCACGGGCTCCGCCGGGTGCGTCATGACGACCGAGACGCGGGTGCACGCGACGGGCGCCCGCACCCGGTGGCGGTTCGGCGCGTACTGGTTCGTGATCCATCCCGGGAGCGCGCTGATCCGCAGGATGTGGTTGCGGGCGATCAGGCGGAGGGCGGAAGCCGCCCAGGGTCGCGAGGGCTAGACGTGTGACGCCGGGCACCTATCTTAGCCGACCCGTGTCCGAGGCCTCGCAGTGGAGCAGTGCCCGCGTCCGCGCTCTAGACATCCGGCGGCGAGGGTTCTCCGAGTCGTCGTCTGCTGGTGCCTGGTCGGCGCCTGCGCCGGCAGCGACGGAGCGACTATGAACATTTCCTTTGAGCGCTCCGGCGGTGTGGCCGGCATGCGTGTCACGGCTGCCATCAACTCCGACACTCTGCCCGACGCGGAGGCGAGCGAGCTGAAGCAGCTGGTCGACCGGGCCGGCTTCTTCGATCTGCCTGCGAGCTCGGGGCCGTCGGGTGGAGCCGATCAATTCGTCTATCGCGTCACCATCGAGACCGAAGGTCGGCGGCACACGGTCGAGACGACCGATGCCGCAGCCCCGCCGGCGTTGCAGCCGCTCCTCGCGTGGTTGCACCAAGCCGCCCGGCGCTCGCGCCGCGGCGGCGCGCCGTAACCGCTCCGCCCCGAAAGGAGGCACGACGTGTCCCTCTCCCATGCGTGGTGCAGCATTCTCCCGCCCCATATCCTCAGCTCCATCGCGGAGAAGGGGACCGCGCGGCAGCGGGAGCTGGCCCGGCGCAGCATCGAGGCGTCCGATCGGCACCGGGCCGAGCGGCGCGCCATCGTCGAGGGCCGCACCGCGGCCACCCGGGTCCAGGCGCCGGGCAAGTCGCGGGTCGTGTTCGACGGAGAGCAGCGAACGCAGCTGCCCGGGCGACAGCGCCGTGTCGAGGGCGCTCCCGCCACGGGCGACGCCGCCGTGGACGAGGCGTACGACGGCTCCGGGCACACCTACGATCTCTACCACCAGGTCTACAGCCGGACCTCGCTCGACGACAATGGGATGCGGCTCGATTCCACGGTCCACTACGGCCAGAGCTACGACAACGCGTTCTGGAACGGCCAACAGATGGTGTACGGGGACGGCGACGAGGACCTTCCCGAAGCCGAGCGGTTGTTCAATCGCTTCACGGTGTCGCTAGAGATCATCGGGCACGAGCTGACGCACGGCGTGGTGCAGTTCACCGCAGGGCTCGCCTACCAGGACCAGCCGGGCGCCTTGAACGAGTCGTTCGCCGACGTCTTCGGGGTGCTGGTGAAGCAGCGACGGTTCAACCAGACCGCGGCCCAGGCGGACTGGCTGGTGGGGTCGGGGCTGTTCACGCGCAATGTGCGGGGCGAAGCAATCCGCTCGCTCAAGGCGCCCGGCACGGCATACGACGACCCCGTGCTCGGCAAAGACCCGCAGCCCGCCCACATGCGGGACTATCAGAACGTCACCCACGACAACGGTGGGGTGCACATCAATTCGGGCATCCCGAACCACGCGTTCTACCGCACCGCCCTGGCGATGGGCGGTTCCGCGTGGGAGAAGGCGGGGCGGATCTGGTACCAGACGCTGGCGCATCCGGACCTCGGCGCGGTCGCGGACTTCCAGCGCGCCGCGAGCCTCAGCTTCCGCGTCGCGGGCACGCTGTACGGAGACGGCGGCCCGGAGCAGCAGGCGGTGCGCCAAGGTTGGTCCGCCGTCGGGATCGAGGTGTCGAGTCAGCAGCCGCCGGGCAAGAAGGGTTGTGTGGTCGCACTCGCCACCCTGGGACTGGTCCCCTAAGGGTCGTAACCGCGAAGGGGGGCGGCGGCGTTTCCGGCGCGGCGACACAACACCGATATTCCACGCGTGCTCCTTCTCCTGCCAAGGCTTGCTCGGTGACCGCGCGCGCTGCGTCCGGGTCGCCCGGCGCGATCACACTGGCCGCCTCGCCCCGCGCCGCGATCATCTCTCCGGTCGTGGACGCGCTCTGCACCGGCGGCTTGTCGCTGCTGGTCCTGGTGCCCTTGCTGGTGCTCGGCCGGAGCGATCTGCTGCTGCTTAGTGCCGGAGTGCAGGCGTGGCTGGGCGCGCTGGTCAACATGCCACATTTTCTCGCGTCGTACCGCATGGTCTACCAGACTCGCGCCAGTATACGGGCACACCCCTGGGCCGCGGTCTATGTTCCCATCCTCCTGTTGAGCTGTTGCATCGCGGCGGTCGTCGCCAGCCGGTGGACCGATGCTCCCGTCTCCGCGCTGCTCACCATCTCGAGTACGTACCTGGCCTTGCATTACACCGGCCAGGCGTGGGGAATGATCGTGACATTCACCTATCTCGACGGCGCTTCGTTCAACCCGCTCGAGCGGCGCCTGGTGCGCGGATCGCTGTACATCCTGATGGCGTGGCACGTGGTCTGGTTCTTCCATTTCGGGTATCGCGATTACTTCGATCTTACGCCGGTCTACGAGGGGCTCACCCTCCTCACGGCCGTCGCGCTGGCGATGGGCCTGACGGGTTCTCGTTGCACAAGGCCTGAACCGGCCGCTTTGCGCCGTTCCGCGCGTGGATTCCCTGGGTCGCCATTTTCGTCTGGTACGCGGCCATGGCCCGGGTGGGCCTGCCGGCACTCTTCATCGTGCAGATCGCGCACGCGCTGCAGTATCTCATCTTCCCGCTGCGCGTCGAGGTGAATCGCACTCGGCGAGAAACACCGGAGGGCACTGCGCGCGAGCTGGTTGCGATGCACATTGCGGCCTACCTGGTCGTGCTGCTCGTCGGCTCGGTCATGGCGGCCATCGCGCTGCCTTTGGGGGCGATGGCGGTGGTGACCGACTGGCTGGGGACACGGCCGGGCCAGGTCGTGGGGTTCGCGATCAGCACGTTCTTCAATATCCACCACTACTTCACCGACGGGGTCGTCTGGAAGCTGCGGGATCCCGCAGTGCGCGAAGATCTCTTCGGTCACCTCGCCAAGGCGGCACCCGACCGGGCCACTCTGCCGGTGCCCGCTCGCCGCCGAGGGCGCCGGCGGCGCTGACGCACCGGGCGCCTAGGACCCCTGGCTCGGTGGCGCCGCCAAGCTGAGCTGACGGGCGGCTCGATGCAGATTCGTAGGTTTCATCGTTCGAACCGGAGGGAGGCGAACATGCGACGCGTTTGGCTCAGCCTCGGATTGCTGTGCCTGGTTGCTCCCGTGGCCGGAGCGCAGACCAAGTTGTCCGGCGCCGGACAGTGTGCGAAGCCTGATCCCGCGCATCAGGTCGACGTCGGGGATCGCCCGCAGCATGCTTTCTCGATCGGCAAGGTCAAGTGTACCTGGAGCAAGCCATTCGAGATCGCGGGCATCCAGTCCAAGGGGGGTACCGCTGTGCAGTTCGATGAGCTGAGCGACAAGGGCTCGCGGTTCCATGGCTACTTTCTGGACGAGATGGCCAACGGGGACACGGCCCGATACCGCTATGAGGGCAAGGCGACCCTGAAAGCCGGCATGCCACCGAGCACAGAATGGGAATGGAAGCTTGTTGGTGGCACCGGCAAGCTCAAAGACGTCAAAGGAAAGGGAACGTGCAGGGGCACGGGGAACCCGGATGGCAGTGGTGCGTGGGAGTGCGTGGGCGAATACAAGCTGGAAAAGTGAAAGGCGACGCGCGCCCGTCGCGGCAGAGCCCACCAGTGGTCCCCCTCAGGAACTACTGCTCGGCCAGGCCTTCCTGAAGAACCCCGGCAGGTCGATCACGAGCGGAGCGACGGCCGGATCCGGCTGCCACCCGAGCGACTCGGTCAGCACCTCCGGCCGCTCGTCCGCAGGGCGCCAGCGCCCCACCAGTTGGGCCTCGAGGTCCACGATTCAGTACTCGGGCACGCCGACACGCTGATACAGCCTGCGCTTGACGCTGCGGTCACCGCGGGCGGTTGCTGGTGAGAGCACGTCGACGGCGAGACGCAACTGCCGAAGGTCGGTCCACTCGCGCGGCCGGCGGCTTTCCACGAGCGGCGCGACGAAGGCGTCCGGTTGGACCATGGTCTCGGGGTCGAACTCGATGTCGGCGGGGATCGCGCATGCTCGTCTACCTGAACGGTGCTTACGGCCTCGAGCGAGCCACGCGATCTTCCACTCGTCGGCGATCCGGAGCAGCCACAGCTCGTCGGCCGTGGCCGCGCTGCTGCAGTGCGTCACGAACACCCGAGCCCAGCGACCCACGACCACGATCGTCAGGCGGGCGGCCGGCCCGCCGGCGGCGGAGGCGCAGCGTTCAGCGTCGCTCGGCGGCACGGCCTGTGTCCACGCGGGATCGGACGTCGGGGCCGGCCAGCGCGCCGTGACCTTCCCGTCCGAGAAGTGGCTCAGGATATCGGGCCAGCGGTCGGCGCGGTCGTCACGGTAGAAGGCGAGGATTCGGGCGCGGATCGCCTCGTCAGGCGACGGCTGCTGGGCCGGGGCCCGCAGTGCTGCGATCAGGGCAGCCCCGCTGAGCACCAGCGCACGCCAGCGACGCGACATCGATGTCACCCCTCCAAGATCGGTGCCATCACGTTAGGCCGACGTTGCTCGGTCGCGCTATCCGATTCTGCCGTCCAAAGTCGGGGCCGCGGGACCCGGGGTTAGATTCGGGTCGTGTGTGCGCAAGGCCGGTGCGTGTCGTGACATCCCTCGCGAGAGCTGTCCTCGCGATCGCGGGGCTGGCCGGCTGCAGCGCGTCCCGAGAGACCGCCGGCGGGCCGGCGGCACCAGCTCCCGCGCCTGCATCGTCCCCTTCCCTCGAGCAACTGCTGCAGCGTGACCTGGCGGCGCACGACGCCATCGCGTGGTCGGCAGCGCGGCGGCTCAGGCGGAGCGATTTTCGGGCCGACCCCGCGCGAGGCAGTCGCGAAGTCGCGCGGACCGGATACGGGATCTACTATGCGAGCAAGTGTCGCGGGCGCGCATTCGAGTTCCGCGTCATCGCGGCCTTTCACCCGCGGGAGTCGTGGGTGAAGGCGGAGGTCGTGCGGGACAGCGCGGAGAGCCGGCGCACGCTGAGACACGAACAGACCCACTTCAACATCGCCGAAGTGTACGCGCGGCGGATGCGCCGGCATTTCCGCGAGCTCGTCAATCCGTGCGCGCGCAGCGACGCGGCGCTCGAGGCCGAGGCGCAGCGGCTCGTGCGGGAGGAAAGGGCGACCCAGCGCCGCTACGACGCCGAGACGGAGCACGGGCTCGAGCTGCGGCGCCAAGCGCAGTGGGAGGGAGAGATCGGCCGGCAGGTCGGGATGTGAAGACCTATCGGGAGCTCGTTCTCGCGCTCATCTCTCTTGCCTGCGGCGCTCCGCAGGCGACCTCACCGGCCGATGGCCCGGGCCGGCGGCGGTGCCCCCCGCCCAACTTCGTTGCAACCCTACTCCGGCGGGCCCGCCTCGCTCGCGCTCAGCCGCCGCAAGCGCTGCCGCGCGAATCCGAGCGTCGAGTCGCGGCTCAAGGCCGTGCGGAACTGGGCGATGGCGGTCGCGGTGTCTCCCCTGAGCAGATACACGTCACCCAAGGCCAGCGCAATCCGCGCCGAGGCGGGGTGAAATTCGGCGTTCAGGTTCAGCAGTCCGATCGCGTTCACTGGACGTCCACCGCGCGCCTCCGCGAGTGCCACGTCCGTCACGACGTCCTCCCCGAAGTCGTAGCTGCCGCTGCCGTAGTAGCGCTGGCGCAGCTCGCGGTAGCGCCGCACGGTGTGGTCGAGCCCGCTGTCGGCGAGCGCCAGGGTCAGATCGTCCTCAAGCAGCCGCGGCCGAGCGACGCCGCGGTGGCACGTGGCGCAGCGCACCTCGAGCAGGGGCCTGGGTCGCTCCGGGACGTCGGCCAGGTGCTCGTGGTTGATGTGGTGCACCATATCGAGCATCACGCGCGCCACCTTCTTGGTGCGCTTGTCGTCCTTGGCGAAGTCGATCGAGTCGAGCGGCGCATCGTCGCGTGCAGCGACGTGGCAGTAGGTACACCGGACCTCGAGCGCGAATCCGCGCATCGTCGCCAGGAGCGCGCGCGATTCGATGTCTTTCGGCAGGACCCTGAGGTTGGTGAAGGAGTCAGGCACTTCACCTCGGTCGGGCGACTGGCCCGAGCGTCTGATCCAGGAATTCGTTGATCGCCGGCACGCGCGCTTCCAGCGGCGGCACGTGACCTGCTCCCTCCACGAGCACGAGCTTCTTGGGCTCGCGCAGCAGGACCCACAGCGGCAGGGCGCGCGTAAACCAGGGATGCTCTTCATCGTCCCGGCCGTTGAGCAGGAGTTTAGGCGCACGAATGAAAGGGGCGAAATTGTAGTTCGCGGCCTCCGGGAGCGTCGGTTGCAGCCGCTCGTCGATCCCTCCGCCCACCAGGATGACCGCACGGAAGCGGTCATCGACCGCGGCCAACGGCAACCGGGACCCGGCGCCCCAGCTCACCGCCACGTACGCCAGCCGGCGCAGGTCGATGTCGTCGCGGGTCGCGAGATAGTCGATGGCTCGGCGCATTTCAGTGGCGTGCAGGACCATGAGGTCCCGAAAGCGCACGGAGTTTGATGGCGGAGGGTTCCACCCCGGTCCGAAGCCTCGCTCGGCCATCCCGCGGAACACGACCGCGAGGACGGCCCGGCCGGCCCTGATGTTCGGGCCGACGACCCACTCGACTTCCTCGGGCACGGTGCGGATCTGAAAAAAAGCGCCTGAGCTCGCCACGTAGACCATCGTCTGCAACGGCTTCGCGGCCAGTCTGGGGAGGTAGAGATACACGAGCGCGGTGTCGCCCTCCACGGCGACAAGCCGGATCTTCTCCCGCACCCAGTCGGGCGTTTCGACGGTCTCGGCCACTTGCGTGTCCATCGGGCGCCGATCGTACCGGTAGTGCGCCAGCAGGGCGGGAAAGGCGGCAGCGGCGACGGGGTTGTAGCGGGGCGTCCGCCGTTCGGGGCGGATCCGCAGCCCTCCCTGATCGCCTCCGGCCGCGGTGCGGACGCGGGCGCAGCGGAACCCCAGCGTCGGAGCGGAAGCCGTCGGGGCGACGGCGCCGTAGGCGGAATACAAGTAGATAGGATCCGCCCACGATCCTCCGGTGACTCCGTAGCCCGCGCCCAGCGGGTTCGCCGTCCATTCCTTCACGTTGCCCGCGAGGTTGTGCGCTCCGAACGGACTGATGCCGAACGGATACGCGTCGACCGGGGCGGGTCCCGTACTCCCGAAATTAGCGCGGAGGCCGGTGGGCTCTCCGGAGACCGCTCGTCCCCAGGGCATCATCACGCCTTCGCCCGACGCAGTCAGGCCGTTGCGAGCGGCCTTCTCCCACTGGAAAACGGTCGGCAAACTCTTGCGCGCGAACGCGCAATACGCGGCGGCTTCGTCCCAGCTCACATCGGTTACGGGATACCTACCGCGCCCCGCTGGGTAGTCCTGCCCGGCCCACCCGCGAGGTCCCGGCATCCCGGTTCGGTCCGCGAGGCGCCCCGCCGGGGCGGTCGCGAGCCTGGCCCGCCAGTACTCGGGGCGCTGGTAGCCGCCCGCCGTGACGAACGCCTTGTACTGCTCGTTGCTTACCTCGTAGCGGTCGATGAAGTAGTCGTCCAGCGGCGCATCGAGTCGCGCGGGCATGTCGGGCCCCACGAGCTGGTAGACGCCTCCGGGGACGAAGACCATGTCCGGGGGGGCCGAGTCGGTGGGGAACAGCCGCAGGTCGATCACGATCGGCGGGAGCCGCGGCGGGTTGGGCCTCAGCACCCGCGCGTAGGTTCTCGTGGCGAGCACGTGACGCGCGACGTAGCCCTGTTTGGCCACCACGACGTGGTAGTCGCCACGAGCGAGTCGACGGTCGACGATCGGCGTGACGCCGAGCCGGATGGAGTCGGCCGGTTGGCCGCTCGCTTCAGGCTCGAACCGCCGCACGTACACCTCTGCCCCGGCGGGCTCGCTCGTGACAGTGAGGAGATCGGCGACCCGCGGCATGAGGCGCGCGACGCTGCTGTCGCCGGACAGCGCGCGCTCCGCCTGCACCAGCCGTTCGTACGCCTCGACCCATCGGTTCGAATCGGCCAGCTGCGTGGCCTGCGACAGCAGTGCGAGGGCGCGCTCGCGGGCCGCCCGGGTGCGTTGCGGCACCACGACGGCGGCGAGGGCGGCGACGAGCACGACCGCTGCCGGAACCGCGTAGCGCGGACGGCGGGCGAGGCGCGCGAGCGCACGCAGATCGGACCCGGGC